>JBAQUK010000178.1:0-96611 GCA_049297455.1 Desulfosalsimonadaceae bacterium | reverse complement strand
GGAACAACCCCGGCCACGTCTTGTCGAGTAACTGCCGTCTCTTGGGGATGAGAAACCGCCAGGGATCAAAGAGATCGAGCTGTTTGTGATCTTTAATGTGAATCATGCTTTTTCCTTATAAATTATTGATTTTATTATATGATATTATAATAAATCCAAAGAAATGGCAAGCACATTTTTATAAAAAAATTGATAATTTCAGATACTTAATTAAAGCCATTTTTACGAAATCATCAAATGTTGATTGCCCAATAAGTACTTCTTGTCGCGCCCCGTGCGGGGCGCGTGGATTGAAACATATCCGGAAAGATCAGCGGTATATGTGCGAACAAGTCGCGCCCCGTGCGGGGCGCGTGGATTGAAACGATTCGTGGATGTCCAATATTCAAATGCAGTAAATATTTCAAAGAGACCTTTCCTGTCCGGCATTAATGATCATTATCTTATATAAAAGCGCGGATTTTCCGCCCTTTTTTTGATTATATATTCCATAAAATATTAATGTTAAGCCTTAATCAGGGGTAAAATCACCGGCCTGATTTTTAACTTGCGATATTATCGCAAGTTAAAATTTAACGCGGATTGTCGATCAGATCTATCCGTTTCAGAAGCGTCTCGCATTCGGTTTGGGTATCGTTAAGTGAATCCGACAGGGCGATTAATTTGTTTTTCAGCAAGCTGCGTGTTTCGGCGGAAACACTCGCCAGATTCTCCGTTTTTGAAGCGATTTTCAGGGAGCTTGCTTTCCGGGTAAGCTGATCAATGACGGGAAGCAAATCAGTGGCCGCTTTTTCGTAGGGATTAGGCGCAGGCAAATTGTCGTCTGCCGGGGCCGTTTCCATGATTAGCGCCTTGACGCGGGAGGCGAGCTTTTCGACGGTCAGGTTTTCGGCGATAGCGGCCGTGGCCAGTTCGATTTTAACGTTGCCATTGGGAAGCCGGGTGAGCTTAAGCCGATGCGAGTAATTAAGGCTGCCGCAGTTAAAGGCAATGCTCTGGAAAAATCGTTCCTGGGCCGCCACTTTTACCATATTGATCAATTTATCCCGCGAAATACACAGATCCGGGTGGTTGCACAGCATGCTGAAAGACACCGGTTTATCGGGATCTTTTGAAAACGCCGTGTCCATATCGTCATGGAAAAAATGGGTCAGGACATAGTCGCCGATCAGGATGGAGGTTTCAAGGGCTTTGCCGGCCAGGATGCAGTTGATGTAGCGGACGGCCTCGTCGACCTGGGCGGCATCTTCCGCAGACAAGACCGTGACGGTCGGTTCTTCTACAACTTCGGGGATGATGACCGGGTTGGTTCCTGGAATTATCGGGATTTGTTCAGGCATTTGCGGGCTCCTGTGTGGGGGGAATAGGGTATGTGGTATTCTTGCACGGAAAGGCATTTGTACTATAGATTCGGGAGGATGGGAAGAAAAAACTGGAGGAATACGGGCAGAAAAATCCGGCCTTCCGTCGCGCTACGGGAGGGTGGTTGGATTGGAACGGGTAAGGGCGGAAAATTTTCCGCCCCAACATTGCTGCGCCGCGGGAGGGTGGTTGGTGGAACTCTTTTTTTCGCTTTAATCCACCACTTCCCGAATCCCCTTCATCATCGAATCATAATGGGTTCCTTTCCAGTAAATCTTTCCGCAGCCTGCACATTCGGTGAAGTCATCGGTTATTTCAAAAACAGGCTGATCCACCCGGTGTCCGACCGTTTCTTTTGAAACCGGATTTATCAGGCCATTGCATTCCAGGCATCGGGACATCGGCATGATATTATTTTTCAAATCAAAAAATTCCAGAACCTCCCGCACCTGCTCACGCGGTTCCGCCTGCTTTACCCGGTATCGCCGGCTGACCTTTTTGTTTAACAGAATTTCGGCATCCCGCGTCAGCAGTATCCGTTGCTGCGAATTTGACAGATGAATCAACAGGTTGTCATCATAGCTGTTCCCATACAGTGTGTCGAATCCAACCATGCGCAGATATTTTGCCAGCCGGCCCAGATGAACATCACAGATAAATCTCAATTTTCGCAGCGGAGAATTTGCAAGAGGAGAGACGGATTGAATATTCAGCCTTTCAAACACCGGGTATACCGAAATCCTGTCATTGTCCTGAAGAATATAATCAAACCCTGCCGGCTGACCGTTTACAAGGATCAGATCCACTACGGAGCAGGGCGGACCAAGGGATTGGATCAGATCTCCAACGGATAGAGTTTTTTCAATATCGATGAACAGATCCTGCTTCCGGATGCCTGACTTGAGGTAATCATTCAGTTCTTCATAAAACCGGATGGTAACTTTAATTTTCATATCAATTTGTTTTTATTTTGGGCTTTCCCATGGCGATGGGTGAAAGAGCGGGCGCATCATTCATGGCATCCGCCATAATCGCCATGTATTGTTCCCGGAAAGCGTTTTCGCCTGCGCAGGTAGTCCGGGGACCGGCTCCCGGGGCATTGTTTTGATGGAATTTGTCATGGGTCACATAACTCAGGATGACCTGGGGGATGTCGTAGTGGTGAAGGGTGCCGTAACGGACCGGCCGGCCGTTTTCGACAATGTAGATGCGGTTCAGGTGGATGTGGTCTTTTGATTTTCCGTTATAATTGAGGCTGCGATAGGTGCCGGGGCCGAAAGTGAGTGCCGGCAGGTGGTCGCTCACCAGGATGATGATGCTTTGCGGATCCATCCGGATGAGTCCCTTCACGAACGCCGCAAGGGCTTCGGTCCGGTAGTAGCACTGGTTTGCCGCCCGTTCGAGCTGATCGTCCCGGAACTTGCCCAGCAGCTTGACCACCTGCGGCCGCTTGCCGGGGTTGAGGATGTGTGGCAGATGACCATATATGCTATTGATATAGTTGAATAAAGGTTTGTCGGGATGCTCTTTGATCCATTTTTCAACAAATGCCAGGTTCTGGGTGAACAGATCCCCGTCAAACATGTACATCTCGCCGGTGACATCCCCGGTGCTGAAATAGGTGTCGCGTCCCGGCGCATATTCGCGGGCATAATAAACATTCTCAAAGCCCAGCCCTTCATACGCATTGGTGGAATTGAAAAAATCCGGCAGAAAGGCGTTGGTGGCGATGGTGTGATAGCCGCTCCGGGCCAGGAGGTTCGGCAGGCACCGGGTTTTTGCGCCGGTAAACATATTGAATTCAATTCCCGAAATCTTCCGCAGGGCCGGCACTCCGGAAAGCGCCTCAAACTCGGCCTGGGCGGTGGCGCCGCCGAATACCGGTGAAATCGAAAATCCCGCCTTGTTCTTAAAAAGTGCGTCAAAAGAAGGATGCATCGGGTTACGGGAAAATCTGGCGTCAAGGAACAGGTTGGGGTCAAGAAAACTTTCCAGCATGATCAAATGGACGTTGCTTTTGGTCCGGAGGGCACTGACTTTTGCGACCTTATCGTCAAATGCTTTTTTAAAAAACGAGTCACCGCGATACGCCGCGATTTTTTTTAAGGAACTTTTCCGGCAGGCTTCGTTATAGAGCGCCATGCTGATGCGCCCGCTGGCGCCTGCGCTCTCCGTATCCGAATACCAGCAAATGGTTTTCTGGGTCCCTTTAAATGCGTCGATGAAAAAATCGGGATACCTTTCCACCGTCACCAGAATTGCCAGGAGCGGCAGGGCTCCCAGAAGCATGGGGCGGAAACGGCTAAACGACAAGGACCATAGAAAGAAAACCAGGGGCAGGCCCATCAGCAGGACGACGGAAATCTTTGCGCCCATGGGCATAATGCTGAACATCTCCGGCAGCTCGGTCACCTCGGCAATGCGAATCAGTCTGCCGAGGAGCAGATGGTAAACATCAAAGACGACATACACCAGCAGGACGGGCAGGGCAGCCGCCAGAAACTGGACCCGGGATTTGCGGGTGATCAGGTTAAAGTAAACGTAAAGATAGAGGACCAGCGGAATTTCCAGCCGCCAGGCGGTCCGCACCGAAGGCAACCCGCCGAATTGATGCATGATCATCGTGTAGGCAATCAGAAACAGCAGGAATCCGGTGTAACGGTTGGCCAGGGGCCTGATGACGGTAAACCAAGCGGCATGAAGAAGGTGATGCACATATTTGATCATGGGAAGCATTCGCGATATTTTTAACATTAAAATGAAATTCCGTATCCATAAGATAGAGAAAGTCTCCTGACCCGAACCGCCCAACGTTCCGGAAAAGGAGACTTCCCATTTACGACGATCAGAGTCTAAGTCATGCCGTGGCGGAATGCAAGCACCACTTTGTGCGGCTTCGAAATCCGGTTTACGGGCTTGTGGCCGGACAGGGCGGGGCGGAGTCGGTAGGATGGGAAGAAAAAAGATATGCTCCCTGGCGCTATGCTCATTTCGTGTTTATATTCCTGAAAACATTATTGTTCACATTATAAAAAAAGAACGAAGAAAATGTCTGAAAAGAATAAACGGAATATATTCCTCTTGATCGGCTCCATGATTTTTAGCGCGTTGAATCGCCCTGCGGCGTTTGCGGCCCAGGGCTACACAGGCCCGGTGACCGACCATTTCGACGGTGAGAAATTTTACAACCGGGTTAACAGCGATTTCAGTCTGGTGGACCTTCTTAGGTTCACGCTGCCCTTTAATTTTATCAAGGAAGCCTGGCCGGAATGGATTGAGGGAACCCCCCGGAAAATTCCCCGGCCAAGGCAGACAGGGGATGAAATTTCCGTCACCTTTATCAACCATTCCACGCTTCTCATCCAGGTGGACGGGGTCAATATCCTTACGGACCCGATTTTCTCCGAGCGCTCCAGTTCATTGTCCTGGGCCGGTCCCAAGCGGGTGCGAAGCCCCGGGGTGAACATGGAAGACCTGCCGCCGGTGGATGTTATTCTGGTGAGTCATAACCATTATGACCATCTGGACATCGAATCCCTGAAGCTCTTGCAGGCCCGGAACCCGGAAAACCAGCCGCCGCTGGTCCTGTCGGGCCTCGGGAACGGACGGCTGTTTGAGGAAATCGGGTTAACCCAATTTAAAGACCTGGACTGGAACCAGTCCGCTTCATACGGGAATGTGGAATTCGTCTTTACGGAAACCCGTCACCGCAGCGGAAGAGGGTTGACGGACCTGAATAAATCCCTGTGGGGGGGATTTGTCATCAAAACCCGGCTGGGCAATATCTATTTTGCCGGGGATACCGCTTACGGCCCCCACTTTGCGGAAGCCCGGAAGACCCACGGAGACTTTATTCTGTCCCTTCTGCCCATCGGCGCCTATGAGCCCAGATGGTTTATGAAGGTCGCCCATATGAACCCCAAAGACGCGGTGGCCGCCCACCTGGATTTAAAGAGCAAAAAAAGCCTGGGCATCCATTTCGGGACGTTTCAGCTCACCTACGAGGGGATTGACCAGCCCCTGATCGACCTGAAAAAAGCATTAAAAGACCAGCGGATCCCGGATTCGGAGTTTATTGTGCCGGACTTCGGCGAAACGCGCGTCTTTAACACCCCGTAACGATTCATGTATTCAGAATTCAGGAGTCAGAATTCAGAAGCCGGAATAAGGGAACCGGCAAGGAGGTTTGAAGACTTGATGGCGTTGCGGAAAGCCCATTCAGCAGGTGATTGTTGTTATTGATTGTTTGACACAATCCTTTAACTTTATATGTAAATATAAAAAACCCTCTGTGGCCCTGCGTCTCTGCGGGAGAAAAACATATCTCGCGCAGAGACGCTGAGACGCAGAGAAAAATCAGTTAAGTCTTTATTTTCATCCTTCGTTGCGCCCATCCGGGCATGGGGGTTACCGGAATTTTACTTGCGGGCCATTCTGAATGCTGGCTCCTGAATTCTGAATACCTGAATAGTTACTCCACTTCAAGAATTCTCCCCCTGCCGGTGCCCATTCCGAAATTATTCCATAATGAAACAATGACGCAAAATGATTGAGTCAAAATGACGCATTAGTCGGATCTTGGGTGTATGAACCTGATCCGGATGCCGCAATATCGCCGATCCGCGGCAATCCGTCGTATTGGCACATAAATTGCTCTTTTGCATTCCGTGTGAAAATGAAAAGTGGGTTTAATTCCAAATCAAAGAGGATGCTCCATGCAAAAAACACATCCGCCGTCGTCTTTTGCGGATACGGACCTGCAATTGAACGATATCATGGGGCCGGTGGTCATCACCATATCAGGCGCCGCCGACAGCCGGTATGTGGAAGTGAGCGACTATTTTCTCAGAATCACCGGATACGCCAGAGAAGAAGTACTCGGGCGCACATCCATGGAACTCCATGTCTGGAACGATGAGAAAGACCGGGAAACCATCATTGAAGCGCTGCAAAAAACCGGGGTGGTCCGGGACCGGCCGCTTCAATTCCGGTCAAAACAAGGGGAAATAATTCTTATGCTGTACTCGGCGGAAATCATTTCCATCGGGGAGGTGCCCCATATCGTCAGCGTGGCCGTCGATCTTACGGAGCGCCAAAAGGCCCTGGAGGAGCGCGAACGGCTGGAAAACCAGTTGCGCCAGGCCCGGAAAATGGAATCCATCGGCCGGCTTGCGGGCGGCGTGGCCCATGATTTCAACAATCTTCTCACTGCCATTATGGGGAACACGGATATGGCAATGGGGGTGACGGAGCCGGGGGGTAAAATCCGTTCCAGGCTGGAGGTCATCAGGAAAGCCTCCGAAAGCGCCGCGGACCTGACCCGGCAATTGCTCGCCTTCTCCAGGAAACAGTTCATCGAGCCTAAAGTTATCAATCTCAATGGCATTATCCGGTATATGACCAAAATGCTGGCGCGGATGATCGGCGAAAACATCCGTCTCACCACAAACATTCATACCCCGGCGGCGAAGGTCATGGCCGACCCCGGCCAGATCGAACAAATCATCGTCAATCTGGTCGTCAATGCCCGAGATGCGATGCCCCGCGGCGGCAGGGTGATGATGGAAGTCGGCGAGGTGAAACAGAATAACGGCAGTATTGAAGTGTATTCCTCGCCCGGACAAGGAACGTCCTTTAAAATTTACTTTCCCAAAGTCCTGGACGAACAGGCAGAGGTCTTAGCCGCCGACAACATGCAGGATGTGGTGTGCGGCGGCAGCGAGACCATACTCCTGGTGGAGGATGATTCCCTGGTCCGTGAGTTCGCCCTGGACGCCCTCCGGCGGCTTGGATACCATGTGATTGAGGCGGCCAGCGCCGAGGAGGCGCTTTCCCTCTCGGGGGATTTTGGCAAAGAGATTCATCTGTTGCTGTCCGATGTGATTTTGCCCGGAATGAACGGAAAGGCCCTGGCGGACGCCCTCACCATTCTCCGGCCCGACACGCGTGTGCTGTTTACATCCGGCTATACCGGCGACATTATCGCCCATCACGGCATACTGAAAGAAGGCATCGCCTTTATCGAAAAGCCCTACACCATCAGCTCCCTTTCCAAAAAAATAAGAAAAATTTTGTAACTATTCAGGTATACAGAATTCAGAATGGCCTGCATATAAGCTCCCGATTATCTAACGGATTCTTCAAATTACCTGGTTGATTCAGAAATATCACAAAATGATCAAGATCATTGACAAGCAAGGGAAACAAGACAAAAGACAGAATAAAAAATGATTAATTCCTTCATTCTGGCTTCTGAATTCTGTCTCCTGAATACCTGAGCAGTTACAAAGCCAACAGGGGCGGCCCATAACGCACCGCGTTATAATAATTCTTGACACACTGCGTCATGAGTGGTAAAAAAACACATCCTGCTTTTATTAATGGGACGAAATTATTTGTTTTTCTGAAATGACGCGGAACTTCATGGATGATAAAAAAATCATAAAGAGAGGTGTACATGGCTAAAAAAGCAAAGACGTGAATTGCTATTATTATTTCATTATTTTTAATTGTCGTGAGTTCCCCTCAAGATGAACAACAATTTAAAAATAATGAAAATACAAGAATCGTTAAACCCCAAAAGGATGTTCTGAGCAGAAATGAGAAGCGCCTGCTCCGATATGACAACATCATATTGAAAACATCGGAACGCCATAATATTGACCCTGCCCTTGTAAAAGCGATCATCCTGACGGAGTCATCCGTAAATGCAAATGCGGTTTCAGGAAGAGGCGCACAAGGCATTATGCAGATCATGCCCAAGACGGCAAGGTCGTTCGGCGTAAAAAACAGCGCGCATCCGGAGCAGAACATTGAGGCGGGAACCAAATATTTAAGCTATCTTATCGATGAATATGACGGGGATATCAATATCGCCCTTGCTGCGTATAATGCAGGGCCCGGAACCGTCAGACGATATAAAGGGATACCGCCTTATAAGGAGACCCGGTTGTACATCAAAAAGGTGCTTGCGTATTATGACGAATGTAAATTGAAAAAAGATACATAGCACCCGAATAAAAAGGGGGGAGCATGACCATTTCACAATGGCGGACTCCCCCCTTGAATTTGATCGATTAGTCTTTGAACAGGTTTTTTTCCTGCGTATATCCCTTTTCTATGCCCAGTTCCTGGCAGACCATGTAGTCCTGATCCACCACCACGGACTTATAATTTCCGGCGAGCCATTTTCTTTCCGCCTCCCAGTAATTTTTTTTGGGCTGCTTTTCCAGAATCTTGTTTGCCGTCAGGGTCAGGAGAATTGCCTGGTGCCCCTGTTTGTCAAAACAGTCGTTGGGCAGGGCGGCCCATTCGTAAACCGTATCCAAAGGTTCCCCCTTGCAGTCATACCGGTAAGGCTGATAAAACGGCGGGTCATCGCAGGTGAGTGTCTCCCGGCTGGATGCGCCGAATTTATCGAAAACCACGGGCTTTTCGTTTTCCCGGTGTACTGCGGCGATCAGGGTGAAGCCGAAGGATTTTGCCGAATCGATGCTGGTCAGGAAGTAACTGCCGGAACCGCGTACACCCTTGGCCTTTAAAATGCTCTGGAGGTATCGGGTCGCAGTGGCCATATCTGTGAATTTCTGGCCGGTATCGCCGTTCGGGGGCAGGTCTTCAAAGGATTGTCCATAGCCATATGTGTAAGTATCTTCAATCGTTACCTTTGCTTTGGCATTTTGAAACTCCGTATTGATGTCGTCAAGAGAGGTATCGGAATAGGCATAATACGGTAAGCTGGGTGCGCCGACTTCCAGACTCTTCCACATTGTATAACCTGCGATTGGGACGTTATAGTAAATCGCGCAGGATGCAGTGCTCATCATCACCAGCAAACATATTGTTTTAATTAACTTATTAATATTTATTTCCTTTCATATCCATATAGTCGATGCAGAATTCAGCTTCTGCCGAATATCAATGGGTGTTTTTAACTAAATGGAACCGAATGATGCTTAAAAGGTTAATCACGACATCTGATAAAACAATCCTAAGATAAAAAAATAAATAAATTCAAAATATTAAAATAGATACAACCATTTATTGATCTCTGAAATGAGGCAGCTTTCGGAAGGATATCCTTGTCATAGAAGGGTATGGATAACGCTCCCTTGATATGGGCCCGGAGATAGTCGCTTTTGGGGCGGGCATCAATAATCATAAACGTTTGGGCGGCCTTGTAAGCGGCATAAACATGGTCGGCCAATACGTATTTGCTTTCGATGAGAGAGAAATCCGCCGGGGGATTTCCCGGATTGAGCACGCCTTTCTCAAGCATAACACCTGAATATTCTTCATTATCCATAGCCAAGGCCGGTGGAGGCCCGTCTTGTGTTTTCAACGTCCGGATAAAGGAAACCATATCATCGGTTTCCTGATGATTCAGGGTATCTTTGTATGGCGACATGGCGGATCTTCGGCGGCCGTTTAGAATGGCGTAACGGATAAAGGCGTCGCTTGCCGTTTTTTGAAATACCGGGTTGTTCAGTTCCGGGGCATTCCCCCCGCTTCCCTGTTTGCCGTGGCATGCCGCGCACCAGCGCTCATATAGCGGGGCGCCGTTTTCCGCATTCCCCGTTAGCGCTGCATGGCCTAAATCAATGGAAGGTTCTTTCTGCCATGTGCGGATAAAAGACACAATCGCTCCCGCCTCTTCCGGGGTGAGGGGGCCGCCCTTTTCCTTTGCCCACGCGGACATGGGGGTTCCGGGTCTTCCCTGAAGAATCCCCTGGATGATGTAGTCATCAGTGGCGCTCACGAGAAAATCCTGATTGGAGAGCGCGTTGGCATCATCGGCAAGATACCCTTCACCGTTTTGACCATGGCACAGGACGCAGTATTTTTCGTATAACACCGATCCTTTTTCCGCAAGGCCCGGCACCCGGGCTTTTGTTCCCGTCTGATCGGCGCTGAGAGGATTCGGAATTATCGAAACAGAAATGACCGCTGCAATGACCGCTGTAACGCTCAGCGATCCGATAAACATAAAGACTCGGTGGGATTTCCTTACCATATTCCTTTTCCTTCCTGGCGATAATAAGGGCCGATAAATTCGATTAAATTCCAATTAAAAATTCGGTTTAACGGAATTTTATGCTATAAACCATGGAACATACAATACAAATAAAAAGGTGTACCCGATTGAACTTATACCGATTGAATCAAACCATCCCTTGTTCTTTCCTGATCGTTGAAGAGTACATTACCATCAGCGCTGCCGCACTGCTGAATATATTCATCCTGATTTTTATGGAAGCCGGGCGGGCGGTTGATATTTTCGCCTTAAACCTCATCATCATGACAACCATTCTCGGAGTTGCCTTTGTTCACAATCGCTTTGCCCATGCATGGATGCAGTTTTTCAGAGACTGGTATCCGCCGGCTTTCCTCATCGTCATTTACCTTGAAAACCGAAGGCTTATTCCCCTTGTCAATTCCCATGACCTGGATGGGCTGTTGATAAAAATCGATCGTTTCCTGTTTCTGGGACACGACCCCACCATCCTCATGGAAAGTATCACCTGGCCGACCTCATGGCGGGGGGGGGCTGAGCCTTTTGGTCTATTGTTTCTGCCCGGCCATGGTTGAAGCCCTTATTTTCAGGCCGGGCGCACAAACACCATGTCCGGCTCAGGGTCCGTGAATTTTATAATATCAGGTGTGAGCTGATGGCGGCGATATTATCTTTGAAAATGCGGTTGTTTTACGGCGCGATGATCATATCCGCCGTTGGTCTTATGATGGGGAGCGCCGCATCCATACCGTTTTTTGTGGAATCCTCGTCAATATTGTACAAATTCGGTTTGGACAGAACACTGCTGCGCACCGGAAAGATCGTCGGCATCCTGGCCGGCTGCCTGGTTATGCTGCAACTGGTGCTGGCCTCCCGGCTGAAATTTCTCGACCGGGTCTTTGCGTTAAATACGTTGCTCAATACCCACCGCACCATCGGCATCTTCATTGCCCTGGGTGCGGTCATTCACCCGGCCTTGATATTGTATTCCGAAGACATGCTCATAATCCCCCTTGAGCTGCGCTATTGGCCCGAATTCGTGGGTGTTTTTCTCCTGGCGGTTATCCTGGGCACGGTGACCACCGCCGCCGGGCGTCTTTTTTTCGGCCTTTCCTTTGACCGGTGGCGGATATTGCATCAAACGGCCGTATTGATTGCGGCCGCGGCGTTTTTTGTTCATGTGCTGTTCGTGAGCGACAGCTTCGGGACCGGGGCGCCACGAATTATGGTTTTTTCGGCCATGGGAGCATACGGCCTTCTGTATTCCTGGGTGAAACTGCGATTCTTGCGCATTCGGCGGAAACCGTTCACCGTTTCCGGCATCAGGCCCGTCGGCAGGGAGGCTTTTGGGTTAACCCTTGAACCGGAATCCGTTAACGGAACCGCCGGAATATTCCCATATCTTCCCGGCCAGTTCGGTTTCATCCGGATAACGTCATCCGCCCTATCGGCGGAAGAGCATCCTTTCACCATTGCCTCAGCCCCCACCCGTCCCGGCTCTCTGGAATTTGTCATCCGTACCTCCGGGGACTGGACCCGCCGCATCGGGCGGGTTTCTCCGGGTGATCCGGTTTTTATCGACGGGCCTTACGGTTTTTTCACCCATTTGAGAGGGCAAACCCAACAGGAAATCATCATGATCGCGGGCGGCATCGGCATCACCCCCATGCTGAGTATGCTCCGGTATATGGCCGATAAGGGAGACCCGCGAAAAATCACCCTGATCTGGAGCAACCGGACCCGGGAGCACATTATTTTTCCGGATGAATTTAAAGCGCTTGAATCCCGTTTAAGGGGTCTTGCCGTAACATATGTGATCACCGAAGCCCAGGACGCCGGTCCGGAAAGCGGACGTTTGGATCAATCCGCATTGCAGCGGCTCCTTTCCGGGTCCGGCAGGCGGTCGGCCATGGTGTTTGTGTGCGGTCCGCCGCAGATGATGTTCGACATCACCAAAGCCCTTGTCCGGATGGGATTTTTACGGCGATCCATATTTACGGAGCGGTTCAGTTTGTAATCAAGGCAATGCATCCTTATCTTGTTGGCATATCACATAGCCGCCCCGGCACCCAGGGGACTTTTATGATATAAATCATAACGATAACATTAATGGAAAGGAGAAGGAAATCATGAAAAGGAAAATGATCATATCCGTTCTGGCTGTTATGATATCCGTGTTTACCCTGGCAAATCCGGTCCTGGCAAAGGCTGAAAAATGGGAGATCGATCCGGCCCACTCTAGTATCTACTTTGACATCAGGCACATCTATTCCACCGTGAGGGGCATGTTTACGGATTTCTCGGGAACCCTGATTTTCGATCCCGACAACAAGGATGCGAGCAGTGTGGAATTTTCGGTCAAGGTGGACAGCATCAACACCCATATTACCAAGCGGGACAACCACCTGCGATCAAACGACTTCTTTGAAGCGGACAAGTATCCCCTCATGACCTTTAAAAGCACGGGGGTAAAACAGGTGAAGGACAATCGCTACCTGCTTGCGGGCAATCTCACCGTCAAGGATGTGACAAAAGCGGTGGAAATACCGTTCACCTATTACGGGTTGCGGGAAAATCCGTTAAAAGCAGGCCAGATGGTGGCGGGCTTTGAAGCCGAATTCACCATTGACCGTCTGGACTATCACGTGGGGTCCGAAAAGTTTACCGACATGGGTGTGTTGGGGAAAGAGGTGCATGTGCTTGTAACCCTTGAGGTTTTAAAAGAGATTTCTCAATAAGGGAATGGAACAAAATAATTTCTACGAGACAAGCCAGACTTCAGCCAGGGATTTCATTATTTTGACCCATTCGTCGAAAATCGCTGGTTTGGTGATAAATGAATTGGCCCCCGCATTCATGCTGAAGGTGATGTCCTTGTCCTCTTTGGAGGTTGATAAAATTACAATTGGAATATTCCGGAAAGCGGGCTCGGCTTTGATTTCAAGGAGGGCCTCGCGGCCATCCTTTCGCGGCATGTTAAGATCAAGCAAGATGAGATCGGGCAAACCTCTTGCCCCAAACCGGGAAGGGTCTGAAAGGTAGTCCATGAGTTCCAGGCCATCCTCTACGCAGGCGAAAGCAGCTTTCGCGCCGCTTATCTCAAACGCATCGGTTGCCAGCATGCAGTCTTCTATGTCATCGTCAGCCATCAAGACTATCTTTTGATCGTTTGTCGCCATTATTTGTCCTCCCTGCTGTCTTGTTGTACAGACAGCCTGATAATGAATGTCGAGCCCTTCCCCGGTTCGCTCTCTGCGCGGATACTGCCCCCGTGCCGCTCAACTATTTTGCGGCAGATGGCAAGGCCCATACCGGTTCCTTCATATTCCCTGCGATGATGCAACCTCTGGAAGGGCTTGAAGATACGTTCCGCAAACTGCTGGTCAAACCCGATGCCGTTGTCCTCTACAAAGATCTCACACTGCTCCTGACCGGCTTGTCTTTCGTAGACTCTGATTCGGGGAGGTTCGTTGCGATGGAATTTCAGAGCGTTGCCGATCAGATTTTGAAATAGCCGTAACATCTGACTTTCATCAGCCTCAATATCAGGCATATTTTCGATTTCGACCGAACCGCCCGCTTCTTTGAGAGATTCTTCAAAGATATCGGCCGCTTCCTGCACGAGTTGTACAAGATCAATTTTTCTAAACGGCTCCGGTTTCGAGGCTGCTCTTGAGAATTGGAGCAAATCGTCCAGAAGTTGCCGCATACGGCCGGCCGAATTGCGGACCCGCTCCAGGTACCCCTGTGCCTGGCTATCCAGCACCGGTGCGCACCTTTTTTGCGCCATGTCGCAGAAAGTCTGAATTTTTCTCAGCGGCTCCTGCAAATCATGGGAGCCAACAAAGGCAAATTCCTGCAGTTCCTCGTTTAACTTTTCAAGTTTGGCGGTATATTCCATCAGCGCTTTGTTGGATATTTCCAGCTCCGCCGTTCTCTCCCGGACCCGCAACTCCAGTTCATCGCGGGACTTGCGCAGTTGTTCCGCCATCTGCTTGCGTTCAATGGCATAAATAAGGGCGCGGCGCAACAAATCGCCGCCGGCTTTTCCTTTAACCAGGTAATCCTGGGCCCCCAGCCGTACCGACTGGATGGCAAGCTCTTCATCGGCCATGGATGTCACTACCACCACGGGCAGGTGGGGGAATTGGGAAAGAAGGCCTGTCAGCGTATCCAGCCCGCGGCTGTCCGGCAGATTCATATCCAGCAATATGACGTCAACCGTATGCAGGCGCAAATGCTCTAATCCCTGCCCGAGCCTTTCCGCGACGCTGACTGTGAAATCGCCCGGGGTTTCGCTGAGCAATTCCCGGACAAGCCGGGCATCACCCGGGTTATCTTCAATCAATAAAATATTCAGGTCCGGGACTTGCGCTTCGGATTTAGTGTTCATTTGTTTAACGGCCTTTTATTTTAGAACCTCATTTCGACGGAAGCTTGACAATCGTCAGCCAGAAATCCTCAATGGATTTGGTTACCTCCATGAACTGGTTGAAGTCCAATGGTTTGGTTATGTAACAGTTGGCGTAATTGTTATAAGATCTCAGAATATCCTCTTCCGCCCTGGAGACAGTCAGCACTACCACCGGTATCCGTTTCAAATTCTCATCCGTCTTGATCTCCACCAGCACCTCCCGCCCGCTTTTGCGCGGCAGATTAAGGTCCAGCAGAATTAAATCAGGGTAAGGGGCGTCGGCGTATTTATCCTGCCGGCGCAAAAACGACATGGCCTCAACGCCGTCTTCAACCACATAGAGCTTATTCATCACCTTGCTTTCCTTGAGCGCCTCTTTTGCCAGGCGCACGTCGCCGGGATTATCTTCCACCAACAGGATATCAATTACCTTAGTCCCCATCTCGTCCATCATCATAACTCCTTTGCGTCGTCTTAATCGTAAAATAAAAGGTCGAGCCTGCGCCCGGTTGTGATTCCACCCAGATTTTGCCCCCGTGACGTTCCGCGATCCGCTTGCAGATTGCCAGGCCAAGGCCCGTTCCGGGGTATTCCGTCCGGGTATGAAGCCTCTGGAACAGTACGAACAGCTTGTTTAAAAACTCCGGTGCAATGCCGATGCCGTTATCCGTTACGGCGCAGACGCATTCACCCTCCACTTGCCGGGCGGAAATATGCACCCTGGGCAGCTCATTTCCGTGGAACTTAATCGCATTGTCGATTAAATTCTGGAATATCTGGGTCAATTGGCCGATGTCCCCGTATACCGTCGGCAGAGGATCGTGCGTGATGCCGGCATTTTTTTCTTTTATCGCCAGTTGGAGGTTTTCCTGAGCCCTCGCCAGGGCCGTATCGAGACTGGCTTCTTCAAAGCGCTTGCCCTTGGTCCCGACGCGTGAATAGGCGAGCAAATCGTTTATCAATCGTTGCATCCGGGCCGCGCCGTCCGCTGCATACCCGATGAATTCATCGGCATCCGGGTCAAGTTTGCCTTTATACCGCCTTCCCAGGAGCTGCACATAGCTGGAAATCATCCGTAGCGGTTCCTGGAGGTCGTGGGAAGATATATAAGCGAATTGCTCCAGCTCGGCGTTAGATCTGGCCAGTTCCTCGGTCCGGCGCCGGAGTGCCTCCTCCGCTTTCTTGCGTTCTTCCATTTCTTCACGGAGCTGTTGGTTGGAGCGCTGCAAGTCGGCAGTCCGTTCCTCAACCCGGATTTCAAGGATGCCGCGGGACTTATGCAACTCTTCATTGGACTGGTTCAAATCCTCCAGGATATTGAGTACGGCCCGCTGCATGTCTTCCAATCGCAGCTTTTCCGCGTTGAAGTCCTCAAGGATATTAAAGGTGGCCCGTTGGGTCATCTCCATCTGGTTTTTTTCGGTGTCCACGTCCTCCAGTATATTCAGGATGGCCCGCTGGGTATCTTCCAGCCGCATCTTTTCCGTGTTAAAATCTTCCAGAATATTAAGGGTGGCCAACTGGACTTCATGTGCGGTGGCGGCCTTTTCGTCTAATTCTTCCTCGATTTTATCAGGTGATAGAATCATGAAGTTTCGCCCACTCTTCTCTTTAATTCTTCGATTTCTTTTTTAAGCTCTATCATTTTCAGCTCCCGGCCCACGGTTAATTTCTGGAACCGTTCCAGTTCCGCCAGACGCTCCAGCTCCTTGGTACGCTGTTCCGCCACCTGGGCCTCGGCTTTTCTTTGGGCCGAAATGTCCCGGGCCGCGGCGAACACGCCCAGGACGTTTCCCGCCACGTCTTTGTAGACCGAGGCGTTATACAAAACGTTCGTCAGTTTTCCATCGCTGTGACGGATGGTCAGGGGATAATCCGTGACCGTTCCTTTGGAGAAAACGAGCTGGTAGCCTTCCCGTGCTTTCTCAGGCTCGGTGAAATAATCGGAAAAGTCACTTCCGACCAATTTCTGTATCGGGACGCCGGTGACTTTGACCGTGGCTTCATTGACGTCGGTAATCTTGCCCTGGGGACTGATGGTGACCAGGGGGTCCAGAGACGCCTCAATGAGACTTCGGGCATACTGGGAGGTCTGCCGCTGTTCAGTGACGTCACGGGCCGCGGCAAACACGCCGAGGACCTTGCCTTGCGCGTCGCGATAGACCGACGCGTTATAGAGAACGTCCGTGAGCCGGCCGTCCTTATGCCGGATGGTCAGGGGATAGTCTGTGACGGACCCCTTGGCAAAAACCTGCTGGTAGCCTTCCCGCGCCTTCTCGGGCTCAACGAAATAGTTCGAAAAATCCGTGCCGATGAGTTTGTCCCTGGAAATGCCCGTTACCTTCATGGTCGCCTCATTCACGTCGGTGATCTTTCCTTCGGGACTGATGGTCACCAGGGGGTCCAGAGACGCCTCGATGAGGCTTCGGGCATACTGGGACGCCTGCCGCAATTGCTCATCCGCCTGCTTTTTTTCCGAAATATCGTTGCTCATGAGCAGATAGCCGATGGGATTTCCGGAGGCGTCATTACGGCGGGTTACGACCACGCTGGCCGCAAACCGGGACCCGTCTTTGCGGACGCGTACGAACTCGCCTTCGGCCAGGCCTTCTTCATGAGCCATCTCCAGCATTCTATCCACTGCCCCTGAGTTTATGTCTTCCGGCGTGTGAAGGATGCTCGAGTCTTTCCCGATGATCTCTTCCGCCGAGTACCCGTAATTGCGCCGCGCCCCCTCGTTCCAGGAGAGGATTTTATGGTCAAGGTCCTTTCCGATGATGGAGTACTTGGTGGAGCTTTGCAGGATATTATCCAGAAAGTTTTTCATCTCGGCAAACTCACGCATCACGCCCTTGGATTCGGTCACGTCGCGTGCCGCGGCAAACACGCCGAGGACATTGCCGGAGACATCCTTGTAAACTGAGGCGTTATAGAGAACGTCCCTGAGCAGACCGTCCTTGTGCCGGATGGTTAAGGGATAATCGGTGACAGACCCCTTGGCAAAAACCTGCTGGTAGCCTTCCCGGGCTTTCTCGGGCTCGGTGAAATAGTTTGAAAAGTCCGTGCCGATGAGCTTGTCCCTGGAAATGCCGGTCACCTTCACGGTTGCCTCATTGACGTCGGTGATCTTGCCTTCGGGGCTGATGGTCACCAGGGGATCCAGAGACGCCTCGATCAGGCTTCGGGCATACTGGGACGCCTGCCGTTGTTCAGTGACGTCGCGTGCCGCGGCAAACACGCCGAGGACATTGCCGGAGACATCCTTGTAAACGGATGCGTTATAGAGAACGTCCACCAGTTTTCCGTCCTTGTGCCGGATGGTCAGGGGATAGTCGGTGACAAAGCTCTTCTCAAAGACCTTCCGGTATCCTTCCCGCGCCTTCGAAGGCTCGGTGAAATAGTTGGAAAAGTCCGTACCGATGAGCTTGTCCTGGGGAATGCCCGTCACCTTCACAGTCGCTTCATTGACGTCGGTGATCTTCCCTTCGGGGCTGATCGTCACCAGAGGATCAAGACTCGCTTCGATCAGGCTCCGGGCATACTGGGACGCCTGCCGCTGGGCGGTAACATCCCGGGCCGCGGCGAACACGCCGAGGACCTTGCCCTGCATGTCGCGATAGACCGAGGCGTTATAGAGAACGTCCGTGAGCAGGCCGTCCTTATGCCGGATGGTCAGGGGATAATCGGTGACAGACCCCTTGGCAAAGACCTGCTGGTAGCCTTCCCGTGCTTTCTCGGGCTCGGTAAAATAGTCCGAAAAGTCCGTGCCGATGAGCTTGTCCCGGTAAATGCCCGTCACCTTCATGGTCGCCTCATTGACGTCGGTGATCTTGCCTTCCGGGCTGATGGTCACCAAGGGGTCAAGGCTCGCTTCGATCAGGCTTCTGGCATACTGGGATGCCTGCCGCTGTTCATCGGCGGTCAAGGGCGCCTGCGGCCTCGGCACATGTTTTTCCTCGCTCTTTTTCTTCATTTTTCCTCCTTCATCTTCTTCATATCAGGTTTGGCGTCACCGGATAGGGGAAATCCGAACGTCCGGTTTAAATAGGGGAAAAAGACGCCCCCTTCTACGCTACGGATTAAATATTTTTTTTGGAGATCAGTCAATCGGCCGCTCATAAATCCGGTAGGTCTTGTATGGATTCGGGGTGAGGGGCTTAAGGGCATGGATCATCTTTTTATTGGTCTCGGCGATCATGGAACAGTCCGATTCCCAGATATCGAGCCGCAAGCCGGTCTCAATCGACTTCAGGTAAAAGATATCGTCGATGTGCTGGCCCCGGTATTCCGGGAGCACCCCCATGATGATGGACCTGACCCGCTTGATGGTTTTCATCTGTCTCAGAAACTTCAGTATCCGCCAGGGGTAAAGCCTCCCGTTTAAGATCCGTAAACCGGGATTGATATCCGGAACCGAGATGATAAAGCCCACGGTTTTTCCGTCTTTTTCCGCAAACACGGCAAACTCCGGAATGATGATCTTCCTGAGATCCCGGAAGATCATATCCATCTGTTTGTCGGTGAGGGGGAGGTGTCCCCAGTTCCCCTCCCAGGCGGCATTGAAGATATGCTTCACCTCATTGAGCCTTCTTGCAATGTCGTTTTTGCCAAGGGTCTTGAACTCGACATCCGTGCTTTTCAGTAAATTTTTCCGGATTTCTTCCAGATAGGGCGCATGTTGTTCATAATGAATCCTTTCCACCAGGAAACAGTACCAGTCGATGGATTTGACGAATCCGCATTCCTCAGCAATGTCCTTATAATAGGGCGCGAAATGAAAGAGCCCGACCGTGGGCATTTTGTCGGCCCCTTCAACCTCAAAACCCACGGAATCGTAGATGGAGAAACTCTGGGGGCCGTTCATGGCCTTTTTGCCCTTTTGCTTGAGCCAGTCAGATGCCGTATCAAAGAGCCGGGAGGCGACCTCATTATCATTGATGGACTCAAAGAAACCGAAGAACCCGGTATCCGTGTCGTGTTTCTCTTCATAGAGGCGGTTCACCTGGGCCGTAATCCGCCCGACAGGAACCCCGGCTTTGTATGCCAGGAAAAATTCCGCTTCGCCGATCTCGAAGAAATATCCCTTTTTTCGGTCAAACAGGTTTTTCTGATCCCGGATAAGGGGCGGGATCCAGGCAGGGTCGTTTTTATAAATGTTTGAAGTCCATGGAAACATAATGAAATCATTCATCATGCGGTTGTTCTCAACCCTTTTCACCTCAACCATGCGCCGCCTCCATTAGTTGGTTTTACTTTCTGAAACGTCCGCCAGAGAGGCCCTTTCCGGTACAGAAAATGAAGCATCTTATAGCCGACGGTTGATCCCCAATCCTTTTTTCCCGGAAAAAACCAGTTGCTCCTGCCGCCGGTCGCATCAGTCACCAGTTTTAAGAATGCGGAAGGTCCCATTTGCGGAAAATAGAACCGCGGTTCGAACAGGGATTCCCCGGCGGCAACAAGGCCTTCTTTTACGGCAACTGTTTCCATCCAGGTGCCGGGATAGATGCGGACCCCCGTCATGGCGATGACCGCCCGGGGGGAAATTTCATCCATCAGGCTTACCGTTTCCCGGATGGTTTTTTCATTTTCTCCGGGTCCGCCGAGGATCAGGGAGTGGCAGAAATCAATCCCTGACTGAAGGCAGGCCCGGGAGGCTTTTTGGATGTCATTAATGCCAAAGGGTTTCCCGAAAGCGGCGAGCATTTCCGGGGAACCCGAATCCGTGCCGAAATCAACCGCCACACATCCGGCTTTTTTGAGAACCCGGAAGATGCCGGGATCGGAAACCTTTGGTTGGAGGTAGCAGGAAAAACG
Source organism: Desulfosalsimonadaceae bacterium (assembly GCA_049297455.1). Lineage (GTDB taxonomy): Bacteria > Desulfobacterota > Desulfobacteria > Desulfobacterales > Desulfosalsimonadaceae > SURF-3. Next base: position 76,008 of record JBAQUK010000178.1, on the reverse strand, counting down.
TATCGGGAGATTCTGTTTCGCAATCTTTTCGGCAACATTTGCCATATGGTCTTCATCAGTATTAAACAGGGAATCCACCATGAAAAAGTTTCTGATGCCGAAATCCCGGTAAAGCATGGCGATTTCTTCGGCCACAATCCCCGGTGACCGGGTCCTTCTCCTTTTCCCCTCCAGCATGGGATAGGTGCAATAGATGCATTGATTCGGGCAACCCCTGGCCGTCTGGACGCCAAAAGTCCGATATTTGCGAAAATCCGGAAACAGTACATCAATGTTGCGGGGAAACGCCACATTTTCAAGATCGGGAAGTTGGACTTTGATGATATTTCCAGGACCGGTATTTAAAAAAACGTCCGCTGCCCCTTCTCCATCACCAATGACACCGCCGTCCGTCCCAAGACAGGCGGTTATTTCTTGAGGAAAAAGGGAAAATGCCGGACCGCCCAGGAGGATCGGGGCAGGATGCGCTGCCCGAAGTTTTTTTACCAGGGATGCATATGCGGGAAGGTAAAACCGGGTGGAAGGATATGCCGCATTGTCCACATTTCTCAGAGAGATGCCGATCCGGTCGGGCCGGAAGGATGCCAGCGCCTTTTCCAGTGATGAGTTTGAGGCATTGTGGCGCATGTCGAAAATCCGGACCTGTGCCCCCGAGCATTGCAAGGCATTGCCGACATAAACCGCCCCGACAGGGAATACGGGTTCGGGGAAAGGTTCCGTATTTGCGGAAATCAGGAGAATACGCATGTTATCGTTATAATGCGTTTTATCAGACAAGAAAAGACATTATTCTGATTTTTATTATGGGCAAATCATGCAATCCGGGGTATGAAAGAAGAAACCCATCAATTATGAACCCATATATCAGGAGGACATGATGCCGTATATCCGTATTGAAACCAGCCAGTCGATGGATGAAGCCAAAACCGCCACCGTTTTAAAGCAGACGTCATCGTTTATGAGCGGGCTTTTGGGGAAGCCGGAGAAGGTGTTCATGGTGTCGGTTTGCGGGAACACGCCCATGATGTTTAACAGCGATACCGGGCCCGCGGCCTATGTTACCATAAAGAGCATCGGCCTGACCGCCGACAAATGCGGGGCGTATGCACAGGCGATTTGCGATTTTATCCAAATCGCGCTCCAGGTGCCGCCGGAGCGGACCTACATCGATTTTGCGGCCATTGACGGCAAGATGTTCGGATGGAATGGCCAGACGTTTTAAGCGGTTGATGCCCATCAGCCCGGATGTATCGAAATGGAGAAATATTGATTGAAAATACAATCAGTTACTAAAATAACCGACTATCCTTACCTGAATATGTTTGAAACCCTTTATGAGGATGCGAAAGGCCGGGACCGGGTCTGGCGGTTTGTCTCGCGCAAAGATCCTCCCCGGTGCGTTTCCGGTTCTTGGGATATTCCGGATGCGGTGGTGATTGTGGCGTTTCACCCGGAAAAAAACCGGCTGGTCATTATCCGGGAATTTCGGGTGCCCCTTGGGGATTACCAGTATGGGCTTCCCGCCGGCCTGGTGGACAAGGGAGAGACGGTTGCGGATTGCGTTTCAAGGGAACTCCGGGAGGAGACGGGGTTAACGGTCACCCGGTGGATCAAAACGAGCCCGTTGATCTATTCCTCCTCCGGCATGACCGATGAATCCATTGCCCTGGTATATGTGGAATGCGCGGGCGAGCCTTCCCGCCAGGGCAATTCGGCGTCCGAGGACATCGAAACCCTGCTGGTCACGCCGGATGAAGCGCTGCGTCTTTGCGAAGATCAACACGCGATGGTGGATGTTAAAACCTGGCTGGTGCTCTCCGCTTATGGGGCCACGGGAAAAATCGGCTGACCCGGAGGGATTTTCAAGTATTTTTTCCCGCAGATGCGCAGAGACGCGGAGACGCAGAGAGATTCATTCTTCGGGGGATTTTAACAGCGCCAGGGTTTCCACATGAGGGGTGTTGGGGAAAAAGTCAAAGGGCGTGATCCGGTCAACCCGGTATCCGGCGGTTTCAAGCCGGGTTAAATCCCGGTGAAGGGTTCCCGCGCTGCATGACAGATAGGCCATGCGCCGGGGCTGGTAGTCGGCAATGATCCAGCGGACGATCTCGGGTTCCAGGCCGGTTCTGGGGGGATTGATATAGAGCAGGCGTCTCCGGCCGGGCTGCTGCGCATCGCTCCATTCGCGAAGTTGGGGAATGCGTTCCCGGCAGGCACCCCGAAGCACCGCCGCGTCCGGCGCATTGGTCCGGGCGTTGGATGCGGCCTCCCCACTAAGCTCCACTCCCATGACATGATCGCATTGTTCCCGCCACCGGGCCAGTCCGATACCGCTGCCGCAATACAGATCCACCATGCAGTCATCCGGGCCGGGTGCCAGAAACGCCTCCGCGATGTCCATCGACTGGTTATAAAGTTGCGGGATAAGCTGCTGAAATGACCGGGGGCCGTAGACGAACCCATTGCCGTCCGTTGATTGTGGCACGCCATACAGCAGATGCCAGGCGTTTTTGGCGAACACCTTTTTTCCGGCAGCCGGGTGCAGATGCAGCCACAACCCTTCAATCCCGATTTCCTTCATCCTCTTCTTCAGCCCGTCATCCAGCCACATCAGCCCGGGCATTTCGGCGGATTTTACCACCAGTGTGACCTGACGCCCCGAATGGGCATAATACACCAGGGGAAAGATGGAAGCCGGGGGCAGGGCGCTGGAAAACAGGGCAATGGCCTGCCCTATTTGGGGGGCGTGGATGGGGCAGTTGGGAATGGGAATAACCGTTTCCCGCTTGATGAGGCCAAACCGCCACCCTTCCTGATCCCACCGGGTGGAGAGGCGGACTTTCCCTCTGTAGTGCCGTCGCAGGTCTTCGGGCACGGTCTGGATGGGCTCCATCCGGGTCTTCCACCGATGGAGCCTTTTGGCCAGCCAAGTTTCCTTTTGCCGGAGACGCTCACTGGGAAGCATTTTTTTAGGGCCGCATCCCGGACAGCCAGATGGACAATCAGATGGACAATCAGCCGGGCAATCACTTGAAGGATAAGTCAAAAATTGGAATCCGGATTCTGAGGTAAGCAACTGGCCACGAGCGGCAGGATCAGGCGGAAGGTGGAGCCCCTGCCTTCCCTGGATTCGAATTCGATTTTCCCGTTGTGGGCTTCGATGATTTTTTTGGCGATGGTGAGCCCCAGCCCGGTGCTGGTTTCCCCGCCGGTGGGACGAACGCTTAAACGGTGGAATTCGCTGAACAGCAGGTGCTGTTCCTCCTGGGGGATGCCCGGGCCTTCATCCGTCACATCGAACTGAACCCTGTCCTTACCCTTTTTCAGCTTCAGATACACGTTGGAGCCGGAGGGGGAGAATTTAATGGCGTTGGTTATCAGATTGTCCACCGCCTGTCCCATGCGGTGCGGGTCAAAAGCAATTTCCGGAATGGTGGAGAGTTCCTTGTGAATGGTGATATGCTTTTTTGCCGCCTGCAGGCTGATGATCTGTATTCTTTCCAGGATTAAGAGCTTCAGCGATCCGGGTTGCAGGTCAAGATTCATGTTGCCGCTCTCAATCCGGGATATGTCCAGAAGGTCGTTGATCATGGCCAGCATATTCCGGCTGGTGGCATGGATAATATCGATGAATTCATTCTGTTCGCCGGTGAAATTCTGGGAATCCTTGATCAGCAGCTCGCTGAATCCCCGTATGGAAATCAAGGGGTTACGGAGGTCATGGGCGACAATGCCGATAAATTTGTTTTTCATCTGATTGTTGTCGGAGAATTCCTTTTGTTTTTCCAGGAGTTTGCGTTCCAGCCCCACAATCCGGGCGCCCACATTGATGCGCGCCATAAGTTCCTGAAGGTTCACCGGCTTCAGGACGTATTCGTCCACCCCTGCTTCAAAGCCTTCGATTAACTCATTATTTTTCGCTTTGGCCGTCAGCATAATGATAAAAACGTAGGGGCCTTTCTGATTGTCCCGGATTTTTTTGCATACTTCGATGCCGTTCATGCCGGGCATCATCCAGTCGATGACGGCGATGTTGATGGTCTGATCGAAGGTGGCGGCGAATGCTTCAAATCCGTCCGCCGCCTCAAAAACAACGTATCCCTTTTTTCTCAGGTATTGGGATACCATATGCCGGGTGGCCGCTTCGTCATCGGCAACCAGGATATTCATATTCATTTCGGTGTCATTTGTATGCATCGTGGATAAACCTTCCGGTTGGGCGAAATGGTTTTGAGAATCAGTCATGAGCGGCGAAGGGTTTCAATCTCCTGTAATGTCGTTAATCCTCTGAGTACTTTTTTGATGCCGTCGTGGGTTTTGTCTGTAAATCCGAGCAGCCGGATTTTCATCTGGATTTCTTTAAGGGATTCATTGCGGGTGATGAGTTCCCGCAATTCGGGGGAGATGACCAGCACTTCGTAAATGCCGATCTGTCCGGCAAATCCGGTATGTTTACAATAGGGACAGCCCTTTTCCCGCCAGGCATAGATTCTGGGGGCCCCCTGATAGATGAACAGATCATCCATTTCTTTAAAGGACAACGGGTATTTTTCCTTGCAGTGGTCGCATAGCCGCCGCACCGGTTGCTGATTCACGATAACGGAAAGAACCGGACCGATGGCGGGGCTGGTGAGAGCCAGCGCTTCCAAGGCGTCCGCCGCCTCGATTCCGGCAAGGAAGAATTGACCGGATTCCGCGGCCTCACGGATGGCATCGGATATTTCCGGATCATTGATGTTCTGGATGTAAATCACATCGGGATGATGGTTCAGGCAGGTTTTCAACGCATCCGCACGGGTTACAGGCGCTTTCGGATTGACCTGATGTTGTTCAATGTCTTTGAAAAGCCACCTCAGCGAATCTTCCACAGTCATGATTCTGCCTGCGCCTGAAGACTGTAATTCATTGATGAGGGCATACGCCAGGTCCGTAAAACTTGCCTGTTCCGGCGCGGACACCAGCATCACACCCTTTCGGACATCGATGGCGTTCGTCAGGGACAGGGTATGTTTTTGGGAAAGATACAATTCGGATAATTTCGGCAGCCGTTCAAGCGGGGAGCGATCCATGAATTTCAGGAATATTTTTCTCCCGAAATCGCCGGGCAGGCTCAGGAACTGAATGTGAAATTTTTTGCCCGGAGCGGAAAACAGAATCCGGCTGTATTGGGGAGCATCATCAAGGGAATCGGGCAAATGGGCCATGGTCTGGAGCTGGGTCAGCAGCCGCTCATACACGGGTTTTTCAATTCGCAGGCGTTCCTGAAAGGTATTATTGACGATAAAATGAATTTTTGTCACATGTTCTTCGGGATCGATCTCAATTTCGCTGATGTTTTCGGTGATGCCCAGCAGGATGAGACAGACATGAAACTGCTGGATGGATTCTTTGCCCGCGACTTCTTCAAACGTTTTTTCACTGATGGGGCTGGTGGCCCCGAAAACCCTGCCGGCTGCAATTTTGGCAAAAAATTCAGATAAGGCCGTGTTGGTCCGGTACTCGTTTTCAATGGCCCATTCTACATCCGCCGGGAGGGCGAATACCAGGTTGACGGGGGCATCGATCAGTTGCTGGATCTGTTTTTTCAGATACTTATTGTCCGGGGTCGACGTGGCGACGGTGACCGTATCGCCCATTTGATACACCGGGATGGCATAGTTCATTCTGGCGAACCGTTCCGGGAGTCTGCGCACCACATGGGGTTGAAACAGGGATTTTTCCAGGTCCACATGGGCGATGCCGATGGAGTCGCACCATAACTGGCACAAACTTCTTTTGGTACCGACCCCGCTCTGGATAAGGGTGGCAAGAACATCCAGCGCATTGCCTTCCAGTTCATCGAGAAGATCCCGGACGAATTCGCCGGAGATGATCTGGTTCTCTTCCAATAGTTTAAAAAAACGCGGGTTTTCAATTTTATGGGAAGCCATTGGATTTGCAAGCTATCCTGTAGTTTTAAGTAATGTTGTTTTTCTTTTTCCTGAGATGGGCAAGCATCAGTTCGGTAATGGTGTCCTGAGGAATATCCTTTTCCTGGGTCAGGTCTTTTGCCTGTTCCTGCTCGTCGTCCTCAATTTCCGCAAGCAGTTTCGTTAAATCGAATTTTTCCTGAAGTATCATCTTGGGCGTCAACTTATATGTTTGGGTTTTTTATCGGGGTTTCTCTGCTTCTTACCGGTAAAAGTCGTATTTTACATCATAGGTGCATATCTGCCATGACTCCTGAAATGCCACAGTCCCTTGAAGCACCATCTTTGTTCCCGTTGCAGTTCCCGTGAGTACAAGGGTTTTTGTCATATCGTTGTGTTTGAATGGAGCTGTAATACTCACTTGATCGCCGGTCAATGAGCCTGACATGCCCCCTCCAAGATCGATATCGCAGCTATCCTGATCAATATTGGCGGGTCTAACGACGTCTGGGTAGGTCTGCTTTTCAAAATCGCATTGCTGCACGTGACTGATCCTGACGCTCCATTGCCCGGATACGTTCACACAGTCTTCAATGGTTTCCGCCTCCACCGACACGGTTGCCGCAGCCTGACCGGAGGCGTTATCTTTATCCGTGACCGTAACCTCGACCGTATAGGTCCCTTCCTCCGCATATTTGTGGGATGCGCTTATCGGCGATTCGGAACCCGACATCTTCTTATTTATACCGTCGCCCCAGTCAAAAGTTATCATCACCGGGAATACCGCGTCGGAGACCGAAATCGACCATGTGCCGGCCTGGTTCGGTTTGAGGGTGGCTGGTTCGGCGATAAAAGTCACCCCCAAATCCTTAGGTTGTGCATCACTCACCTTGACACTGCTTGCGATTTGTCTGGCATCCGCATTGGCATCGACCACCATGACCGACAGGGTATACGATCCGGCGTCGCTGAATTCCCTGTTCATGGAAACGGATGCACCTGCGGTGGTAAACTCGCTGACCATGCCATCATCCCAGGTGAATTTCGCCCGGTAAGGAGGCTTTCCGCCGACAATGGTCACTTCCCAGGTTTCGGTTTCGCCTGTGCTAAGAGTGGATGGGGCCCGGGAAAACGATGCAGCCAGGTCATCCGTTATGTTAGCGCTGGCGTATGATGCGGCATTGGTGAATATCGGATCAACAAAAACGATGTCTTCCAGAAAGTAATCGCCCGCAGTAAGGATATTCCAGAAAGTGCTGACAAACTCGAAAGACATTGCTGTCGGCGCCAGGAGCATGCATTGAAACACAGAATTTGCAACGTCCTCGACCAGGATCTGGTACCACTGGGATGCAATTCTTTCTTCTTGGGTCATATAACCCAGAAACCACGCTTCAACCATGTTCAACAGGGCGCCTGTGGCTGCATCCATACAGGAAAGCGGAACCAGCTGCGTTAGGTGTTTAATCCCCTCCAGCGCCACATAATACATGTCGATGGTATTCAAACAGAGTACCAGGGCATGGTCGGCCATCCAGGCTTCTTGAACTCTAGGGAACAAGTTCACATTGACCAAGCAAATAGGCGATGCTCTAAATACCGCACCGAATGTCTCTATGGTGGCCGGCGGGTCAACCGTGATGGTAAGATTGCTGGACGTACTGAAATTATCCTTCCAATTCGAATCACCCGGCAGATCTTTAAAAATATCACTTCCCTGATCGGACGCAACCCATCGGGCCAGGTTGGAATCTAAAATGCGGGCTCTGGGCGGTATAAAATAGATTTGCTCGCTGCTGCCGGAGGTTATTTTGATGGCCGCCCACCGGTTGGCCTGGTTAGTGATGGTCAGTTTATTCTCATCGCGACTGATATGAACTTTGGTAGGCAGATCCGTTTCAGCTTCGATATCCTCGACCACTGCGATGGCATACATCTGCTCCATCTCATCAACCGAATTTGCTGAGGAAAGAGATTGGGGTTCGGCATTTTTGCCGACCACAAATCGGGTTACAGCCTCCCTGCTGGTGTTCTCTGTAAATTCGGGTTTTCCCATGGACGGATGATACAGATATGATTGGCCATCTTTGATCACCCCCACCAGGGCGTCTTCCGGAACCTCCACTTTACCAGTGTATTCTTTACCCTGGTAGAATAGTTCGCCACCCGGTCCGGCAATATCTTCGGCATTCAAGGTCACCATGCCCGCCGGTGCATCCGAATCGGAACCACCTCCACCTCCGCCCCCGCAGCTTGAAAGAAGAATCGTTAAAAATAATCCAATACCCAAAATCCCATAGCGCCTGAGCCCTGTCTTCATTCTCATGTCCCTCCGTAAAAGCATTCATGCGATGCCCTATATAGTGAGTCAGTAAAATCATCATAACCAGTGAGTCGGGTGTCATTAAAGTTTCTTAATAGTTCGCCTTAAGTGGGAGATCTTTGGTTCCTATTTTTTTTAAAATCCAGTTCAATTGCCAAAAGCAGTTTCGCCAAAATTTTTGTCTGCGCATCACCTTATGAACTGGGTGTATGACCATTAATGAGGGTTTCGCGATACGTCTTCCAGGTTTGTTTGATGACCTCCCGCATTTCGTCAAGAGGCAGGTCTTTGCGAATAAATCCGGAAGCGCCCAATGACATGCAATCCTCAATGGTTTCCCTGTCGGTAAGGGAAGTGAGCATGATGATAAAGGCGTTGGGGTATTTTTTTTTGATTTCGGCCAGGGCCTGTTTTCCGGATTTTAACGGCATGTTGATGTCAAGCAGCATCATATTGGGTTTGAGTTCACCAAATAATGCGACGGCATCCCTGCCATTGCCGGCTTCCCCCACGATATCGCAGTTCATGCTGTTAATGACGGATTTGATGAGGGTTCTCACATGGGTTTCATCATCGACGACAATGACCCGCATTTTTCGTTTCGGCTGCATCCGGTCTTATCCTCTCAGATAAAATGTCCTCCACGTTCCTGGGAACGATCGAGAAACACTGGCTTTGAGATTGATCTTTTATTATGGAATCGAACTATTTATAGATCAATTGAATGTCAATTGCAACCAAATAGAACGAGATTGCCCGGCGTTGTTTTTTGTGGCTGACAGCGGGATGATGGAAAGTGGCGGTTGATTTTGACGCGCACGGGAAAACCGCCCGGGGCGCTTGCGGTTCAAAGCATCCCGGGCGGTTTTTATTTGTTGACGCAGGATTTATTCACCCAGGGCCCTGGCCATGAGTTCGCCGATGAGGCGGCTGAACCGGGCCGGATTTTCAATTTTTCCGCCTTCGCTCACAAGGGCCAGGTCATAGAGCAGGGTGCTGTAATCTTTTAAGGCCGCATCTTCCTGATCTTTTTCAAAAATGGCTTGAATTTTCGCCATGACCGGATGGCTGATATTGAGTTCCAGAATCCGCTTGGACGGCGGCATGGGTTGGCCCGACGCCTTGAGCAGTTTTTCCATATAGGCGCTCACATCATAGGTGTCCCCCGACAGGCAGGACACCGAATCCCGTAGATGGGACGACGGTTTCACTTCCTTCACCCGGTCATCCAGCAGGGACTTGATTTTTTCAAACAGGGACGAATAGACCGCTTTTTTGGTGTCATCCACTTTGTCAATATCCAGATCGCCTTTTTCTGCGCTTTTGAATTTCTTTTTTTCAAATTCCGGCATGCTTTGGATAATAAACTCATCCACCGGGTCGGTCATCAGGAGGACTTCAAAATCCTTTTCCTTGAGTGCTTCCAGGTGCGGGCTGTTGATGATGCTGGTGAGGCTGTCGCCGGTCATGTAGTAGATATCGTTCTGGTCCGGCTTCATGCGGGCCACATAGTCGTTAAGCGAGACCCATTTGCCGTCGGATTTTGTGGTTTTAAACCGGGCCAGTTTCGCAAGCTTGTCCCGGTTGCCCCAGTCCGAATGGATGCCTTCCTTTAATACGGTGCCGAATTCATTGTAAAATTTTTCAAATTCTTCAGCCGGCAACTGCTCCAGGGCGTCCAGGATTTTTTTGATGAGGTTTTTGTGAATGTTTCTCACCAATGCGTCCTGCTGAAGAATTTCCCGGCTGATGTTTAAGTTTAAATCCGGGGCGTCCACTACCCCTTTGATAAACCTTAAGTAAGGCGGGATCAGCTCCTTGCAGTCGTCCATGATAAACACGCGGCGGCAGTAAAGCTGGACCCCGTGTTTTCTTTCCGGCATAAACAGATCAAAGGGGGCCTGGGACGGGACATACAGGAGCGCATTGTATTCCGTGACGCCTTCCAGCTTCCAGTGAAAGTGAGTCAGCGGCGGGTTCCAGTCATGACTGATGTGGGAATAAAAGTCCTTGTATTCATCATCGGTCACGTCCTTTTTGTCTTTGGCCCAAATGGCCTTCATAGAATTTAAGGTTTCCTCCCGGACCACCGGCGGCTTTTGCAGGGGCTTGCCGTCCGGGCCGAGGATGGGTTTGCCGTCATCGCCGGTTTCGGTGTCCGTGCGTTCCACATCCATCACCACCGGGTAATTGACGAAATCCGAATGTTTTTTCACCACCTGGCGCAAGGTCCATTCTTCCGTGAAATCCTGTTCGTCCTTTTCCCCGGGTTTTAATTTCAGGATGATGTCGGTGCCGCGGGAGGCTTTTTTCGCCGGTTCAATCGTGTATTCACCGTCTCCGGTGGATTCCCAGCGGGTGGCGGTGGTTTCTCCGGCGGCCTTTGTGACGATGGTGATTTGATCCGCCACAATAAACGCGCTGTAAAACCCCACCCCGAACTGTCCGATGAGTTCGGGGGCCAGCGTGTCCTGGTTTTTGGCTTTTTCAATGGCCTGCATGAAGGCGGCGGTGCCGCTCTTGGCGATGGTGCCGATATTTTCCACCACCTCCTCGAAAGTCATTCCGATGCCGTTATCCGACAGGGTCAGGGTCCGGGCGGTTTTGTCCGGTGTGATTTTAATCTTATATTCCGCTCCCTCTTCCAGAATCTTTGCGTCGGTCTGGGCTTTGAAACTGAGACGGTCGATGGCGTCCGAGGCGTTGGAAATGAGTTCCCGAAGGAAAATTTCCTTGTTGGAATACAGTGAATTGATGATCAAATGCATGAACTGTTTGACTTCGGTCTTAAATTGACGGGTTTCTTTTTTGTGTTCCATGGGGTCTCCTTTATTATCTATTAAACAAGGCCGGTATGATCCGTTTGATGGTGAAATATTTTGTTTTATAATGGGTTCGGATTCCGATTTGTCAAGATCCCGGCGGGAAAATCAGCCCGGAATTTTCTTTCTTTACCTTTTCGTGAGTGGTAAAGATGGGCAGTGTCAACGCATCCATTGCGGCAGTCAATAAACGTCTTATTTCTCAAGACGTCGACACATGCGCCCATAACCGGTTTTAGAGTCCCTGGCATGTATATCCTTTTTGAAAATCTGACGCGAAAACAGGCCGACACCTGCGCCCTGGTGCTGTCTTCAGCGGGTTTGGCCCATAGAATCCAAAGGGATAAAAACGCCGGATGGGGGGTATGGGTGAGGGAATCCCAGTATGACCGGGCTCTTGATGTCATGAACCGGTATTTTACCGAAAACCGGCCGGCGTTTCCCGTTTCTGCGAAAAAGGCTCCGGTGGTGACAACCGGTATCCTCATTTCAGGCGCCTTGGCCTGTCTGGTGCTTCTCATGAGCCAGACCTGGGTCAATACCTCAGGGGAAGGCCGGGAAACGGTCAACCGGTTCGGCGCGTCCGCGTCACATATACTTGACGGGGAATATTACCGGGCGGTGACGGCATTAATGCTTCACTCGGACGACGTGCATCTGGCGGGCAATATGATCGCTTTGTTTGTTTTCGGCACTGCCGTGTGTGCGGTGACCGGATGGGGAATCGGCTGGCTGATGATACTCATGTGCGGGGCGTCCGGAAATCTGGTGAACGCATGGATGTATGAATCCGCTCATGTCTCCATTGGCGCATCCACGGCGGTGTTCGGCGCTGTGGGGATATTAACCGGTTATCAGATTTTGTCCCACAGCAGGACATCCGTAAGGTTCGGGGCCGCATTGGTCCCGCTGGCATGCGGATTGGCGCTCCTGGGATTGCTGGGTTCCGCCGGCGAGCGGGTGGACCTCATGGCGCATTTATTCGGCTTTTTTTGCGGACTGGCAGCCGGATTGGGTTACGCGAAGGTTTTTAGGCATTCTCCGGGCCTGACCGTCCAATGGTTGGCCGTTTTGATCGTGTCGGGGGTTATCTTTTTCTCATGGATTGCCGGATAATTCAGAATCGTTCCATTGATAGAGGCGCTACGGCGGCATATCGTATGCATTGATCCCTTGTTCGATGTGTTATAAGGTATACATATGAAATTGATAATTTTCACAGATCTTGACGGAACGCTTCTCAATCATCACGATTATACCTTTTTCGAAGCCACCCCTGCGCTTACCCGGATTAAACAAAACCGGATACCGCTCATAATCGTTACCAGTAAAACCCGCCGGGAGGTGGAACCCATTCGGAACGCCATCGGCATGGCTGACCCGTTTATTGTGGAAAACGGGGGCGGTGTTTTTTTTCCGGCGGAGTACCGGGGCTTTTCGATAAAAAACGCCAAGAAGGCAGATGGTTATGAGCTGATTCAACTGGGGCTGCCGTATGGGCAAGTCCGGGGCTTTTTCGAGAAAATCCGGCCGGAATTTGATGCAAGGGGTTTCGGCGACATGAGTGCACGCGAAATCGCGGATCTGACCGGGCTTTCCGAGGATCAGGCGGCGCGGGCCAAAGACCGGGAATTTACGGAGCCTTTCACCTTAGGGCCGGGTCAGAATTCGGAAACCCTTGCGGCTCTTGCGGAAAAAGAGGGGATGGCGGTCACGACAGGCGGCCGGTTTTTTCACCTGATGGGCAAGGATCAGGACAAGGGCAGGGCGGTGGTCATGGTGCGGGATCTGTTTCAACAGCACCATGAGGAGAAAATTCTCACCGTTGGCCTTGGCGACAGCGACAACGACCGGGTGTTTCTGGAAAAAGTGGATATTCCGGTGCTGATCCCGCATCCGAAACGGGGGTATCTGGACATGGACCGGCCGGGGCTGCTGCGGACGGAGGCCTCGGGAAGCCGGGGATGGAATGGGGCGATGGAGGCTGTTCTTGATGCATATGCGATCTGAAATCATTGAAATTTTTAATAAAGCCGTTGGCGCCGTCCGGCCGGAGAACGTTTTTCCGGATCTGGTGTCCCTTACGGGTGATATCCTGCGTGTGGGTGAACGGAGTTATCCCATTTCGAAAAAAGATGGGATTCATGTGTTCGGCAGCGGTAAGGCCGCGGCGGGTTCCGCAAAAGTCATGGAATGCATCCTTGGGGATCGTTTGTCCGGCGGGGTGGTGGTCTCGAACGTGAATGACCCGTCCCTGAAAACAATAAAGGTTTGCGTCGGCGCCCATCCGGTGGCTGATGAGCAGAGCATCGACGCGACCAACCGGCTCATTTTTGAAATATCCCGCCTCACCAAAGATGATTTTTTCATCTATCTCTTATCCGGCGGTACCTCGGCCCTGCTGGAACGGCCTTTTCCACCGCTCACCCTTTCCGATCTCCAGAATGTCACCAAACTTCTCCTGGCCGCGGGCGCGCCCATCGAGGAAATGAACGCCGTGCGCAAGCATTTGTCAGAAGTTAAAGGGGGACGGCTGGGGCGCATGACGGAGGCCGGGGGGGTGGTGCTGGTGATGTCCGATGTGATCGGGGACGACCTGGACACCATCGGCTCGGCTCCCCTGTACCGGGACCGGACGACATTTCAGGATGTGGCTGAAATTTTAGAGATATACGGATTGTGGGACCGGCTGCCCGCATCCGTGGCCGGGCTTGTCCGGAAGGGGATGTCGGGAACTGTTCCGGATACCCCGAAAACACCGAATCCGAGGATCGGGCATTTTCTTGCGGCAAGCAATATCAAGGCCCTGGAAAAAGCCAGACAAACGGCCCTTTCCTATGGAATCCCCGCCCACATCATGACCTCCCGGCTCCACGGAGAGGCCCGGGAAGCGGCCAAAGCCATCGCCGCCCTGGGCCGGGAAATCATGGCGTCGGGGAATCCCTTTTCACCGCCGGTCTGCCTGTTGTTCGGCGGGGAAACCACCGTCACCCTCCGGGGGGACGGCAGGGGGGGCAGAAACCAGGAACTGTGCCTGGCGGTGGTAAAAGAAATGGCCGGGCCGGGCGGGTGGGTGTTTTTGAGCGCCGGAACGGACGGCATTGACGGCAATTCGGATGCCGCCGGCGCGGTGGTGGACGCGTCTACCCTGCAAAAAGCGCGTGAACAGGGGCTTAATCCTGATGATTATCTGGCCCGGAATGATTCCAATGGGTTTTTCAAACAGACCGGGGATCTGGTCATCACCGGCCCGACCGGAACCAATGTGATGGACCTGGCGATCCTTTATATAAGCGCAAACACATAAAAGGAGGACTTGTCATGACGACCAGTAAACGGTTTTCAACGGCCCTGAGGCCGGATGTGCGCACGAAGATTGAGCAACTGGGTTACGCCGATATCGTGGTCGGGGTGCCTTCCTTTGACAGCAGCGAATCCATTGCTCATGTGCTGGATACCATCACCAAGGGTCTTGAACAATATTATCCGGACCGCAAGGCCCTGGTGATGGTGTCCGATGGCGGTTCAACGGATGATACGAGAGAGACGGCCCGGGCCGTTGATCCGAAGTCATACTATATTGAGAGCTTCGTCACCATTTACCGCGGCATTCCGGGCAAGGGGTCGGGCCTGCGTGCGGTGTTTGAGGTGGCCGCGTTTCTCAAAGCCCGGGCCGTGGCGGTGTTTGACTCCGATCTGCTGTCCATCACCCCGGAATGGGTGCGGAACCTGCTGGAGCCGGTGATGGAAGGATACGATTATGTGGCCCCGGAATACAAACGCTATAAGCTGGACGGAACCATTACCAATACCATCGCCTATAACCTGACCCGCGCCCTTTATGGACAGAAGATCCGGCAACCCATCGGCGGCGATTTCGGCATTTCCCCGGCCCTGATCAAGTATTATCTCAGCCGGGATGTATGGGAAACGGATGTGGCCAAGTTCGGCATCGATATCTGGATGACGACCACAGCCATTGTGGGCGGCTTCCGGATCTGCCAGGCCCGGCTCGGGGCCAAAATTCACGGACACAAGGACCCGTCCGCAGATCTGGGGCCCATGTTCCGCCAAGTGGTGGGTTCTACTTTTCAACTGATGGAAGAATTTCAGGATTTCTGGATGAACGTCAAGGCTTCCAGAGAGGTTCTCTCCATTGGAAAGGCGGTGGGTCAGGACGCGCCGCCGTTTGAGATCGATCACGCGGACCTGATCGACTATTTTAAAATCGGGTGGTCCAATTTCGGGAGCGTGTGGCAAAATATCATTGAGGAACAGGATTTAGAAGTAATTCGGAATCTGGCCGGGGTTGAGGGCCATGACGGATTTTTTATGCCCATGGAGACGTGGGTCCGCATCGTGTACCGCTATGCGTGCTTTTTCCATCACACGCAGAGACAGCGGATTAAAATCATCGACACCATGATCCCCCTGTATTATGCCCGGGTCGCATCCCTGGTCAACGAACTCAAGGACAAGGATCAGGAGGAGGCGGAGGCGCATTTTGAATCTCAGGCCCGGATTTTTGAGGGATTGAAAGGATACCTGGCGGACCTCTGGACCAGGGAAGGGGGTGAATGATATGGCTGATTTTTGTCAGAACGGGATGATCACCACCCTCCAGAAACTGGGAAAGAGACCGGTCCACGAACTGGAAAGGGAGCTCAAAACCATTGCCGGAAAACGGAAAATCGTCCTGCTCCTGCCGGCCCTGATCGATGAATTCGACGGTCCGGCCATGCCCCGGATTATCCGGGAATTAAAGGATGTGGATTATCTCGCCCAGATCGTTTTGTCCCTTGACCGGGCCACGGAATCCCAGTTCCGGAAGGTGAAAAAGGCAATGTCGATCATACAAACGGAAGTGAGGGTCGTCTGGCATGACGGGCCTCGGATGAAGGCGTTCCTTAAGGAAATGAAGGATGCCGCTTTTGATCTGGATTATCCGGGCAAGGGACGGTCGGTCTGGATGACGCTGGGCTATATTCTGGCCAGTCGCGACGTTTTCGCCGTGGCCCTGCATGACTGCGATATTATTAATTATGAAAGAGAGATGCTGGCACGTCTGGTATACCCCGTCGTTCATCCTGCCACGGATTTCGAGTTCAGCAAGGGATACTACGCAAGGGCCACGGACAGACTTTACGGCCGCGTCACCCGGCTTTTCTATACGCCGCTCATCCGGACCATGCGCCGTATCTTAGGGCGCATCGCCTTTATCGATTATCTGGACAGCTTCCGGTATGCCCTGTCCGGGGAGTTCGCTTTTGTGGCCAGCCTTGCCAGGGGCATCCGGATATCGCCCACCTGGGGTCTTGAGGTCTCCATGCTGAGCGAGGTGTATCAGAAGACCTCCGTCAACCGCATCTGTCAGGTGGAGATTATCGACATCTATGAACATAAACACCAGCATCTGGAGAAAGATAAGCCCGGCGAAGGCCTTATTCGCATGGCCACGGACATCGCCAAGGCACTGTTCCGGGTTCTCAGCCAGGACGGTCTGGTGATGAGCGAGGCCTTTTTCAGGACCCTGATGACCGCCTATATCCAGGAATCCCGGAACGCCATTGAGAAATACAATGCCTTGGCCCTCTTAAACGGCCTGGTGTATGACCGTCACGCAGAGATTGAAGCCGTGGACGTATTTGTGGGCTCCCTGAAACTCGCCATGGGCGAATTCATCAATGATCCGGTGGGTGTTCCCATGTTGAATGCCTGGGTGAGAGTCGCCGCTGCGCTCCCCGATATTTCGGAGAGAATGCAGGACGCGGTGGATCAGGACAATCAGTAGCAGCCCCCAAATATAGAAATAAAATATTGAATTTTATAAATAGATTTGATTAATGAAACCATCCGTCCGGGTTTTGGTCCACGGACGGACAAAAAGGGGGGATGATGAAGCAAGCGGCGGCGTTGTTGTTTGAGGCGAAAATATTAAAAAATATTCCCAGGGCGGGTTTTCATTTTCTGGGGGTCGGCAGGGAATCGGTGGCGGAGCATTCCTTTTGCGCCACGTTTATCGCTTATGTCATGGCGAATATGGTCCCGGAATGCGACGCCCTGAAACTGATTTCCATGTGCCTGGTGCATGATTTGCCGGAAGCCAGGACCGGGGACCACAATTATGTGCAGAAAAAATATGTCACCATCGATGAAGATCGGGCGGTGGCGGACGCCACCCGGAACCTGCCTTTCGGAGCAAAGCTTGCGGACCTGATTACGGAATTCAACGAGAAAAAGACCTTCGAATCCCTGCTGGCCCATGATGCGGACCAATTATCGTTTCTGCTGGACTTGAAATCCGTATCCGATATCGGCAACAACAGCCCGGACCAATGGCTGCCGGTGGTGCATAAGCGTTTGAAAACGGAGATCGGAAAGCGCCTTGCCCTGGAAATCCTGTCCACCCGGTGGGATGCCTGGTGGATGGATAGTTATGAGGAATAAATACAGAGAGATATCATGATGGAGCTTGAACTCGAAACACTGGCGGCAAGTCTGAACCTGGCCCCTGCCACCGTGGAACGGTGGATACGGCAGGGGCGGCTGCCGGTTCGGCAAAAAGGCAGCCAATGCATTTTCAGCCAGTCGTCGCTGAAAAAATGGGCGGAAACCAATCACCTGACCTTTGCGCCAAAGGGCCCGGAAAGCTCCGGAGAACCGGAAGCTCCGGCAGATACCCTGTCTGGCGCCATTAAACGCGGGGGGATTTTTTATGATGTCGAAGGCCATTCCATTGAAACGGTTTTGCAATCCGTCGTGGACCGGGTCCGCTTTTTACAATCCCCCGAACAGAAGCATTCCCTGTATGAAAGCCTTATGGCCAGAGAACAATTGATGTCCACCGGCATCGGCCGCGGCGTGGCCATCCCCCATCCCCGAACGCCGTTGGGAGAGATTGACGGCCCCTCCCTGATTTCCGTCTGTTTTTTGAAAACCCCCATCGATTTCAACGCCCTGGACCGGCGGCCCGTGTTCGTGCTGTTTGTGCTGGTCTGCCCGTCCGCCAAAAACCATCTCCGGTTGCTGGCCCGGCTGTCCTATTGTCTGCGGGAGGAGGCGTTTGTGGATTTTTTGCGAGACGTGCCGGATCATGATGCCTTTGATGAAAAAATCCGGGAGTTTGACTCACGGTTTGACTCACCGGAAGTCTCATCGTGAATCGTGTGAAACCGATACGGCGGTTATCGTCCCGGTTTTATTCATGGGTTAAGTTTTTTTCCCGGTTTGATGACCGCCTGATGCTGATTATTTTCGGCGTGCTGGTGGGATCATGCAGCGGGCTGGCGGCCCTGGCCCTGCATTACGGCCTCCATACCCTGTCCGGGCTGATTCGCGGCTACCGGCCTTTCTGGTGGTCGTTTATCCTGCCGGGTTTCGGGGCCGCCCTGTCCGCATTATTTGTCGATAAGGTCTTCCGGGAGGGCAAAGCCGGGCACGGGGTGCCGGAAGTCGTGTACAGCGTGTCCCGTTTCGGCGGGCTGATGCGGTTCCGGTCGAGTTTTTCGCCGCTCATTTCCAGTTGCCTGACCATCGGCAGCGGCGGGTCCGCCGGACCGGAAGCGCCCGTGGTGATGAGCGGCGCAGCCATCGGCTCCAATATCGCCCAGGTTTTTTCACTCAATGAACGCCAGCGG
Source organism: Desulfosalsimonadaceae bacterium (assembly GCA_049297455.1). GTDB lineage: Bacteria > Desulfobacterota > Desulfobacteria > Desulfobacterales > Desulfosalsimonadaceae > SURF-3. The sequence continues at coordinate 57,317 of JBAQUK010000178.1, read as the reverse complement.
ATAACCCTTGTGGGATGCGGCACCGCCGGGGCCATTGCGGCTATTTTTAATGCGCCCATTGCCGGGCTGGTGTTCACCATTGAAGTGATTGTCGGGGAATGGTCTGCGGTGAATATTGTTCCCATTGCCGTGGCGTCTGTTGCCGGCGCCCAGGTCTGCCGGCTGCTTCAGGGCAATCAGATGGCGTTTACCGATCTGGCCTTTACGGTGGATGTGGGCGATACTTTGGTCTGTGTGGGCCTTGCCGTACTCACCGCAGCCGCGTCCATACTGCTTACGCGGGCACTGCGGCTATCGCACCGGCTGTCCCTGTTCGTTCCTGTGCCGGTCTGGATCCGGGCGGCGTTGGGGGGATGCGCCGTGGGCGGAATCGGCCTGTTTTTGCCGGATGTGCTGGGCCAGGGATATCATTCCATTCAGGCGGTTGTGGAAGGTGCGTTTCCACACGGACTCCTGATTGTCGCGCTCCTGGTGCTGGCGAAAATTCTCTCGACGGCGCTGACCCTGGGATGGGGCGGCTCCGGTGGTGTATTCGCGCCCTCCCTGGTGATCGGCAGTTTCAGCGGCCTCCTGTATCATCAACTCATCACCCTGGTGTGGCCGGGCGTCGCTTGGGCGGATGGCGGCTGTTTTGCGCTTCTGGGCATGGCGGGCATGATCAGCGGGATTCTTCAGGCCCCCCTGACCGGTATATTTCTCATTGTCGATATCACCGGCGGTTATGAAGTGATTTTACCCCTGATCCTGGTTTCCGTTATTTCCACCACCTTATGCCACACATTTGAGCCCGCATCCTATTATCTTAAAGATCTGGTGGAAAAAGGCCATTTCTTAAGGCCCCGGACCGATGCCAGGGTGCTTGCGGACCTGCGGGTGGAAGAACTGGTTGAAACCGATTGCCTGACGGTCACCAAAGAAACGAAACTGGGGGATTTTGTCAAAATCATGCAAAAATCCCGCCGGAATTTTTTCCCTGTTGAAGACGCGTCCACCGGCGTGTTTCTGGGGATGGTCCGTCTGGATGATATCCGGGAATATCTGTTTGATTCGCTTTTTTACGAGACGGTTTTTATAGAGCAGATTATGGACAGCCGGGTTGAGACAGTGGGCCTGGAAGATGATGTGGCGGAAATACTTACGCGCATGGATGCCGGGCGTCTGTTTTCCATGCCGGTGGTGGACAAGGGAAGGTTTGTCGGCATGATTTCAAAAGCCACGCTGCTGGATAAGTACCGGCATGAACTCATGGTTCAAACCGTTTAGAAATAGATTATTCGCTTGAAATTATTTTGGATTCAGGTATAGTCAAGACCGAATTGTTTTCCGACCCGCTGAAGGATGCAGACGAACTTCCCGCTATCCCGGTCATTATCGTCAAGACCCCCCACAAAGCCGGAGGCGCAAATGATGTTTTCATCATTCATCATTCATCATTCATCATTATCTTTTCATCATTGAGGTTATCTCATGACTGAAAAAGACGATTTGCAGCAGCGGGCGGCAGCGGTCGCACGGGAAAAAGCGGGTCAGTTCCCGGAAAATCGCGATGCCCTTTCGTCTGAAGAAATGCGGCAAATGGTTCACGAACTGCGGGTGCACCAGATTGAGCTTGAGATGCAGAACGAGGAACTGCGCCGGGCCCAGATGGAACTGGACGCCACCCGGGCGCGTTATTTCGACCTTTATGACCTGGCGCCGGTGGGCTATCTCACCATAAACAGCCAGGGACTGATCCTCGAAGCCAACCTCACCGTTGCGAGTCTCCTGGGCATGGTCCGGGGTGAATTGCTCCGGCAGCCATTGACCCGGTTCCTTCATCCGGACAGCCAGGACACCTATTATCACCACCGAAAACAGGTGTTCGAAACTGAACAGCCACAGACGTGCGACTTCCGGATGATCAGAAATGACGGTATGCAATTCTGGGCGCGACTGGAAGCCGTCGCCGCAAAGGGCGAAGACGGCGCTCCCGTTTGCCTCATTGCCATGAGCGACACCAGCGACCGCAAACGAGCGGAAGATGCGTTGCACCTGTTCATGGAATCGGTGGAAAACGCCTCGGACGCCATCGGGATGTCCACACCGGAAGGGAAGCACTATTATCAGAATGCGGCATTCACCCATCTTTTTGGTCAGATCGGCGATGACCCGCCATCCACTTTATATATGGATGAAGCCGTCGGCAAGGAAGTGTTCCGGGCGGTCATGGCCGGAGAACGATGGGACGGCGAAGTGCGCATGTATGCAAAAGACAGGCGGGTGTTGGACATTCTGCTCAGGGCCTATGCCAATAAAGACAGTGATGGCCGTGTTACCGGGCTGGTCGGTATCCATACGGACATCACCGAACGCAATTGGAACGAGAAAGCGTTGCGGCTAAACGAATTGCGCCTGGCCGCCCTCCTGGAATTGTCCCAGATGTCGGCGGAATCCGAGAAAACACTGACGGATTTTGCGCTGGAAAAAGCCATTGAGCTGACCGGAAGCACCATCGGTTATCTGTCTTTTCTGACCCCGGATGAATCCATCCTGGTCATGTATTCCTGGTCGAAGACCGCGATGCGGGAATGTACAATGAAAAACAAACCCGTCGAATATCCGGTGGAACAAACCGGTTTATGGGGCGAGGCCGTGAGACAGCGCAGACCCGTGATCACCAACGACTATGAGGCAGAAAACCCTTGGAAAAAAGGATGTCCGGAAGGTCATGTCCGTTTGAGCCGGCACATGAATATCCCGCTCTTTGACGGGGAACGGATAGTGCTGGTCGCAGGTGTGGGAAACAAGGCACAGCCTTATGAAAATGACGATTTGAAGCAATTGACGCTTCTGATGGATGGCCTTTGGAAAATTCTCAAGACCAAACGTATGGAAAATGACTTGCGGGAGAGTGAACGAAAGCTGGCCACGTTAATCGCCAATATTCAGGGAATGGTCTATTTCTGTTTAAATGATCCGGACTGGACAATGAAATTCGTCAGCGGAGGGGCATTGGAACTGACGGGCTATCTGCCGGAAGAACTGGTGGATAATGCGGTGGTTTCCTATAACGACATCATCCATCCCGATGACCGGCAATATGTGTGGGACACGGTTCAGGATTCGTTTGCCGCCAGATCTGCATATACATTGGAATATCGAATTGTTACGAAAAAAGGTGCGGTTAAGCGGGTATGGGAACGGGGGCAGGGCATCTTCTTGCCGGGTGGCGAATTGCATCACCTTGAAGGATTTATTGCCGATATCACCGACCGCAAAGCCCTGGAAGACCGGCTGCACCGGGCCCGGAAGATGGAATCCGTGGGCCGGCTGGCCGGCGGGGTGGCCCACGATTTCAACAATATGCTGGGTGTGATCCTTGGTTTTGTGGAGCTGGCCCTGGACAGGATCGATGCAGCCCACCCGGTTCATAACGATTTGCTGGAAATCCGGGAGGCCGCCAAACGTTCCGCCGGATTGACACGTCAGCTTCTGGCCTTTGCAAGTTTGCAGCCTGCCGCACCCAAGCTTCTGGATTTGAATGAAACCGTGGAAGGCTTGCTCCAAATGCTGCGTCGGTTGATCGGCGAGGAAATTCATCTGGTCTGGATGCGGGGCGCCGGACTAGGGCCGGTGAAGATGGATCCGTCACAGATTGACCAGATTCTGGTTAACCTGTGCGTCAATGCCCGGGATGCCATCTCCGGACCCGGCAACGTCACCATCGAAACCCGGGCCGCCGCCTTTGATAAAGCCTTTTGTGCGGAGCATCCGGACTTTATTCCCGGCGACTATGCGAGTCTTTCCGTGTCTGATGACGGCTGCGGCATGGATAAGGAGACGCTGGTAAATATTTTTGAACCCTTTTTCACGACCAAGGGCCTGATCGATGGCCCCGGTCTCGGGCTTTCCACGATTTACGGCATCGTCAGGCAAAACAAGGGTTTTATTGACGTCCACAGCGAGCCGGGCGTTGGCACGACCTTCAATATCTACCTGCCGCTGCACCCTGTTCCGATCGTTCCGGCCAGTGTCCCGGCCTCGCCGGAGCCGTTGAAGCACGGCCGGGAAACCATCCTGCTGGTGGAAGATGAACCGGCGGTGCTGAAGGTGACGGAGATGATGCTTGCCCACATTGGCTATACCGTGCTGGCGGTGAATACCCCGGACAAAGCCTTCCGTATTGCCGAAGCACACGCGGGGGATATTGCCCTGCTGATAACCGATGTCGTCATGCCCGAAATGAACGGAAAGGATCTGGCCATGAAATTGCAATCCCTTTATCCCCGGCTCAAGTGCCTGTTTATGTCGGGGTATATGGCCGATATTATTACCCCCGATAATGTGCTTGAGGAAGGCGTCCATTTCCTCCAGAAGCCCTTCACCATCAAGGGGCTGGCCGCCACGGTAAGGGAGGTGCTGGAGTTTGAGGATATCTGATAGGGGAAAAAATCGGATTTACTGCTCCGGTCCGTTGTTTTGCGCGGAAGAAATCGGCGGCATGACTGCCATTGCCAATGTGCTGGAAGACGCCGGTTTTCAGACATTCCTGCCGCATCGCGACGGACTTGAAGGGTATGTCATGCGGTTTTCGAATACCTCGCTTTCGTCAACAATTCCCGCAATACGCACACGTATTGATTATGCCATATTCGCCCTGGATGTTTTTGAGCTCATGGAGCGATGCAGGGGAGTGGTATGCAATTTAAACGGCCGTGTTCCGGACGAGGGAATGATTGTGGAGGCCGCTCTTGCCTATGCTGCCGGAAAGCCGCTGGTGTTTTTTAAGGATGATGCCAGGGCGCCTTTCGGGGGGTATGATAATTCCATGCTGACGAGTCTGGTGCATGGAAAAATTATCGGAAACTTGAAGGAATTACCTTCTGCGCTCAAGCATGCCATGACTCGGGAAACCGATTTTCCACCACTGTCGGGAGATCTGAAAAAAGCCGTTTCATATGGAAAACGCATTTCAGCGGCAATGGAACGGCTGCCGAAAAATATGGGCAGGAAGCGGTGGTCGGAGGAGGTCCTGAGCCAGGTCATGGATGCGGCGTTAACGGAGGCATGAGCGTCGGCTGTTGAGAAGGGACTTATTTCACAGATTCACATGCTTGAGCTCAATATGCCGGCGGATGACCGATTTGGCGGTTTTTTCAAACTGGGGCGTGATGTCGGAGACGAAAAACTCGGTATGGCCGGTTTTGGACAATTCCCGGTCCAGTTCCGGAGAAGCAGCGAGAAAGGATTTAATTTGCTCGGCGACTGCCGTGGAAGAACTGATCACCCGCACCCGTTTCCCGATTTTATGCTCGATAATGGGAATCAAGAGCGGGTAGTGGGTGCAGCCGAGAATCAGGGTGTCGATTTGCTTCATTTTTAAGGGATGGAGATAGTTCTTAACAATCATACGGGTTTCCGGCCGTTTCAGCCACCCTTCCTCCACCAGCGGCACCAGAAGCGGGCAGGCTGCGGAATAGACTTTGGCATCAGGCTTTATTTCCTTGATTTTCTTCTCATAAATACCGCTGGCGATGGTGGCCCGGGTGCCGATTACCCCGATAACGGATTTTTTCGTCATCGTGAGGGAATGATTCACGGCAGGGGTGATCACCTCATAAATGGGCAGGGAAAACCGCGCTTTCAGCGCTTCGGTGGCCACGCTGGAGGCGGTATTGCAGGCCATGACGATCATTTTTGCCCCCTGTCTGATGAGAAACTCCGTGTTCTGGAGGGAGTAGTCAATAACGGTTTTACTGCTTTTATTGCCGTAGGGCGTGCGGGCAGTGTCGCCGAAATAGATCATGTCATATCCCGGAAGCATATCCATAATGGCGCGGACCACCGTGAGCCCGCCGATGCCTGAATCAAAAATACCAATCATGACAATAAGTTATTCCTTATCCTGATGGTTGCCGGACAACATTTTTTGAACCACCTGCTGCACAATATGCAACGGATAATCCGTTCGAATCCCAGGGCAGCTCCCGGACATGATTTCCCAGTTGGCCGGGTCGACCACCACACTCTCGATAAACGGCCAGGCTTTGCACATACGGGGTTTGACCGGATGAATCGAGCACAGCTTCACCTCGTCCCAGAAAACGCAATACAGGTCTTTTTTCTGGGCAAGCACCGGCAAACCGCCGGACATCTGGCAGTAATCCCGGACAAAGGTGTCCGGGGATGTCCCGATAAACTGTGCGATGTTTAGAATGTCCGCCGGCGTGACGTAGGTGCCGCCGAATCCTTTGCAGCAATCCCCGCATTTTCGGCATTCGAATAAATCTTCGGGTTGAACGGATTTAAATGGCATGCCGCGCCTCCATGGCTTTTTTTAAGGTTACCTGATCCACATACTGCAATTCGCCGCCCACCGGTACGCCGGATGCAATCCGGGTGGCCGTCACCGGATAGGAGGCGAGGCGCTCGGAGATGTAGCTTGCGGTGGCCTCGCCTTCCACGCTGGTGCTGGTTGCGATAATGATTTCTTTGACCGTTCCTGATCCTGCTTTTTCTAATAGCTCCCTGATGCGGATATCATTGGGACCGATATTGTCCATGGGGGAAAGCAAGCCCTGCAGGAGATGGTAAGTGCCGGAATAAGCACCTGATTTTTCTATGGCCACCATGTCGGCCTGGTTTTCCACCACGCACAGCAAAGCGGTATCCCTTGCCGGATTACTGCAAATGCCGCACAAATCCCCATCAGACAAGGCAAAGCATCGGGCGCAGAGCCGAACGTTTTTTTTCAGGTCGTTGATGCTGCGGGCTAACTCCAGAACGTCGGTTTCGGGTGCATTCAGTAAATGCATGGCCAGCCGTTCGGCGGTTTTGGCGCCAATGCCGGGCAGTCGGCCCAAACTGTGAATGACTTTTTTGATGGAAGCGGGATAATGGTTCATGGCCCTGTGATGACTATTTTTTAAGAATGGTTGATACGGACGTTACATTAATCCGGGGATGTTCAGGCCCCCGGTCAGTTTGCTCATTTCACTGGACACCATTTTCTGGGATTGCGCGAGTGCCTCATTGACGGCCGCAAGGATTAAATCCTGAAGCATGTCGACATCCTCCGGATCAACCACTTCTTTTTCGATACGAATGGAAACGATTTCCTGTTTGCCGTTGGCCACCACTTTGACCATGCCGCCGCCGGCAGAGGCTTCAATTGTTTTTAAGGCCATTTCTTCCTGCATTTTGGCCATTTTATTTTGCATCTGCTGGGCCTGCCTCATTAACTGTTTCATATTATTCATTTTAAGCCTCCTGTATAAGTTTGATTTCAACGATTTTGCCGTTGAATAATGTCATGGCTTCTTCAACTACCGGATGACCGAGTGCTTCCGCTTCCAAAAGCCGGGCTTCTTTTTTTTTCATCCGGGAGGTATTGTTCTCCAGCAAACGGGGGGTGAGGGAAATTTTCATCTCTTTCCCGAAATAGCCATTGCACATGGTTTGCAGTATGCCGCGGTTGCCGGGTTTTTGCGTAAAATTAATGTTGAACTGACTGGCTGTAAAAGAAATATTCAACTCATCCGGAGCGGTTTTTATAGCGATGCTGTCCGAGAAACAGGCTTTAAGTGAGGGCTCTTTCTCGGCCATGATGGCCAGGATGTTTTTCCAGGACGATGCCGCCGGTTCATCGGGATCAACGATTGCCGGGCGTTCTTCGGGAATTGATGAAAAAGGTGCCTGGGGATCGTTTTCTTTTACTTCATCCGGGAAAGTTTTTTTTTCTGAGGCCGGCGTTGAATAAGCCGAGGCATCCGCTTCCATAACCCCTTTTTTCAATGCGTCCATTTTTTCGATCAGGGTGTCGATGGATATTGCCGGCGGCATCTGCAATATGCGGAAAAAAGCCATTTCCATGGCCAGCCGGGGCTGGGCGGAAAACCGGACGCTGGTTTCCTCCTTGAAAAGCATGTCCAGTATCTGGTTGATGCGCGTTTTCGGGATTTCCCGGACCTGGTCGCGCATGGCTTGCTGCTCGGATTCCGGGACATTCGCCAAGGCCCTGGGGCCGCCGCCCAGCTTAACCACCAGAAGGTTTCTGAAATGCTCGATGAATTCGGAAAACAGCTTGACCATATGCTGTCCGCGATCATAAAGCCGGTCGATGATGTCGATTATTTTTCCGGCATCCCTGTCGAATACGGCCTGGGACATTTCAAACAGGCTTTGCCGGTCCAGTCCGCCCAGAACATCCACGATCTGTTCCGTGCCGATGGGACCGGAGGCGCTCGTAATCATCAGATCCAGAAGGCTTAAGGCGTCCCGGATGCTGCCGTCGGCTTCCCGGCCGATAATGGAGAGCCCTTCCCGGCTGATATCAATATTCTCTTTTTGGCAGAGGGATGCCATGTGGTCAATGATGGCGTCGATATCTACCCGCCGGCAGTCGTGCCGCTGGCACCTTGAAAGAATGGTGATGGGGATTTTATTGGGTTCCGTGGTGGCGAAAAAGAATTTGACATGGCCCGGCGGCTCCTCAAGGATTTTGAGCAGCGCGTTAAATGCCGAATCGGAGAGCATGTGCACTTCATCAATAATATATATTTTATACGGGCTGTGGGCCGGCATATAGTGGGCGTTTTCACGGATCTCGCGGACATTGTCGACTTTGTTGTTGGACGCACCGTCGATTTCAAAGACATCCGCCGCATGTCCGGAAGTGATTTCCACGCATGAGCGGCAGGTATTGCAGGGGGTTGCGGTGGGCCCGGATTCGCAATTCACGCATTTGGCCAGTATCCGGGCGATGGTGGTCTTGCCGGTGCCCCTGGGGCCGGAAAAAAGAATGGCATGGGCCAGCCGGCCGGAGGTGAGGGCATTGCCCAGCGCTTTGGTGATATGGTCTTGTTTGACGACATCCTCAAATCGCTGGGGACGGTATTTCCGTGCAAGAACCAGGTAAGCCATGAACGTGTTCCCGATTGTGACTGATCATGTGTGACGGTTAAAAAAAACGACTATGGATTCAGGCGACGTTTCCCATCCGGGTGACCGTTGTTAAACGGATGCACAAACAACGCGGGCGGATTAATACAAACAGATTGAAAAGGAGGGGGTTTTGTGCCGGTTAAGCATGGCGGAGAGAGAGGGATTCGAACCCTCGGTACCCTTTCGAGCACACACGCTTTCCAGGCGTGCACCTTCAGCCGCTCGGCCATCTCTCCGTAAACTTATAAAAATCTGCTGCTATGTGTAAAATGGCGGAGAGGGTGGGATTTGAACCCACGATCCCGGTTACAGGATACCGCTTTTCGAGAGCGGCGCCTTCAGCCGCTCGGCCACCTCTCCAAAATGTTCAAGCGCCCACTATTGACTCGCCATTATGAAAATCCGCGTTGATTCCTGAACGCCTCATATAAGTTCCGCAAAATATCCACTTTGTTGATGGGTGTCAAACAAAAAGTAACCGCAGGGGGTCAACTACCTGTTTTTAAATGATCCGCCGGCAGGTTGTCCGACTGCTTTGTCCTTGCATCGTCAGGAATGAACCATCAGCGGCCGGGTGATGGTGATCCCCGGCCTGCCGCCCTTGACGCCATCAATGAGAATCCGGCGGGCGGGACTGTCGGACCGGGTGTACACGACAGTCAGGGTTTTGGGTTCGATTTTCGCCTGCCGCATGCGGGCGATGATATCCGCCATCCGGCCCGCCGGATACACCATGATCAGCCTGCCTGCCGGACGAAGCATTCTCCGGGCCGCATCAATGATATCTTCCAAGGTGACGTGAATTTCATGCCGGGCCGCGGCGATCCGAGGGTCCGGATTTGTCCGGCCGGATGCCTTTTTAATGTGCGGCGGATTGGATATCACCACATCCACCGGCCCGGATGTCAGGGCAGGCAATAGGGTTTTAATATCCTGATGAAATAGGGTGACCCGGTCCGTCATAAAGTTATCGCTGATATTTTGTCTTCCGATATCCACCTGTTCTTTCAATATCTCCACACCGTAAATGGTAACGTCCGGATAACGGCTGGCCAGGATCAGTGAAATGACGCCGCACCCGGCCCCCAGATCAATGATCCGGTCGTTGGGGCAAATTTTCGCAAAGTCTGCGATGGCCAGCGCATCCGCCGAATACCGGTATCCCGATGGTGATTGGGTGATTTTGAGACCGCCGTCAGGCAGCATGCCAGGGATCATTGCTTTCATGGGGTTAATAATTAAAAAGTGCCTGTCTTCAGCTTAATTTCACCAATGCGGTCGTGCCCCATCTCTTGATTTATTTTTTTAATGATATCATGGAGTTGGAACCTGAGTTGATGGGCAACTGTCGAGCTTTTGACGGTGACCAGTAAAATGCCTTCCTTCAGCGCCGATGGTTGGGCATTGGCGGTAACCGGCTCGGGGAGCGCCGAACGCCAGACCCGCCGGATGATGTCAAGTTCCGTATGGGTTTCCTTGCGGCAACTGCTGATAATGGCGTGAAGCACTTCTTTGATGTGAACGGATTCTGATTTTTTGGATCGTCTGTCCTGCATTTTCGATCATTGTCCATAGTAATGATGGGTTTTTTTCGGCCGCTGATTTAGCACCTGTTCTGTTTTTAGATTATGGCTGAAATCATGTGAATGCAATCATAAAATCCTAAGTTTTTTTCGCGAATATTCACGGATGCCTTTACATGACCGGCAGGTGTCTGTCTGACCATCGGACATGATTTTGAACCGTAGGGTTAATTTCCGGATTCATAATGGTTTCCGATTTTTCCTTGACTTGACAGGCTGTGTTCATTAAATATTTTACAAGTTTCATTCCTTTGGATACCTGATTATACACGCGCGCCAAATTCAAGTGATGATGAATCCGGTTTGTGTTTGAATCATCGAAACGGGTTGCAGGGGAATTTATCCACACATTTAAAATCATATAGGAAGCGTTATGAATTGGGATTGGGAGAAGCTTCAGCAAAAGCAGAAAGAACGGAGTGTCGGCAGTGGCGGTATCAAGCCGCCCCAGATGGATGAAATGATTGATAAGATTAAAGGATACAAATTCCCCGGCGGTTGGGTGCTCCTGGTTCTGGCGGGTTTTGCGCTGTATTTCGTGACATCCATGGTCTACACCGTTGATGTCAATGAAGTCGGCGTGATTCAGCGGTTTGGAAAGTATATCCGGACGGAAATGCCGGGACTCAATTTTAAGCTGCCGGCAGGCATTGAAAAAGTGACGAAAGTTAAAACCCGGCGGGTGTACAAGGAAGAATTCGGGTTTATGCCGAGTCAGTCAGGCGTTTCCCAAGAGAGCTCCGGTACTCAGAGCTTTGATGAATCGCTGATGCTGACCGGTGATTTAAATGTCGGCGTGGTTCCCTGGATCGTGCAATACCGTATCAAGGATCCCTACAACTACTTATTTAAGGTCAGAGATGTCACCCAGTATTTGCGGGATCTGTCTGAAGCATCCATGCGGCTGGTGGTGGGAGACAGGAGTATCAATGAAGTGATCAGCAACCGGGAAGAGATTGCCGATACGGCCAAAATCTGGCTTCAGAAGGAGTTGGACACGGCGGAAACGGGGATTGAAATCGATGCGGTGGAACTGGGCAACACCAATGTTCCGGACCCGGTGCAGGATTCCTTCAATAAAGTGAATCAGGCGGTTCAGGAAAAAGAAAAGCTCATTTATGAGGCCAGAGAAGAATATAACCGGGTCATCCCAAGGGCCAAAGGGGAGGCGGAACAGGCCATCAAGTCCGCCGAAGGCTATGCCGCGGAGCGGGTGAATGAGGCAAAGGGCGATGCGTCACGGTTTATTTCCCAGTATGAAGAATACGCCAAGGCCAAAGATGTGACCCGCCGCCGATTGTATCTGGAGATGGTGAAGTTGGTATTCCCGAATTTGGGGGAACTCTATGTGATTGATTCTGATCAGAAGAATGTGTTGCCGCTTCTCAATCTCGGAGAAAAATGGGGATTACAAAAATGAAGACTCAGGCTATTGCGTTGTTAATTGTTGTTGCGGCTGTTTTTTTGGGCTTTGCCGCATCCGCTTATGTTGTGGATGAAACGGAAATAGTGGTGGTGACCCAGTTTAACCGGGTGGTCGGTGAACCGATAACAAAACCCGGTTTAAATTTTAGAATTCCTTTTATTCAGCGGCCGAATTATTTTTTAAAAAATATTCAGGAATGGGATGGTGAACCGGGGCAGATCCCGACCTTGGATAAAACCTATATTTGGGTGGATACGTTCGCACGGTGGCGCATCACCGACCCCATCGCCTTTTTTGAAACCGTCACCGACCGGGAAACGGCGATGAAACGCCTGGATGACATCATCAACCCCGCGGTCCGCAATGCCGTGACCTCCCACCATCTGATCGAAACGGTGCGAAACAGCAACCGTCAGATGACCAGTCTGGAACAGGTGGACACCGGCGAGACCGAAGCGCTCGACCCGAATGCCTATCGCATAAAAACCGGAAGGGAAAAACTTTCCAGAGAGATCCTGAAAGCATCCCAGCCAAAGCTTACGAAATTTGGGGTTGAATTGATTGATGTGAAGATCAAGCGGGTGAATTACATACAAAAAGTTCAGGAATCGGTTTATGGCCGAATGATTGCCGAGCGAAACCAGATGGCCGAGCGGATTCGTTCCGAGGGCAGGGGGGAAGCTTTCAGGATTGAGGGCGATAAGGAAAAGGATCTGAGGGGAATCCAGTCCACTGCTTACCGAACGGCCCAGGAAATCAAAGGAAAGGCGGATGCCGAAGCGACAAAAATATACGCGGAAGCATACAGCCAGGATCCGGAATATTATTCCTTCACAAAAGCACTGGAAGTTTACAAAACGGCCTTTAATCAAAAAAGCCGGGTCGTGTTGACGACCGATTCCGAGTTCCTGGGTTATTTAAAGGATTTTTCCGTTCCGTCAGGAGAGTAAGCCGGAGCATACGAAAACCTTTGGAAATCGAAAAATAAAAAAAGCGGGAAAAATGAAAATTTAATGCAAACTTCATTTTTTCCGCTTTTTTATTTACCGGGAACCCGCCGCGCCATTTATTTATTTTTTGCTGCGTTGATGCCTTGTTCGGGCCAGCAGCTTGCGATGTTTATGTTTGCTCATTTTTTTCTTTCTTTTTTTAATGACACTGCCCAAAAGATCACCTCCCAAAATGTGAATGTAAAAATTAATTAAAAAATTATAACTTTTTTATATAACATAATCAAATTTTATTTGTCCATATTTTTTTCTTTTAAAAAATAAATTTTGGGTATATTTATATGCAGCGCGCAGGTAAAGCTCAAGCATTATTTTTATGCCATCATTATTAATATACAGATAAACGTCGGCCGATGATTAAGGAACCGTTTGAATACTTCAGCCGTAAAGACATCGGAATCGTCAACAATTCCGTTGCCATGGCGGAAGAGCTGGTCAGTAATCATTTTAAGCTGTCGGCCACCCAGTTGATGAATTTAAATTATGACATAAAGACACTGGCGCATTTAACGAAAGATGAAATCGTTTGCGATCATTTTGCACAAGTTATCCGGTATGCGCTAACGAAAAAAAAAGATTTTCCGGGAACGCCCGCAAAGGATTTTTATAAAATCTGCCTTCAGGATCATTCCATCATTAAAACAATGAGGCGGAACCGGGATCTGGATCTGTTTGCGTTCGCCTTATATATTGTGGCTCATGAACTGATTCATGTCATTCGTTTTCAAAGGTTCCTTCAGCATTTTGATGCACTCTGCCATGAAAAAAATGATGAAGAGGTCAGGGTTCATCAGAAAACCCATGAAATTCTCAGCAAGGCGCGCCTTGCCAGTCTAAATCCGGTGTTTGAATTTTATGAAAAATGGCGGACCGCGCCTGGTGAGATGGAAAATCCGTAAAAAAAAAATCAGCCCCTTGACATCAAGAAAAAATTAACTATATTTCGATTGATTTACGATGATGTAAAGCAGATACTTGTTATTACGTTGAAAACAGGAGATGTTCGAAAATGCCGATTTATGAATATGAATGTTCCAAGTGTGGACATGTTCATGAAATTATGCAGAAAATGTCGGATAAACCACTTTCCAAATGCCCGCAATGCTCAGGGAAACTTCAAAAGATTATTTCACAAAGCGCGTTTCATTTAAAAGGATCTGGCTGGTATGTAACTGATTATGCAAATAAATCAGGCAACTCTTCAGAACCGGTAAAAAAGAAAAAAAATGACTCAACCGATACATCAGCGAAAATCAAAGAAAATACCAAAGAAACAGCTTCCGAATAACTTGGAATTTAATCATAATTTTAAGCAATCAGATAATGAATTGATATCATAGATTATTGAATCGATTGCGGTTTTAATGTCAAAACGGCAACAGATGATTCAACAGTCAATGATGGCATTAATTTCATCATTTGGATAACTATTTTGAATTATATTATATTTGACTGTTTAACGATAAACTCTAAACAAAAAAAGGAGAAGCGGTAAAATGAAAATCAGACCTTTACAAGATCGGATCCTGGTTAAACGGGTTGAAGAGGAAGCAAAGACCAAAGGGGGAATCATTATTCCTGATAGCGCAAAAGAAAAGCCGGCTGAAGGCGTTGTGGTGGCGGTTGGAAAGGGAAAACGGGGTGACGACGGCAAGTTGATTGAACTGGATGTTAAAAAAGGCGACCGGGTATTGTTCGCCAAATATGCGGGCACTGAAGTTAAAATCAATGGTGAAGAAAACTTGATCATGCGTGAAGACGATATATTAGGAATAATTGAATAATAGACTTGGAGGTAGATGATTATGGCTGCAAAAGAAATAAAGTACGGGGCAAAGGCCCGGGAAAAAATGCTCAATGGCGTAAACCAATTGGCTGATGCCGTAGCGGTGACCCTTGGGCCCAGAGGCAGAAATGTTGTGATCGACAAATCCTGGGGCTCTCCGACTGTTACCAAAGACGGCGTAACCGTTGCCAAGGAAATGGAACTCGAAGACAAGTTTGAAAATATGGGCGCCCAGATGGTGAAGGAAGTGGCCAGCAAAACCAGTGATATGGCTGGTGACGGCACCACTACTGCGACGGTTCTGGCCCGTGCGATTTATTCCGAAGGTCTGAAACTGGTTGCCGCAGGCAACAACCCCATGTCCATCAAACGCGGTATCGACAAAGCCATTGAAGTCGCCGTCAAAGAACTTGCCAAAATCAGCAAATCGGCTACCGATCAACGTGAAATTGCCCAGATCGGAACGATTTCCGCCAATAACGATGAAACCATCGGCAATATTATCGCCGAAGCCATGGACAAAGTCGGCAAGGAAGGCGTCATCACCGTTGAAGAAGCCAAATCCATGGAAACCAGCCTGGATGTCGTGGAAGGCATGCAGTTTGACCGCGGGTATATCTCTCCGTATTTTGTGACGGATTCTGAAAAGATGACGGTGAACTTAAGCGATCCGTACATTCTGATTCACGAAAAAAAAATCAGCAACATGAAAGACATGCTGCCGATTCTGGAACAGATTTCCAAAATGGGCAGGCCGCTCCTGATCATCGCCGAAGACATTGAAGGCGAAGCGTTGGCCACCCTGGTTGTCAATAAGCTGCGAGGCACATTGAATGTCGCTGCCGTGAAGGCCCCGGGTTTCGGCGATCGCAGAAAAGCCATGCTGGAAGATATCGCCGTGCTGACCGGCGGCCAGGTCATTTCCGAGGATGTGGGCATCAAACTGGAGAACATCACGGTGGATGATCTGGGACATGCCAAGAGCATCACCATCGATAAAGACAATACCACCATCGTTGACGGCGCAGGCGCCAGAGCGGCACTTGAAGGCCGCGTCAAACAGATCCGGGCCCAGATTGAAGAAACCACATCCGACTATGATAAGGAAAAGCTTCAGGAACGTCTGGCCAAACTCATCGGCGGTGTTGCGGTCATTAATGTGGGTGCTGCCACCGAAACCGAGATGAAGGAAAAGAAAGCCAGAGTGGAAGATGCGTTAAACGCGACCCGTGCCGCGGTTGAAGAAGGCATCGTCCCCGGCGGCGGCGTGGCCCTGATTCGCTGCCTGGACGCGCTGGAAAAAATCAAAATCAAAGCCGAACAGAAACTGGGCGTGAAAGTGGTGATGAAGGCCATTGAAGCCCCGTTGCGTCAGATTGCCGACAATGCCGGTTATGAGGGCTCGGTCGTCATTGACAAGGTCAAGTCTCAGGAAGGCGCTTTCGGTTACAATGCCGATACCAACACCTATGAAGACCTGATTGCCGCCGGCGTTATCGATCCGACGAAAGTGGTCCGTTTTGCGTTGCAGAACGCCGGCAGCGTGGCCTCCATGATGCTGACCACGGAAGCCATGATTGCGGAAAAACCTTCCGATGAACCGGCCATGCCCGGCGGCGGCGGAATGGGTGGCATGGGCGGAATGGGTGGCATGGGCGGCATGATGTAACCGCCTGAGCTGCAACCGATTATCGTTCAACACAAAATGTATGATTTGAAGTGCCTTCATCAGACCCATGATGAAGGCACTTTTTTTTTCACCCGTCAAAATCAAATATAAAGATTGTTGAAAATCGAACGTATTTAGCTTGACACGCGCAAAGTTGTTGGATAATTATCGGCAATAATTTTAAACCCATGAGTGCAATTGTCGCCAAGTGGGTTCATCAGGAAGATAAACATCGTTTAATCGATTATATATATTCACCAACGGGGAGACGTCTTGTCATGGTTTCGGAAAAGCTCGATATCATTCACATGGTATTAAATGCCGGTTTAATGGTCCAGTTTGTGATGCTGCTGTTGTTTTTGTTTTCAGTGGCGTCATGGGCGATTATTCTGATCAAATATTCTCAGATACGAAAGGCTTATAAGGAATCCGCCTTTTTTGTCGAGTTTTTCTGGAAAACAAAAGATTTTTCCGATGCATTTGCCCATGCCAAAGAATTGGAATTCAGCCCCATTGCCCGTGCTTTCCGTATTGCATACCTGGAACTGAGAAAAATTTATGCGGATAATGTCCGGGATGCGGATAACGGCCGCAGGCAGATGACCCGCGACGAAGGGGTAAAAGGATTTGAGAGCGTTAAACGGGCATTGCACCGGTCCAGTAACACCGAAAGCATCCGGCTGCTTCAGATGGTGCCCTTTCTCGCCACCGCCGGCAACACCGCCCCGTTTATCGGATTATTCGGAACGGTCTGGGGCATCATGAATTCATTCCATGGACTTGCCTACCAGAAGGGTTCCGCTACCATCGCAGCGGTCGCTCCGGGAATATCCGAAGCCCTGATTGCAACAGCCGCCGGGCTGGCGGTCGCGATTCCGTCGGTTATTGCATTTAATTATTTCACGCAAAAAATAAAGATTATTGAAGCCGAGCTGGACAGCTTTTCATCCGATTTTTTGAATATCATTGAAAGAGATTTGATTTTTTCCCGGGAGGCGTAATTATGGGCATGGGACCCAGCCGCAGCAGTGATGGATTAATGTCTGACATCAACGTGACGCCGTTTGTTGACGTGATGCTGGTGCTGTTGATTATTTTTATGGTCACCGCGCCCATGATGGTTCAGGGGGTGAACGTCTCTCTGCCGGAAACAAAGAATACGGACTCCATTGCTACTGATGAAGAAGATCAGTTGATCATCACCATAGACAAGAATAATAAAATCATGGTGAATGACTTTGAGGTGGGCATTGATTTTTTACAGGAAAAGCTGATTAAGATTTTTGAGAATCGCTCCAATAAAAATGTTTTTCTAAAAGCGGATAAAGATATTCCCTACGGTACTGTGGTGAGGGTGATGTCTGAAATTAAAGGCGCCGGCGTTGAAAAGCTCGGCATGGTGACCCTGCCCCTGGAAGAAAAAAAAGCAACACGTTAACTGCGTGTCATGCTGGGGAAAAATTTATAATCAATGATACAGCAAGGTCCCTCTACCGTTTTTGGGTCTGATGAACAAATTCGACGTTTTTTGATTTTTATCGGGATTTCGTTTTTCGCCCATGTGTCCTTATTCGCATTTATTCTGTTTGTTCATCTTCCGGGCAATTATCATTTGCGGGCTGTTGAACCGGCCGCAATTAATGTGGATTTGATGGGCTTTAATCCGGAAACACCCCTTCCGCCGCGAAAAGGAGTACCCCCGGTTTCAAAGGTGGCTGAGCCGGTTGCGGCTCCGGAAAACGCAACAGATGAGTCCATTGATAAACTGATCGATAACGTGGAAAAAACACCGGAGCAAAGCGAGCCGGAGCCCGTGCCCGTAAAAGAAGCCCTGAAAAAGAAGGTGAATCCGGAAGCCGTTGAAGTTGAAAAACCGGAAAAAGAGGCGGTGGTTGAAAAACCCCAAAAGGTGAAAGCCACCAAACAGCCGCTGGTCAAAAAAAACATCGATCCGGCCAAAGTGCTTGAAAGCGCGGTGAAAAGAATGGAAAAACAAGCGGGGCCATCCCAGCCGAAATCCATTTCGGATCGCATTGCAAGCTTGAAAAAAGAAGTCGGGGGCGATGATCAGCCCGTCGGATCACCTTATGGCTCCGAGAGTTCCAATTCGCTGAGCGGGGGTGGTACTCCCGGAAATTATACCCCGATTCAGATTTTTCAGGCGGAAGTATCGGTTCGCATGAAAAACAACTGGGTTTTTTCTGAAAAACTGGCGGGCGAAACCAAAGGACTGGAAAGTCGCCTGGTGATAAAAATACTGGCGGACGGCACCATTACGGACGTGTGGTTTGAGAAGCGTTCAGGCAATGCCTATCTGGATAACTCGGCGTACAAGACCATAATGAAATCGAATCCGCTGCCGCCGTTACCGGATGGCATGCCGTATTATCATCTGGTTTTGGGTTTCACCCCTTCAGGGCTAAATTAACGGGGGCCTATTTTACAATCAACGTTAGAAAATGATTCATTAATGAAAATAAAAAGATTACATATTCTTGTTGCAATCGGTTTTGTCCTGGCGGTATCGGTACTGTTTACGCCCCAATCCTGTCATGCGGAATACGATTATATAAAAATCAGTGATCCGTTTTTGAATAAAATCCCGGTGGCGGTTCCCGAGTTCGTCGGCCAGTCGGGTAACGCGGCGGAAACCGAAGTCGGGGTGAAGGTCGCGGATCTGACCAGCGAGGCATTGGCCTTTACCGGTTATTTTAAAATGATCGACCGGGGCGCGTTTTTAGAGGATCTTCGGACAAAAGGCATCACCGCCGGCCAGATCTCCTTTAAAAACTGGACGGACATCGGAACGGAGCTGTTAATCACCGGAGGGATTACGATTGAAGGCGATCTCTTGATGGTGGAATACCGATTGTTCGATACTTATAAAGGCGAACTGATCTTTGGAAAACGGTATAAAGGCCGGCTGGATGACCAGCGTACCATTGTTCACCGGTTCTGCAGCGAAATGATGTACCGTTTGACCGGAAAACGGGGGCTTTTTGAAAGCAAAATCGCTTTTGTGTCCACAACAACGGGTAGCAAGGAAATTTTCATCTCTGCATTCGATGGATATGGTGCGAAACAGGAGACCCAGTCAAAATCGCTGACACTTTTTCCTTCCTGGTCGCCGGACGGCGGATCGATCGCTTATACGTCCTATAAAAAAGGACAGCCGGATATTTATATTAAGCGCCTGAGCGATCAATCGGAGAAAAGAATCTCTTTTTCAGGGATCAATATTACGCCCGTGTGGGTTCCCGGAGGGTCCCTCATCGCCGCAACGCTTTCATTTGAAGGGGATCAGGAAATATACCTTTTGACTGAAAGCGGAAAAATTGTTAAAAGATTAACAAAAAACTGGAACATTGATGTGCATCCGTCTTTTTCCCCGGATGGCCAAAAAATGGCTTTTGTTTCCAAGCGATTTGGCAATCCCCAGGTTTTTGTTCAGGATTTGGGCAGCGGAAGCGTCAGGCGGCTGACCTATGAAGGAAAGTATAACACGCAGCCGAATTGGTCTCCGGTGGGTGACCGGATTGTTTTTTCCGGGATGGAAGGCGGGCGGAGCGATATCTATGCCATCGGCGTAGATGGCGGCGGGCTCACCCGGCTGACCTATGGCGCAGGCAACAACGAGTCGCCATCATGGTCACCGGATGGCAGCATGATCGTATTTTGCTCTAACCGGCTGGGACGGTCCCGTATTTTCGTGATGACCGCATCTGGAACCGATCAACGGGTTTTGCTTGAGCTTCCCGGCGAACAAACATCGCCGACCTGGTCCTTGGCTGTAAAAAATAATTAGTATCCGATTGCAAAAAAAATAAAAGAGAGTAAAGAGAGTAATATCAGGTCAACAAGTGGAGTTAACAATTTATCAACAATCAGTATTAGGAGAGGAAAAATGAAAAAAGGTAATTTGTGTTGGAAAATCGGAATGGTAGTTCTCATGATCGGTCTTTTGATTACCGCATCGGCTTGTTCAAAGAAGGCAAAAGTGGATACCACGGATCAATATCCCCAAGCAACCACCCAGGGCCCTTCTGACGAAGAATTGACAGCACAGCGGGCTGCGCAGGAAAGAGAAGCGGAAGCGCTCCGTCTGAGACAAGCATTTGAAAATGAAGATGTGTATTTTAACTTTGATGATGCCACGCTGACCGCCGAAGCGATTGAAATTCTGAACCAGAAAGTTGCCTATCTCAGAGACAATGCAGGTGCCTCCATTATCGTTGAAGGACATTGCGATGAGCGCGGCACGAACGAATACAACATCGCCCTTGGCGAAAGACGTGCACAGAGCATCGTATCCTTCCTGGCCAATGCCGGAATCAGTGCCGATCAAATGAAAGCCGTCAGCTACGGCGAAGAAAAACCGGCTGTCATGGGTAGCGATGAAGCTGCTTGGGCAAAAAATCGTCGTGGTCATTTTGTATTGAACAACTAGTATCCACGGTTGGTTTTTATTCCGTTGATAATGAATATCCGGTGATTCTGCAGTTGAAAACGGCTGCAGAATCACCATATTTTATAAGGGAATCAGTTCAAGCGTTTTCTGTTGCTATCAATGGCGTTTGCGCCGCCTAAAACGGGTGATGGTATCCATTACGAGAGAGTCTGGTATGCGAATTAACTTTATTTTGGTGATATGCGGGTTTATTTTCTTTTCCGGATGCGCACTCAATCAGGACGTGAAAAATCTTGAAAGACGCATGCTGCAATTGGAAATCAAGATGCAGCAAATAAAGGACGATATTGCAAGCCAGCAGGCAAAGGACAACCGTTTAAAAGACCAATATGCGGGGCAGGGTGCTGAATTTTATCAACTGAAAGAAGAAGTTGCAAAACTTAACGGCCGGATTGATGAAACCGAGCACAACTTTGATCAGGCCCTTAAAAAAAATGCCGCCGCCATCGCGCAATCTATCCAAACAACAAGCGGCAGCGAATCCGGCTTGAGAGGACAGGAAAGTGTTATGGGGCCGGAGCCGATGGTGCCAAATCAAATGGACCCACAGGCCGTTCCTGCCGAGAGTCCGGGTGGCAGTGCAGCTCCTGGAAATTTTTCAGAAAAAGAAACCTACAATATCGCCAAGCAGGCATATGATCGCGGAGATTATGAAGTCGCGAGACAAGGATTTGAAACCTTTCTGAAAAATTATCCGAAATCGGACGAGGCGGACAATGCACGGTTCTGGATCGGCGAAAGTTATTTTAAGGAAGGCTGGTTTCAAAAAGCGATTCTGGAATATCAGGAAGTGATCGAAAAATATCCCAATGACAACAAAGCCCCATCCGCGTATTTAAAGCAGGGGCTCGCCTTTGATAAGCTTGGCGAGAAAGCCAACGCCCGTCTGGTTTTTCAGGAATTGATCAAAAAGTTTCCCAATTCAGGTGAAGCCAAAACCGCACGCCAGAAGATCAGTCAGCTTGAATAAAAGCCGATGGTTTGCCCCCCGGATGGCATGATCAAGGTTGTCGGCATTGATCCCGGGTTGGCGGCCACCGGAGTGGCGGTTGTCAGGGGGGAGGGATTGTGTGTCAGCAGTTTTTCTTACGGGGCGATCAAGACAACGCCATGCCAGAAACTTCAGGACCGTCTGAATGTTATCTATTCAGGCATGTTATCGGTATTGGAAGCTGAGGGGCCTGATTTGATGGTCGTGGAAGATGTTTTTTCCGTTGAAAAATTTCCCCAGTCCGGAATTACGCTGGGCAAAGTTACCGGTGTTATTCTTCTGGCCGGATGCCGCAAAAATATTCCCATCATGGAAGTTTCCGTTCGTGAAGCAAAGCAGGTCCTGACCGGAAGCGGCCGCGCAGGGAAAAAACAGCTTGAGGAGAGCGTCAGGCGCCGATTGAACCATTCCGCACCCATTACACCCTATCACTGTTCGGATGCAATGGCGCTGGCAATGATCGGGCTTTTTCGATGGGACAATCATTTGTTATCGCATCCGTGTCCCTGATTCCTGTCAATCCGTTCTGAGTTTTCCGCATTCTTTGACTCTTTTATCCCATATGAACACCAATTTATTGAGACAAGCGGATTGTTATGATCGCATATCTTGAGGGGACCCTCAAAAAAAAAGAAGCTGACCGCATTATCCTGCTTGCCAATCAGGTCGGGTATGAAGTGCTCATTCCCTTATTTGTGATGGATGCGCTCAACGCGAAAGCAATCGGCGATACGGTGGCTTTGTATATTTATTACCATCAGACGGACCGGCAGCCCAAACCGGTGTTAATCGGCTTCCACCTGGAGGCGGAACGGGAATTTTTTCAGCAATTTATCTCCGTTGAAGCCATCGGCCCCTTAAAGGCCGTCAAAGCGTTGAACGTATCGGTCCGCGATATTGCCCGGGCCATTGAGTCTAAAAATATCGAGGCATTAAAAAAGCTTAACGGGATCGGCGAGAGAACTGCCGGGAAAATTGTTGCCACCCTTCAGGGCAAGATGGGCAAATTCGCTTTAATCCGTGAGGAATCCGTTGATGAGCCTAACTCTTCCGGAGATTTTATCGACCAGGTCATCGGGGTGCTGGTGGAACAGCTGGGTCACAAATTGCCTGAAGCAAAACAAATGGTGACTTCCGCTCTGAAACGCAAACCACTTATTTCAAACCCTGAAGATTTGTTTGATGAAGTCTATCGCGGCGAGATGTCCAATGACTGATGATATTTTTTCATATACGTCGGAGCAGCAGGGAATACTGACGTGCGCCTCCCTGCCCATGGACCAGGAACCGGATATTATTTCCCTGAGGCCGGAACGCCTCCGGGATTATATCGGACAGGCGGAAGTGCTGGAAACTCTGGAAATCGCCATTAAGGCCACAAAACAGAGGGGGGAAGCGCTTGACCACGTGCTGCTGCACGGCCCCCCGGGCCTTGGGAAAACGACTCTTGCTCATATTGTCGCCAATGAAATGGGCACGAAACTCGTTCTCACATCCGGACCGGCCCTTGAAAAAGGGGGGGACCTCATCGGCATGCTGACCCATCTGGATGCCGGAGATGTGCTCTTTATTGATGAAATTCACCGGACACCCCGGGCCGTTGAGGAACTATTGTATCCCGCAATGGAAGATTTTTCCATTGATTTTATTTTTGACAAGGGCGTTAACGCACGCAGCCACCGGTTCCAGTTGAAACCATTTACACTGGTGGGCGCCACCACCCGGGTGGGACTGCTGTCGGCACCTTTGCGGGACCGGTTCGGTCTTTTCCGGAGTCTGGATTTTTATACAAACGAAGATCTTGAAAAAATTGTTCGCCGGTCGGCAGCGTTGCTGCATCTGACCATTACATCCGACGGGGCGCTTGAGCTTTCCAAACGCTCCCGGGGGACGCCCAGGATCATAAACCGGCTGCTTAAAAGGGTCCGGGATTATGCCCAGGTGCGTGGGGACGGCAAAATCACTCGAGAAACCGTGGAACAGGCGCTCCAACTGGAAGGCGTGGACAATGCGGGACTTACCCCCCTGGATCGGCGGTATATCGAGACCATTATCAACTATTACAACGGCGGGCCGGTGGGCATCGAAGCGGTGGCCGCGACGCTTCAGGAAGAGACGGATACCCTTGTGGATGTGGTGGAGCCGTTTTTACTGAAAACCGGCTTGATCATGAGAACTTCCACTGGCAGAAAAGCCTCGGATACCGCATACCTCCATCTCGGGTTGCGTCGAACGTCGCCATAAATAATTATCCGTCTGAAAATATCTCAGTTTTTTCTTGACAATAAAATGATTTCTCCATAGTAATCATGAATTAATTTTTTTGACAGGAGTGACAGGCAGTGAAAAAATATACATATAGTGCCAAGCAGAATGATATTGACAAAAAATGGCTGATTGTCGACGCCGAAGGAATGGTTCTCGGACGGCTGGCCAGTGTGATTGCGGCGAGATTGCGGGGCAAGCACAATCCGTTGTTTACACCGCATGTGGATTGTGGTGATTTTGTGGTTGTCGTCAATGCGGATAAGATTGTGTTGACCGGTCGAAAACATCAGCAGAAGATGTATTACAGTTACAGCGGTTATATCGGTGGATTGAAAGAAATCACCGCCGGGAAACTGATTGAAAAACGGCCTGAAGACCTGATCCGGTTTGCGGTCAAAGGGATGCTGCCGAAAAATGCGCTGGGGACTTCTATGTTCAAAAAGCTGAAGGTCTATGCCGGCAGCACACATCCTCATGAGGCCCAGCAGCCGCAGCCGTTCGATGTGAAGGTGCAAGCATCGAGGTAAGCGATATATTAATCAAATGATTGGAGCAAAGCGTTTATAATGGGACAAGAAACTACATATTATGCAACAGGCAAACGAAAAACCGCGATTGCCAGAACATGGCTGAAACCCGGTACGGGTATATTTATTGTCAACAACAAACCGATGGACGAATATTTCAGGGTGGACGCTGCAAAACAGATTACAGCGCAACCGTTTGAATTGACCAATACGGTGGGTGCGTTCGATATTACAGTCAATGTTAAAGGCGGCGGCACGGTTGGACAAGCGGGTGCTGTCAGGCATGGTATTACCCAGGCGCTTTTTCAGTTCAATCCGGATTTCAGGCATGTGCTGAAACGGGCCGGATTTGTAACACGGGACCCCAGAAAGAAAGAACGCAAAAAATACGGCCAGAAAGGTGCCAGAGCGAGGTTCCAGTTCTCCAAGCGTTAAAATTTATTATATTTTACATTGTTATAAAAGGGGACACGGCATATGCCGTGCCTCCTTTTTTTATGGGTTTCCCCCTAAAAAATCCCAAGTAGCGAATTTACTCTTTGCGGAACGAAACCTCCAGGCTTATCTGCTGGCTGCACACCCCGGAAACGCATCGGTTGCGCCCTTGCCGTTTGGCTTCATAAAGGGCGTTGTCGGCATTCTTTATGATGGCGTCGGATGTCAGTTGATGTGAAGGGATCAGGGCGGAGGCGCCCAGGCTCAATGTGACATAGGGCGATACAATAGAGGCTTTATTCGGGATGTTCAGTTTTTCAATGGCGATTCGTGCGGTTTCGGCCAATTGCATGGCGTCTTGTATGTCCGTATTCGGCATGATAACGGCGAATTCTTCCCCCCCGTATCGGGCCACCACGTCTGCCGACCGTTTGAATGTGGTTTTTAACGCCTCTGCGATGGATCGCAGGCACTGATCGCCGTGTTGGTGGCCATAGGTGTCGTTGTACGATTTAAAGCAGTCCACATCGCACATGATCAGCGACAAGGGCAATCCTTCCCGTCTGAGACGACTCCATTCAATGGTCAGCCGTTCATTGAACTGACGGCGATTGGCCACTTGGGTCAGTTCGTCCGTGGTGGAGATCAGCCGAAGCTGTTCATGGGCTTCCTGAAGCGCGGCTTCGGCCTGTTTCCGTTGGGTGATGTCAAAAAACGATACGATGCTGATATCCTGCTCCGGCGGGGAATAGGTTTTCATCACAACGTATTTCATGTGTTTCGCTTTGTCGATCATCAGGCATTCATATTCCGTCGGCAGGGGCAGCCCTTTCTTTTTTTGTTTTATCTGAAACCGCCGGATTCGATACAGGTTTTTGCGCTCAATAAATTCGCTCAAGCGTTTTTTGCCGACAATCTCATTTTTTTCATATCCGGTCAGTTCGGTGAATTTTGTATTCACCATGGAGATACGCATGTTCTTTTCCACCAGGATGGTGGCTGTGCCGGTATTTTCAAACAGGTTTCGATATCCTTTTTCGCTTTGAGACAGCAGGGCGAAAGTCTCCCGCAGTTTTTTACCGGATTTCAGAAGTGCGGCCCTTGATTTTTTTTGGACCGTTACATCTTCGATGGTGGCCATGATCCGTTCGTGCCACTGGGTGATATTGAACCGTATGATGACGTGTTTGATGTTATTTAATTTATCCACCAGTTTGCATTCATATTCAGTGGGTGTCGTGCCGCCCATTTTTTTTCTTCGGGCATGAAATCGCTTGATTCGTTCCAGATCGTCCCGGTAAATGATATCCGACAACCGTTTTTTGTCATATAATTCGCCTTTGGAATATAAGGTCAATTTTTCAAAGCTTGCATTTACGAGGGAAATCCGCATGTCGTTTTCAAGCAGAACCATGGCGGCCGTGCTGTTGTCAAAAATATTTCTGTATCGCGCTTCGCTTTTTTGCAGCGCAATTCCCAGTTGTTTTAATTTATAGTTATTCAGTTCAAGACGGGTGGTCCGGCTTTCATTTTCAAGCCGGGTTTTGTCGTTCCGTCCGATCAGAATATAGGTGTAAATGATCAGGAAGGCGCATAAAATCACAAAAATAACAGAAAGCGGTTCAAACCCGATGAGTTGTATGCGAAGCAGGAATACCAGGGGTGTGGCCCATGCAGCGATTTGAAGAAGGGAGCGGAACGATCTGAATCCATGTTGCATCCCGTTTCCAATAACAGCCAGAGCAACCAGCATCATCATCGGGGCCGGGTCTGCCGGATCAATCAGCCATGCCAGATGCGCGGCAGTCACGTCGATCTGGTTGGCGGATATGATGTTTCTGTTTAAAAGAACGTTCTGTTTAATCTGGTGGTACGCAGAAACATGAAAGGCGAGAAACAGGACGCACAAGACAATAACCATATAAAGGGGGATCAGAAGCGGCGGTTTCAGGCCGGTGGCAAAGTAGAGGATGAACATCAATGGGAGGCTGCATCGCGTCAGGAATTGTAAATCCGGTGCGTTGATCTTGATGACGGACAGGACGGGCGAGCGTTTTTTCCTGTCCGGAAAGGCGATGGTGTCCAGATCCAGTACCGTGTCCTCATCCGGAGAATCCGTTGCTATGCTGGCAAGGTCCAGGATCAGGTTCTGTTCCGGATCATTTGTATTCGTTGGGTTCAGCATGATACGTGGAGCGCCAGGGCCGGTTAAGGTTAGGTAGTTTATCATTTTTCCGAAAAAATCGGGCGCTTGTCAATAAAAAGAATCATCGTTTACCCTTGTGTCGGGTGATTGCAGCCATTTGATAAGGTATCGAGTTCGGTCAAATTTTTTTTATCATCCAAAAGGGAACCTTCTCTATATTTGAATTCACGCTTGATAATAGCGGGTTTTTCACGTAATCAAAAACAGTTGGCGTCATGCCAAAATTTTTTTTGGCTGAATACCCCATTTCTGATGAGGACCTATGGAGCGCCTGGATTATTTTATCAAGCGGTTACTGCTGGTAATTCCGACATTTATCGGGATTACCATTTTGTGTTTTGTCATGATTCAATTTGTTCCCGGCGGGCCGGTGGAGCAGGCCATCATGCAGATGAAGGGACTCGGAGAAGGGGAAGCCAGGGGCGGGAGCGGCGCCGCCCAGACCATCAGCGAAAAACAGCGCAAGGAAATTGAAGCCTATTACGGATTTGACCGGCCGGTTTTTGATCGATACTGGCAATGGCTGGTCAAAGACCGGATCGGGATGAAGATGCCTTCCTATAAATTCCCCAATAAAACAGCCTGGCAGTTGATACGGGAAAGATTCAACGTGTCACTTATTTTCGGCCTGACCGGATTCCTGCTCTCCTATCTGGTGTGTATTCCCCTGGGGATTTTCAAGGCATTGCGGCATAACAGCCTGTTTGATCTGGCTTCCAGTGTGATTGTATTTGTGGGGTATGCGATTCCCGCCTTTGCCTTTGGCATGGTCTTGAAAATGCTGCTTTGCGGGACGGTTGAGGGCATGTGGGACATATTCCCCATCTCGGGGTTTTATTCCGAAGGGTTTCATGCCATGACCGGTTTTGAAAAAACCAAAGATATTTTTATGCATATGTTTTTGCCGGTCTTGTGCTATGTGATCGGGAATTTTGCCGTATTGACGCTGCTGATGAAAAATTCGCTCATCGAGCAAATCAGCAAGGACTATATCCGGACGGTGATGGCCAAAGGGGGGAGTTTTTCCCGGGCGGTCTGGGGGCACGCGTTTCGGAATTCCCTGATTCCCATCGCCACCGGCATGAGCGGCATTCTCACCGTGATGTTTGCCGGCTCAGTCATTATTGAGCAGGTGTTTGAAATTCCCGGCATGGGGCGGCTGAGCCTTGAGGCCATCGTGGGCCGGGACTATCCGGTATTTATGGGCATTCTTTCGCTGACATCCATTCTTGGCCTCTTGGGCAATATTTTTTCCGATTTTTTATATGTGCTCATTGATCCGAGAATCAATTTCCAGAAATCCTGACCGATCATATTCGCTATAACGAGTTATTGCCGAAATGCCGATTCGCATCCTGAAAAACCCGGTGGCCCGAAAGCGGTTTTCGCGGTTTAAATCCATGCGGCGCGCTTATGTGTCTCTATGGATCATTGCGGTGCTATATGGACTCAGCCTGACCTCCGAACTCATCTGCAATAATGTGCCGCTGGTTGTCCGGTATGACGGCCGGTTCTATTTTCCGCTGGTGTCCTATGCTTCCGAAGATGTGTTCACCGGCAGCGGCAGGCAGACAAGGCCGGACTTCAAAACGCTGGAAATGTCTGACGCGTTTCGGGCATCCGGGGAAAATCACATGATTTTCCCCCTGTTTCCCTATGGCCCTTTTGAAAGCATGGACCCGAAAACCGTTCCTGTGGCCGATGAGGTGGTGCTCACCCTGACACCCGAGCCGGGCATCGGGGAACTTAACATCCGGCCGGATTTGACCATTGAACGTTTCCATTATGCCGAATTTATTGCTGAAAATGGCCAAAGCGAAATAAGCGGAAAAAATCTTCGCGACTTTTTGCCCTTGCCGGATGACCTGCTTCAATCCATTTCCCGGCGGTTTTCAAACCAGGATGCCCCGTATTCGGAATTTGTCATTGAGACGCATTCGTACAAAAAGGTGATGGTGTCGCTTTCCACTTTTCGAAAGCGGAACCGGGCGCCGGAAACCATACGGCTCACGCTTCGGGAAATTGCCGACCCCGGAGAAGAGAAAACCGTCATTTCCTTCCACCGGTCGCTGCAACCCATTACCTCAAAAACAACCCTTTGGGATCAAGTTCCGAAAGATCAGGCCCAGCTTCTTTTAACCTTGATTGCCAGCCGGTTTGATCACCCGGTGGATGATTACCACCTCACCATCAAAAACCGTCCATACACCGCCTCGTTTATGAAAGAGGAGGTGCGGTTCCCCTATCCGCCGGTAGAGGGCCATCCCCTCGGTATCGACGGCGCGGGCAGGGATGTTCTTGCCCGTATCCTTTATGGTTTCCGGATATCGCTGACCTTCGGGCTCATGCTGGTGGCGTGTTCCATGCTGATTGGCGTGATGGCCGGGGCGGTGCAGGGCTTTTATGCGGGAAAACTGGATATCACCGCCCAACGGCTGATTGAAATTTGGAGTGCACTGCCTTTTTTGTACATTATGATCCTGATGGGATCGATTTACGGCCGGAGCTTTATCCTGCTTCTGGTCTGTTACGGCGTGTTCAACTGGGTGGGCATCTCCTATTATATCCGGGCGGAATTTTTGAATTTGAGAAAACGTCCCTTTGTGGAAGCGGCCCGGTGCATGGGGGTGCCGTCTTTCAAGATTATTTTCCGGCATATTTTGCCCAATGCCCTGGTGCCGGTGATCACGTTTTTTCCTTTTTCGCTGGTGGGGGCCATCGGGTCCCTGGCGGCCCTGGATTATCTGGGATTCGGACTTCCGCCCCCCACGCCAAGCTGGGGCGAACTGTTGTTTCAGGCCCAGCAATACCGGTGGGCCTGGTGGCTGATTCTGTACCCGTCCCTGGCGCTTTTCGGGGTCATGCTGCTGGGCGTGTTTGTGGGGGAAGGGATTCGGAATGCGTATGATCCAAAACAGTATCAGAGGTTTCAATAATATTTCATGCGGATAATGGATCGTCATAAGCGGGATGAACAAAAGACCGGGTTGCTGTCTGTCCGGGGCCTGACCGTCAGTTTTTCCGTTGATGACGGCAAGTTTATCGCCGCCGACGGTATCTCCTTTGACGTGCAAACCGGCGAAACCGTGGGTCTGGTGGGGGAGTCGGGGTGCGGCAAATCCGTCACTGCCTTAAGCATTCCCCGTCTGATCCCGTGCCCGCCGGGGAAAATCGAATCCGGCGAAATATGGTTTGACGGCCGGAATTTGATGACACTCACGTCTTCAGAACTGCGCGATATCCGGGGCAAAGCCATCAGCATGATCTTTCAGGAGCCCTTGTCCGCGCTGTCGCCGCTCCATCGCATCGGCCGGCAGATGGTTGAAACCATCCGGCTGCATCAGGACATGCCCCGCAAACAGGCCTGGCAGGTTGCCGAGGGCTGGCTGAGCAAGATGGGCATCCCGGATGCCGGGGACCGGATGTACAGCTATCCCTTTCAACTGTCGGGGGGCATGCAGCAGCGGATCATGATCGCTATGGCCCTCATGCTGGCGCCACGGCTCATCATCGCCGATGAGCCGACCACGGCATTAGATGTGACCACCCAGGCCCAGATCTTTGCATTGATACGGAAAATGAAGGAAAATCATACCGCCATGCTGCTCATTACCCATGACATGGGGGTCGTGTGGGAAATGTGTGAGCGGATTCTGGTGATGTATGCCTCCCGGATTGTTGAAACCGGCAGTCGGGATGATATTTTTTTTAAGCCTAAACATCCTTACACCATCGGGTTGCTCCAGGCGATTCCAAAGCTGACCGGGCTCAGGGAACCGTTGAAGGACATCCCCGGCCAGGTTCCGTCTCCCTTTGATTATCCGCAGGGATGTCATTTCCATACAAGGTGTGCATTTGCAATGGACCGGTGCCGGGAATCATCCCCTCCTTTTTATGACTGCGGTGACGGTGACGGACACCGGGCCGCCTGTTTTCTTCTGGAGGACAAACCGGTTTAAGTCGAGCCCCCATCGGCAACTCAATAAATAACAGATGCCGATATTTTTTAAGCGTGACAGGATGCAATGAAGAACGCCGCAAACAAATGTGATGCCCAGTCAGAACCCCTGCTTCAGGTGGTTGATTTGAACACGTGGTTTCCGGTCAAACGGGGATTTTTTTCAAAAACCGCCGCTTATGTGCGGGCTGTGGATGGGGTTAGCCTGGAAATCCGCCGGGGGGAAGTTTTGGGGCTGGTGGGGGAATCCGGTTGCGGCAAAACCACCCTGGGCCGGACCATCCTGGGCCTTGAGAAGGCGAGCAACGGAGATATTTTGTTTGACGGTCGTTCCCTGCTTCAATTGACGCCGAAGGAAATGAACCGGCTGAGGCAGCGGGTCCAGGTCATATTTCAGGACCCCATGTCATCTTTAAACCCCCGTATGACCGTAATTGATATCATCACCGAAGGGCTTACTCAGTTTAAAAAAATTGAAGTCTCCAAACCCGCCCACGCCAGACGCCTGCTCGCGGAAGTCGGTCTTTCGGAAGACGCCTTGTACCGGTTTCCCCATGAATTTTCCGGGGGCCAGCGCCAGCGCATCAGCATTGCCCGGGCCATATCCTTAAGGCCGGAACTGGTGATCTGCGATGAGGCGGTCAGCGCCCTTGACGTGTCAATCCAGGCCCAGGTGGTGAATTTGCTGAAATCCCTTCAGGCGCGCCACCACCTTTCCCTGCTGTTCATTTCCCATGATCTCAGCGTGGTCAGCAATATCGCCGACCGGACGGCGGTGATGTACCTGGGCCGCATTGTGGAATCCGGGAACACCATTGATATTGTCCGTGCGCCGCTCCATCCTTACACCAGAGCCCTGATTGCAGCAGTCCCGGTTCCGGGCGTGAGCCGTCACGAGCGGATTATCCTGAAAGGCGAAATCCCTTCCTCCCTGTCGCCGCCGTCCGGCTGCCGGTTTCATCCCCGGTGCCCGGAAGCCATGCCGGTCTGCAGCCGGCAGGAGCCTGCCGTATCGTCGGTTGACGGGCGGGAAGTGGTCTGTCATTTGTACTGATCACACTAATAGGCAGTTGCTTTTTCGGGCTTGATCAACTTTTCGGCCATCGCCATCGGATTTGGTTACACGGGAATTCAGGAGCCAGAAGCCAGGAGTCAGAATAGAAATGATTCAATCCGTTTTAATTCTGGATTCTGGATTCTGGATTCTGGATTCTGGCTCCTGAATTCTGGATTCCGGATTAAACATATCCTGATTTTATACCCACTGGCCGAAACAATGATGGAGGCCGTTTTCTCAAGTCAGGTTACCGCATCGGCAGCCGGATAATAAATGCAGCGCCGTTACCGGGGGTGCTCCGGCACTCAATGGTTCCGCCGTGGGCCTCCACATTTGTTTTTATAATCGGCATGCCAAGCCCCGTCCCCTTGACCCCTTTGGTGGTGAAAAACGGTTCAAAAATCTTTTCCAGGTTTTCCGCGGCAATTCCCGCACCGGTATCTTTAACGGATATCACAAGATTTTCATGTTCAATGTTTCCGTTGATGGTGATTTTCCCGGCACCCGGTATGGCTTCCATGCTGTTTTTGACCAGGTTGTTCATGACCTGGCTCATCAGGCCGGCATCAATGTTGACAAGGGGAATTTCCGCATCCCAGATCAGCTCGATTTCAATCCCTCTTTTTTCGGCTTCCGGCTGGATGATGGTCAGAATTTCCCGGATGATCAGATCCAGGGGGCTTTTTTGTAAATGCAGGTCGGGTTTTTTGGCGAACTGAAGAAATTTCTGGATGAACTCATTTACCCTGCCGGATTCATTCTCTATGATCTTCAGTATCTTTTCACCTCTTTGACTGAGGGCCTCTCTTTTCAATCCGGACAGGGCCATATAAGTATTGTTCAGAAAATTCCCCACTTCATGGGTCACCTTGCTCGATGCCGTGCCGAGGATCGCCAGGTTTTTCGTGTGTACCAGCGTTCGGGCGGTTTCCACTTCCCGGGCAATGTGTTCTTTCAGGGAATCCGTCATTTCGTTGAATGCGCTGCCGAGATCGCCGATTTCATCTTCCGTTTCAATAGTTACTTTCTGGTCAAGATTTCCCTGGCCGATAATCTGGACCTGGCGATGCAGGGTCTGGATGGGGATCAGAAACCGTTTTATCCAACTCCACCCTAAAAAAACCGCCACAATGCAGATTGATAACGTTACCAGCATCGCCCAGAAGATATTGCGGTACAGATATGCGTAAATTTCTGTCCTCGGCTGCTGTAAAGCCACGACCCAGTCGAGTCCCGGAACGTAAACCCCCAGGTTGTAGGACGGGTTGCCTTCTTTGTTATCAATCCATTCAACCGGTGCTTCCGCGTCCCGGATTTTTTCTAAAATATCCGTTTTTTTGATAGACAGCGCCCGGACCACCCGGTCGATTTCCCTGTGGGCAATGTAGCGGCCGGATAAATCCAGGATATAGACCTGCCCGGTGTCGCCGATGGTGATCCCCTCCAGAACATCCCAGATGGATTTAAGGTTTAATTCCGCCCACAGGACTTCATTGACTTTTCCCAAACGCAATATCGGCACGGCCACATTCACATGGGGGATATCGTTTTCAGCTACGATGATACCGGAGATTTCCACCTGTCCGGAAAGGACTCTTTCAAACATTTTCGGGTCCATGCTATTGGAATCCCCGTCCTCTGAAATGGTGGAGATGATTTTTTCCCCGTTCGCAGAGAACAGATCGATTGACACAAACTGGGGATTGGTATGAAGAAACGCTGTCAGGGCGATTTCCTTCTGCCACGGATCCAGTTTTGTTGAGGCCATCAGCAAAGCAAGACTTTCCAGATTGCGTCGCGAATTGTCCATGAACAGACGGATCTCACCGGCTGAACTTTTCAAAATATTCCGGTAATCCTGATGGATGGTTTTTTGAAAAAAATTATAGTTTGTCAAAGACAGGATCGCGCTCGTGATAACAATTGAGAGAATAATAAACGGGAGAATAAATGACAGGAATTTATAGATCAGTTTTGTCTTTTTATGGCGGGTCATAAAAAGACAATAGAGGATGAACCTGTGAAATGTAAAGAAATTCTTATTGTTTTTGGGGTATAAAAAAAGCGGAACCGACCACCAGGGACCCGATCATCAAAAACGATTCGGCCCCCCAGAAACTGGATATCACCGCGCCGGCGAGCACTGTCCCCAAATAGCAAAGACCTTTGTAAGAGGACAGCAAGGACATGGTCTTGCCCATCATATGCCGGGGACTGTATTGCTGGATAAGGCTTTCCCAGAAAATATGGAGCAGGGTGAACCCGCACCCCAGAAAAAACATCAGCACTGACACCTGAAGGTAATTTGTCGCATAGGGAAGCACAAACATGGCCCCTCCGAGGACCAGAAAGCTGAAGGAAGGAATCGCCTGCTGTTTTAATCTTGCTTCGCAGATGGGGAGCAAAAGAGTGGAAGAAAAAGCGCCTGCCTGAAATGCGGACATGATAAATCCCCACCGGGCGATATCCCCATTCAGATTCGTCTTGAAATAAAAAGGCAAACCGATATTCAACACCCCTCCCCCCAGCAGGACGAATCCCAGCATGAGAAAATATATATAATTGATATGACATCCATGAAAGGAGGCCCGGGTTCTGGAAAAAAGGCGGCCGGTTTTTGGCTTTAAAACCTGTCCGGCTTTTGCAGGAGGCTGGCTTTCATTGAGTTTCGGCAGTCCGGCAATCAGCAAAAGCGTAAAAGCGAAAATCAGACCGGCCAGTCCCAGTGCGGTGGTGCGGCCGGTTTTTTCAAGCATCATGCCGATGAGCCAGGGGGACAGTATGCCCCCGGCAATGGCGATCCGTTCATTTAGCGCGTTAAACGCCATCAGTCGA
This sequence comes from Desulfosalsimonadaceae bacterium, assembly GCA_049297455.1. Taxonomy (GTDB): domain Bacteria; phylum Desulfobacterota; class Desulfobacteria; order Desulfobacterales; family Desulfosalsimonadaceae; genus SURF-3. The sequence goes on along the minus strand of JBAQUK010000178.1, from coordinate 22,176 downwards.
TTTTTGGGTATCAGCATCGGCACCAGGGAAAGGTGGCCGATGGAAAAAAACAGCGAGGCCAGGATAAAGCAGAAATAAACCGGAAAAATCATCCACCGGGATGCGGTTGCCGCAATCACCGCCACAAGCACGCATTTGCCCATATTCACAAGCATCAGCCATTTTTTCGGCCCCACCCGGTCAATGTAAACTCCGGCAAACGGACTTAACAAAACAGAGGGCAGTTGATCGATGATGCAGAGCAACACCAGGCTGGACAAAGCGCTCGCGCCCTTAAACACCAGAAGATCCAGAAGGATCAAGCCGATGAATTTGTTCCCGATGTCTGAAAAAAAATCAACACCGATCACCAGGTATTTTTGATGCATCGGCCCGGCTTGCATCAGGCGGCCTTCACCCTGCAGGTATTTTCTTCATATGCCCTTTCTTCCTGCGCCCCTTCTTCTCGAGATAAAGCGCCCAAAGCCATTTCCCGGATATAATCATCCAGAAAAAGCCGTTGGGTATCATACTGACAGTCGATTCCCGCAAAATCACCCCGATACACCAGGGCCTGCTGACGGCATCCGCCCATGCAGAGGGGCAATAAATCGCAATAGTTTAAGCATTTGTCCGGCAGGTTTCGCTTCAGGAGCTGGGATTCAGCAATGAAGTCGACCCCTTTTGTGACATGGCCGTAGGCCATCTCTCCCTCCTGCAGGCCCGGGCAGGGAATAATCGACCCGTCGGTATCAAACACAAACATGGCTTTAAAATCCGCACGGCATAAACTGGCGGGAGCCTCCCGTTGTGATGAATATCCATAATTTCTCGCTTCTTTTATCAGATCCAGCGCAATCCCGGGGTCTCCCAGGCCGGTATTAAAACGGCATTCGCCTCTTTTTTTCAATATGGGGGTAAAGTGAATATCATCAATGACGATATTCTGTTTTTTAAAATCATCATACATTTCCGGCATGAACCGGTAATCCGTGGAGCCGCTGTCATACTGGCACTCAATGGTAATGGGTGTCATGCCGGATACGGATTTTAAATTTTTAATGATGGTACCATAGGTCTTTCCCTGGGTTGCCGACGGCCGCAACAGATCATGGACCTGGGCCGGACCGGCCAGGCTGACCCGGATACCCGCCAGACTGACGGCTTTCATTTTCGACACAATGGTCCGTGACAGCAACACCCCGTTGGTGGTGATGGTAAACCCGTAATCAATATTGTTTTTCCGGCAATGATTGAAACGCCGGGCGGCGCTGGCCAGCAGGACGCCGGTGTTCAGCAGGGGCTCGCCCCCCAGGTAATCGTCCCGGACGGAAAGGGGCCGCCGGTGGTTGATGGTATCCAAATAAAATTCATCCATGGCCCGGGCCGTATCCGGCGTCATCTCTCTGGCTTCATAATCGAGAATGCAATAGGTGCACCGGTTGTTGCATTTGCGGGTCACATTGACCTTGGATGTGATGGTGTCGTAATTATGCACATGCTGCTGCTTCCAGCACTCAAACACCGCGGTTTCATCCACGTCTGTCTTGACCAGAAATCCCTGGTCCCGCAGATCGTCAATGAGTTCCGGATCGGACAATTCATTTGGGCGATTGAAAATATCCGGCCAAACGGTTTCAGGCACCAGCACAAATGCGCCGGTCATGGTCTGATACAAGGCCATATAGGTTTCCATGCCTGCTTCAATGGGCATTTCAATGGTAAATCGGGATTTTTTCAGATCGTGCATCATCTGTCCTTTGCTGAATAACGATTGTTTCTCCCTGGGCACCGCCAGAACCAGATGCCCAGGGAAAACAAAGTTTTATTATGGTTACTGGCGGGCAAATGGCCCGTTACCGCAGCACATCATGGAGGTTTTTTTGGTTTTGTAATTGCCGGATTTGACCACGATCAGTTTTTTTGCTTTTTTCATCTTAATTCTCCTTTAAAGTTAATTAGTTACACGTCAAACACCCATTTGCGTTTAAGTAATTGCAAACTTGATGCCGAATAATCGAACCCGATTAAACTAAAATAACCAATTGTATTAAAAAGAGAATTATTAAAACAGGATTTCAAACAGGGAATAAGCGTTACAAGCCGTTACGATCAGGCCGTTTTATACAGCCACACAGTTTCACACTATTTTTGGATAAGAGAAGCATGCCTGAGTCGATAAATTCCTGGATAAGATAAGGCAAAGGGAAACGGCAGAAAAAATCGTTTGGACATGACATCAATGGCGGTTTTATGAAACAGAAAAGTTCCGGGCTGAAGATTTGTAATCAGGGCGTCTACATTATGCATATAGTTCTTTTGTTTGATTGGATTTTTTTCTTGGCCAGCTTTGTTGAACAATTGCTTTACTTCCGGATGTTCAAATCCGCCGGCCCCGGACTTTTCCGGAAAATCCGGTGCCCATGTTTCTTTTAAGTATTCAGGGCGGTAATAAGCATCCCTAAACTCGGTTAATACTGCCTGAAACTGATCGTTTTGATTATAACGTGGATAAAGTTTATCCAACGGAAGCAATTGGATATCCATTTTGATACCAATATCGTTCAGGCAAAGTTTGATATATTGCGCGATGTTTTTTTCAATCTGATATTCTTTAACTGCCAGAAGGGTGAATTCAAAACGCTTTCCACCCTTGTATAGATAACGGTTATCTTTATTGAAAGCCCAACCGGCCTGTTGGAGAAGTTCCAGGCTTTTTGAAGGGGCATAGGGGAGTGGGGTTAAGCCCGAGTTATGAAATGATGAGTCAACACCCATGGGACCGACCGCCACCTTGCCGTAGCCGTTCAGCATCTTTTTGACAATATACTCCCGGTCAATGGCATGGGTTAACGCCCGTCGAACAAGGGGATCGGGAAACAGGGGATCGTGGATATTATACAGGAGGATCGAATAAAAATGTAATGTGTAATGATTCAGATAAAATTGGTTTTCATATTGCCTTATCATCTTAAAATTCTTTGGAGAAATCTCCTGGGCAATATCCGTGGCCCCGGAAAGAAGCCGGGTCCATGATTTTTCCTTGTCAGGCTGATAAATATAAGCAACTCCATCCAATGAAGGCCGACCATTATAATAATTTTTATTTGCGATCAGAACGATCCGGTCATCATTATTTCGATTGCTGAATTGAAACGGGCCTGATCCGACGGGCTGATTATAATAATCTATATGATCTTTCTCCGTGCTGGAAATGATTTCCATATCCCATATTTTTTTTATGAATTCAGGATCATTTTTTTTTAAGTGAAGGTTTAAAACAAAATCGGACGCAATGGATATATCCCTGATGGAATCCATCAACGCCGGTTGGAGTTTTTTTAGAATTGTGTCAAACGAATATTTCACATCTTTGGACGTCACCGGCTGTCCGTTGTGAAAAACCGCGTCTGTTCTTAAATGAATAACCCAGGTAAATGTTTCCGGGTCATAGCTCCAGGATTCGGCCAGATCCGGTTTCAGCTCTCCGTTAATATCCGGCACACACAGATAGCTGTAAAGCAGCGGGAATATTACGGTTGATCCGGAAACTTCAACTTCAGCCGGATTCAGGGAGCCAAACGGTGCTGCCACATCAAAGCGGAGGATATTTTCATTTGCCGGGTCCACAGCCTCGGAAGTGCTTTTCCCCTTATCGCAGGACGCGATGAGAACAAAAAGAAACAGGCAACTGATGACTAAACGGTAATATTTAAGCATGTTAACATCGTTTTATTAAAACGCCAGCCGGACCCCGGCCTCAGCCCACCGTTCCGGCTGGGGCCAGACGTCCCGATACAGGGTGTTTGAGTTGAAAATATTATAAATTGCGCAAAAGAGACCGGGACGGCCCACATATTCTATTTCGGGCAGCCGGACGTTTAACAGGTAATCAAACACGAATTTCCGGTCCTTTGTTTCCGGATATGAGGAATTATAATCCGTATATTTTCCGAAAACGGAATGGGTCATCCATTTATATGTATATGCCGCGGACACATGATACTGGGTTGTGGGAATGTCCTTGATCTCCTGATGGGTCAGGTCATCTTCCACATCCGTGAAAGTGCCGGCAGCCGACAAATCAAGCCCCAAATCAAATGTCGCGGTAAGGGTGGCCTCAACTCCCTTGCGGATGACTTTGTCAATGTTGGTATACTTGCGTGTTTCCGGAACATACCGGATCAGATCGTCCACATCCGCGTAAAATACATTCAGCTCCGTCTTTAGAAATTTCGAAATCCGCACATCAGAGCCCAACTGATAATTGACGGCATTTTCGGGGTCCAGGTCCGGATTGCCGTAAACGGGATCCTTTACCCAGGAAGCAGGCGGGGCTGAAAATCCTTTCGATACCTGAGCCCGGACCAGGGCCCGGTCATCCGATATCCGGTAGACGAGGCCTGCGGAAGGACTGGTCGCTGATCCGAAATCCCGGTTGTCATCATACCGGATTCCGGTGTTAACGGAGAACTTGTCCAGATTCAATGTATCATTGGCATACACCGCCCGGTTCCCGGTTTTATATTCTCGGGTATAATTAATCCAGTCAAACCGGCCCCAGTCGCCGTCAAAACCCAGATTAACCGCATTATTGACTGCTTCGGCCGGGTTCGGGGCATAGTTTATCTTCACACTCCCGCCCCAGGATTCCTCCTGGTAATCATTAAAGGTTTCCCGGTGATCCATATACACATCTTCCACCAGACCGTCATAGTCATGGTGCCGGCCTTCCACGGTGACGCCGAGATTATTTGAGGGAAAAGTTTCAAACAGCAGCCGCTGGTAAGTTCGCTCCTGGTGGATGTCATCCCAGAAATCCGGGTAGTCGAGCACCGGATCTTCATTATGCCCGTCATCATAGCTGGTCACAAAATTGAGCTGGCTGGCGGCGCCGATTTCATAATCGAATTTGGCGTACACGGCATTCTGTTCATATGCCGAATCAGCGGTAAAACCGTCACTCCCGTCATGGGTCAGGGAAAGCAGATACCCGAACCGGCCCAGGGTTCCGCTGATATTCCCCCGGTTCTTTGATGTATTGGACTTCCCGTATGACGTCCGGATATCTCCCGCAACGGGCTTTGCCGGGTTCGGTTCCTTGGTAATGATGTTGATGACGCCGCCGAGGGAAGATCCCCAGGCGGAAGAAGCCGCGCCCTTGTAAACCTCGATCCGGTCAATGGCATCCATGGGCACATAGGAAAGATCCGTAAACGGATTCGCCAGGAGGTTAAGGGGCACCCCGTCCATATAAACAGCCACATGCCGGACTTCGGATCCCTGGATTCTTGCCGAAGAATTGCTCCCGATACCACCGGCAAATTCCACGGACACGCCCGGTATATATTGAAGCACTTCGGCGGCTGTGGATGCCGGCATTTTTTCCATATCTTCCCGGGTGACGACCGTGATATTCGCCGCCACGTCCTGCTTCGGGGTCTGAATCCGGGTGGCGGTCACCACAATTTCTTCCATCAGATAGGCATCATTGTTTTCTTCCGGAAGCGGTTTGGCGGGATTCTCAACCGCCCAACCCGTATTGGCAAACAACATCAGCGCCAATACACCGGCAATAAAGAGCGGTTTAAATATTGATCGTTTCATTTGAATAAATTCGGGCTTGATCATCTTTTGGGCCATAGCCATCAAGTTTAGTAATGCGGGAATTCAGGAGCCGGAAGCCAGGAGCCAGAATAGAAATGATTCAATCCGTTTTAATTCTGGATTCTGACTCCTGACTCCTGGATTCCAAATTCTGACATATTTTGATTTTTGCACCCACTGGCCGAAAGCATGACCAAGTCCAAAAATTTTTATACCTTATCCGATAAAACTTCATCCATCTGATGCCTTGAATCGCTTATTTCATAATTTTTTACTTTTTCAATCAGGGTTTTTCGGCTGATACCGAGCAATCCGGAGGCATGGGTCTTGTTGAAATTTGACTTTTGGAGGGCCAGGCCGATAAAAAATTTTTCCATTTCCTTTAAATTAAAGTTGGAAAGGTTAAATCCTTCGCCGGCATCAAACGGAAGATTTTTTGTCGTGATCATGTTCCCACTGCACGTAATCACGGCTCTTTCCATGACATTGACCAGTTCCCGGACATTACCCGGCCAGTCATATACACCCAACGACAGCATGGCTTTTTCCGAAATCCCCTCAAGCGACCGGCGATAGGTTTGATTAAACCGGTTAAAATAATATTGGGCCAGCAGGGGAATGTCTTCCTTCCGCTCTCTTAAAGGGGGAATTTCAATGGGAAAAACATTCAGGCGGTACAACAGATCCTGCCGGAAACGGCCCTTGGACACTTCTGATTCAAGCCGGGTGTTGGTGGCGGCAACAATCCGAAAATTCGAAGATATGGTTGACGTGCCGCCGACCCTCGAAAAATTATGGGTTTCAAGCACTCTCAACAATTTTGACTGTAATGCCGCGGGCGCGTTGCTGATTTCATCCAAAAAAAGTGTTCCGTTGTCCGCAATCTCAAACAACCCTTTTTTCTGGCCGACAGCCCCGGTAAAGGCGCCTCTTTCATGCCCGAACAGCTCGCTTTCCAGGACTCCCGGTGAAAACTCATTGCAGTTGACGGCAAAAAAAGCCTTGTCCCGCCGCTGTCCCGTCTCGTGAATGGCCCTGGCCACAAGCTCTTTCCCGGTTCCCGTTTCACCGTACACCAGTACGGTAACCGGAAGGTCGGCCACTTCCCTGACGGATTGAAAAACCATTTTCATCCCTTTTGACCGGCCGATGATCGAGGCGGAGGTATTTAACCGAAGAGACTTTTCCTTTCGCAGGGTTTCGATTTCTTCAAGCCGCCGGCGCTTATCCAGTGCTTCCTTCACCGTAGACCAGAAAAGGTCCAGTTTATTGTCAATGGGTTTTTCAAAATAATGAAACGCCCCCTTCTTGACCGCCTGAATCGCCATTTCCGATGATCCGTAGGCGGTTACAAAAATAAAGGGAATATCCGGATGCCGGTCCTGGACATGTTCGAAAAGTTCCGTGCCGGACATCCCCGGCATTTGAATATCGGATACAATCAGGTCCGCAAATTCCCTGCCGAGGAATTCAAGTGCTTTTTCGGCCGATGTAAACGTTATTATTTCAAATTCTTGTGCTTCAGGCTGACAAAGAAACAGCTCAAGAAAAATTTCATTGTCATCAATCATCAGGATTTTTGGTTTTTTCATAAATACTTTCGGACAGTTTTTATTCCACCCGGCGAAACCGGCATACGGGCTTTGGGCGGTTATTAAATAATGCTTATTTTTGGAAAAATATCTCCGCAAGAAGGCTCTGTTACCTGACAGTAAATCGAAGAGGCCATATAAAAATTTTTTTATCACACAAATGATTAATTGTCGACTTATGTCATAAATCCCTTTCACGATGTGTTGTAAAGTTTTTAAAAACAAAACCTTTTCCAGAGCAAACCGCTTCGAACAGGTGAAGATAATCCTGTACCGCAATCATCTGAGTGTGTAAAAACGTAACGCTTTTTTATTATCAGAATGGTCAATTTTGTATAAAATCGTTACGGTCACTCCCATGATATTTTTTCTTAGACGGAATAAACATGAATTGCGAAAAGTTATAAACTATCAAAATTCCCGACGAATGGCATGCAACTTGCTCTTTTTAAATATGCGGTCTGGATCAAAATGATACAGCATTGAATGAACCGTTTTCAGGGTTTTTAAGCCGGACAGTCAAAAAAAGGAAAAATTGTAACCATGGCTGAGAAAGAGTCCATCCTGATTGTGGATGACAACGAAAACAACAGGGATATGTTTAAAATCTACCTGGAAATGGAAGGCTATGCGGTTCATTTTGCAGAAGACGGCAAACAGGGACTGGCAATAGCCAGGGAAATCATGCCGGATATCATTTTGCTCGATATCATCATGCCGGTCATGGACGGATTCCAGATGATCGAAAAGCTCAGGAAAGATCCGTATTTATCGGACATACCGGTGATGGTCCTGACGGTTAAAACAGCCCCTGACAATGTGGTCAAAGCATTGCGAATGGGGGCGGATGATTATCTTAAAAAGCCTTTTGATGTGGATGAATTGATCGCAAGAATCCATAATCTGATTAAACTCAAACATAATCAGGATGTTCTGAAATCAAAAACAAAAAAACTGAAGGATCTTCAAAAGACCCTTGAATTTAAATTACAAATATGGACCAAGGAAGCGATCCTTTTTCAGAAACAGTTCGAGGTCGCCCTGGTTAATGTGTCGGCAAATACCCGTTCACAGAGCCAGATTGAACAGGCTCTGAAAGCATCGGAACAGGCAAAAAATTTAATTAATCAAGTACTTTCATTTAATTTTCGGGCATAGCATATTTCTCCGGGTCTGAAAGAATAGACGTACATGGTTGACGGGGTTACTTACGGCTCAGGAAAGCGGATCATCTCTTTTAAATGGGCAGAGAAAATATGAACTATCAGACAACCAAACAAGAATTTGAACAATCTGCCCGGACCGGCAGTGCCGAACTCGCTGAGGCGAATGAACGCATGGCGCTGGCGCTGGATGGCACGGATGAAGGAATCTGGGACTGGAACGTAATTTCCGGGGAGATCGCATTTGACCCGAACTGGATCCGATTGCTCGGATATGAAGCCGAAACAATTGACTTCAGCTTCAAATGGTTAAAGGAACGGATGCATCCGGACAGCATCCCTGTGATGGAAGAGGCATTTCAGAACTACGTGGAAGGCCGTGCCCGATATTATGAACTGGAATACCGTATTAAAAACAAGTATGGCAAGTGGCGATGGATCTGGTCCCGGGGCAAATGTGTGGATTTTGACAACAAGGGACAGCCCGTGCGGTTTATCGGCACACAACAGGATATAACCGATAGAAAAAACTTGGAATCCAAGTTTTTTCAAGCCCAGAAAATGGAGGCGATCGGCAGGCTTTCAGGGGGCATTGCTCATGATTTCAACAATTTGCTGACGAGCATCATCGGCTACAGCGAGTTGATGCAGGACAATCCCTCACAAAACGATGCGGAGGAGTTTTTAAAGGAAATTGTCAAAGCCGGGAAAAGTGCGGCTTCTTTGACCAGGCAGCTTCTTGCCTTCAGCCGGAATCAGGTTTTTGAACTGAAAATCATGGATCTTAATTCGGAGATTAAAGAGCTGGAAAAAATGCTTTTGCGGATGATCGGCGAGGATATCCAACTGAAGACATTTCTTTCCTCCTCTTCCTGCCGGATAAAGGCCGATCCCGTACAAATTCAGCAGGTAATATTAAACCTTGCCATAAATGCACGAGATGCCATGCCTCATGGCGGAAAACTGACCATCGAAACCGCCTGCCTGGAACTGGATGAATTATATGCCAGCGAACATGACCTTAAGCTGAATCCGGGTTCATATGTCATGCTGTCCATCAGCGATACCGGGTTGGGGATGGATCGGGAAACCCAGGAAAAAATATTTGAACCTTTCTTTACCACCAAGGAAATAGGGAAGGGAACGGGCCTCGGCTTGGCCACGGTATACGGTATCATCAAGCAAAGTAATGGATATATCTGGGTTTACAGCGAACCGGGAAAGGGAACATCATTTAAAATCTATATGCCTGTAATCCTGGAGGAACTCGCCGTCAGTCAGGAGAAACAAGTTTCTTCCGAAATGCTCTTCGGGTCGGCTGCAATCCTTCTGGTGGAGGATGAGCAGTACGTCAGAGGCCTTCTGGCAAGGGTCCTGAAGCAATACGGGTATACGGTGATTGAGGCCCGGGATGGCCGGGAAGCGCTGGCACTCTGCGACCAGTTGGTGGACCGGCTTGACCTGATTATCACCGATGTGGTGATGCCGGGAATGAGCGGCAGCGAACTGGTCGACAGTCTGAAGAAAAAAATGCCCGACCTTAAAATTCTGTTCATGTCCGGATACTCGGATAAAGCAATCCTTCACCATGTAACGATCAATTCGGAAGTCGCGTTTATTCAAAAACCGATTTCACCCAAAGCCCTGGGGCGCAAAGTACAGGAAATTCTGAAATAGATTAAAATAATAAAAACAGCGGGTTGCCATGAAGAGGCAACCCGCTGTTGTTTTGATCGTCTGGATTTTATTTAGTGCGGTTTCGGTTCGGCCGGGTGTTGCTTGACGGGTGCCGCATATTTTTCGGGTACCGCATATTCTTTGAGCAATAAGGCTTTCGCCTTATTGTATTTGTCCAGTTTTTCGTCCACAAGCGCTTTTTGGGGCTTTTCCAAACCAAGGGCTTTGACCCGGTTCAGTTCGGTGATGGCCGTCTGATACCCTTCCACAGTGCCTTTGCCCGCATCCGCATCCGCCTTGTAAATCAAAAGCAAACAATCAATCTGATGTAACCGGCTTTTCACGTCGTTTTGATGACGAATCGTGGGGGCAAAGCGAATGGCTCTATAAAGAATGGTTTTAATGGCCTCAAAGTCCGGTTGGCCTTTGGTTTCGGTGAGGGCGTCGGCTTTTTTCATGAAATAGTCAAATGCCGGAACAAGGGCCTGTTCTTTGGCATAAACCGTTTGAACCGGCTCCGGAATGACGCCGCCGGGGACGCTCATAATCATGTGCCGGCCTTTTGGGGAAAAAGTGCCCTGCCAGATTTCAACCGCGTTGACGGCAGGCTTCAGATAATAATTTCTTGTGTTCATGGCGCTTGCAAGAATCAGCAACCCGAAGATGCACCCAACGCAGGCGATGAGCATTTTAATGGGACCGCTCAGGGTTTCGGGTTTCTTTATGACCGGCTGCGGTTCAACCGGGGTCGGCGGCTCGGGCGTTTTTTCCGCTGGTTTGGGGGCGGGTTTGACCGGTGCCTTGGGCGTTTCTTTTTTGATTTCCGCTTTGGGTTTTTCGGGTTCCTTTTTTTCTTCCTTTTTTGGCGCCTCGACCGGTTTGGGCGGTTCTGCGGCTGCCGGTTCCGGGGCTTTTTCTTCGACCGGCTTCGGGGCCTCGACCACAATGGTTGGTTTTTCAGACTCCGGCGCAGGCATTTCCGGCTGCTTGGCTGCCGCCGGTTGCGGCGGTTCTTCGGTTTTTACCGGTTCAATAACCGCCGGTTCGGCTATTTCTGCCGCAGGGGCAGGTTTTTCAGGCGGAATCTCTGTTTTTTCAGCAGGTTCGGTTGCGGTCGGAGTTTCCGTGAATTCCACCACGGACAGATCGAACTGCCGGGTCAGCAGGGCTTTGATTCTTGCGGCTTCTTCGGGATTTTCCGCATCCACGAACCCAGGAGCGGAAAACATCGGCTGGTGGGCGGGATCAATCACAGGCATGAACAGTTTTTCGGGCTGCCATGATTCGAATTTCAGGTTTAAGAGTTCGGGGATGGAAAGTGGTTTCTTTTCCGCCTTTTTTTCCACCGGCTTTTCGGCTGAAACCGCAGGCTCCGGCGTCGCTGGTTTTGCTGCCGGGGTTTTCTTTTTTGGGGTTGCCGCAGGTTTCTGAGGGGCTTCGGGCGCTTCAACGATTGACAGGTCAAATTGTTTTGATAGAAGAGCCCGGATCGTTTTGGCTTGTGCCGGGTCTGCGTCATCGATAAACGGCGGGGCCGTATAATTGCCGACAGAAGTCTCGTCGGGTGAAACGGAAAACAACATCGCCGGAGCCCATGTGCCGAAATCTTTTTTCAGCAGGGTTTTGATTGTCGGTTTTTTAGCAGCGGGTTTTTTCTTTTCAGTCGCCGCCGGGGCCGGTGCGGCGGCCTTTGCTTCCGGCGCTTTTGGGGTCGATTCAACCGCTATATCGGCGGCCTGGCCGGAAGGTTTTTTTCCCGTTGTTTTCTTTTTTTTTGTCGTGGATTTGGTCAAACTTTTTTTTCCCATGGAAACCTCTTTTGCCGTTTTCTGAGATTTGATATAAATATCCAAAAAGAGTTCGTTTTCTTAAAGAAAAAATTTATATAAGAACCGTGGTTTTTTGTAAACAGTTTTTTAACCGGTTGAGAAGCGCCAAGGTCGCAGGGGCGGTGCCGCCCGGTTCAGCCTGAAAGGAAGATGATATGCAGGAAACGCATTCTAAAAAACAGGCCCTTGAATCCTGGTTGAAACAGATCGGCTCGCTGGCGGTGGCGTTTTCAGGCGGCGTGGACAGCACCTTTTTGCTATCTGTGGCCGCGAACGTTATCTCAGACAGGGACAAGCTGCTGGCCGTGACCGAAACATCCCTGCTGCATCCAGGTGCCGACGTTACATTTGCCCGGTCTTTTGCGGCAAGGCTGAATGTCCGCCATGTAACCATCGACGCCGGGATGATGATTGACCCGGAATTTACGGCAAATCCGCCGAATCGCTGTTACCTGTGCAAGCGCGTCATTCTTAGCCGGATCATCGAAGCGGCCGCAAATTTAGACATCCATAATATAGCCCACGGCGTTAATGTGGATGATCTCGCCGATTTCCGTCCGGGCATGGCCGCAGCCAAAGAGCTGAATGTCCACGCCCCCCTGCTTGAGGCCGGGTTCACGAAACAGGACATCCGCCGTTTGTCCCGTGAAATGGGGCTGCCCACCTGGAACAAATCGTCTTCCGGGTGTCTGGCCACCCGGATTCCCTACGGCCAATCGATTGATTTAAAAAAGATTCAGGCCATTGCCGCATCCGAAGCTTTTTTGCGAACCCTTGGGTTCGGGGATTGCCGGGTCCGGTATTACGGTGAACTGGCGAAAATTGAAGTCTCAATCCGGGACGCGGACCGCCTGCGCGCTCCGGGCATTCGGCATCGGGTCGTCAAGGCATTCCGGGAGATCGGGTTTTTATATGTCAGTCTCGATCTGGAAGGTTTTGGCTCGGGCCGTCTGAACCGGTCAATCCCATCCGATTTGAGATGATTCACAGCATAATTTTGTAACTTTCGCACCTCTATCTTTCATTTTTGTAATATAAACATTATTTGACTGTTATTCTTAATTTTTCCAATTATTTTTTAATAGATTATTAAATCAATAGGTTATTGGCTATATAATAATTTTTGAAGGCATTGGCACAGGCATTGCAAATTTTAATTTTTTTCGGGGAACCGGGCGCCGGCACCAACTGAAGGCGATTACCACCGCCGTCCGTAATTCCAAATGATATTTCATCATCAACGATTGCCGCCATGAATGCCTTGCTGAGAAAAAACAGGGAACTTTCCGCCATTCTGAAAGTCAGCCAGGAGCTGACCACTTCATTTAATCTTGAGGAGAACATGCTTTCCGCCATGCAGATCCTGGGGACACATCTGGAAATGCAGCGGGGATGCGTTTTCCTTCTGGATCCGGACACCTATAAATTGCGGATCATCGCGGCCCATGGGCTGACGCAACAAGAAATCAGCCGGGGAATATACCAGGTGGGGGAGGGTATCGTCGGCCGGGTGCTTGAGACCGGCAAACCCATGTTTGTTCCCAATATCGGAAAAGAGCCCATGTTTTTAAACAAAACCGGCTCCCGGCCCTCCAAAAAAGGCATCTCCTTTTTGTGCAGCCCCATTTCCATTGAAGGCAAGGCCATCGGCGTGATCACGGTGGATCGGATATTCGCCGAAGAAGACGGAACCGTGGATGATGATCTGCGCGTCTTAAGCATCATCGCGTCCTTCATCGCCCAGTTTGTCATTTTGTGGCGGAATTTCAAAAATACGGAAAACGAGATCGGCAAGCTGCGTTCCCAGTTAAAGGAAAAATACAGCCTTCCCAATATCATCGGGGAATCGGTCGAACTGCAGCGGGTGCTTAAAAGTGTCATCAAGGTGGCGGCCACGGATACGACCGTGCTGCTCTTAGGCGAAAGCGGCACCGGCAAGGAGCTGGTGGCCCAGACCGTGCATTACCAGAGCTTGCGGGCCAGGGAGCGGTTTGTTGCGGTCAATCTGGCGGCCCTGCCGGAAAACCTCATTGAGGCGGAACTCTTCGGCGTGGAAAAGGGTGCCTATACCGGGGCCACGGAAAAGCGGATCGGCCGGTTCGAAATGGCCCATAAAGGGACCCTGTTTCTGGATGAAATCGGGGAACTGCCGCACAATCTCCAGGTCAAGCTGCTGCGCGTGCTTCAGGAACGCAGTTTTGAAAAAATCGGTTCCACATCCTCCGTCCAGGTGGATGTACGGGTGGTGGCGGCCACCAACCGGAATCTGTTTGAAGAGGTCCGCAAAGGTCATTTCAGGGAAGACCTTTACTGGCGTCTTAATGTGGTGCCCATTGTGCTGCCGCCCTTAAGAAAAAGAACCGGCGACATCCCGCTGCTGGCCGACCATTACCTTCATAAGTTCAACCAGCTTTATCACCGGAGGGTGCGGATATCGCCCAAGGCTATGGAATTGCTGGAATATTACTCATGGCCGGGCAATGTCCGGGAGTTCGCCAATACCATTGAACGCCTGGTGATCATGCTGGAGTCCGACATCGTGACCCCCGATGACCTGCCGTTTAATTTAAATCCGGAGCTCAAAGAGAAACCCGTGATTTGTCCCGGCAGTATGGCGGAAAAAACGGATTTGAAAAAAGAGATTGAAAGTATTGAGAGAGAACAGATCATTCGTGCGTTAAAGGATAATAATTATATTCAGAACCGCGCTTCCCGGTCCCTGGGCATCACACTTCGCCAGTTCGGGTACCGGTTGAAAAAATACGATATTAATTTTAAACGGCTGTAATTTCTGCTGAAGAAGTTTCCCGGGAATACGCTGTGGCGATTGCCTGGTGTCCAGCCTCATCCATCTGGTTGCGGTTCCGAAAATGAAAGATATCCTGCCTCTTCTTTTTTTGCGGTTTTTTGTCGTCGCCGCGGGACAAGTTTTATTGGATGTTGTCGAATTCAGACTGCCGGGTTGACAATGGCCGCCGGTTTTTGATATGCGAACCCTGCAAACCGGAAATTTTGATTCCATCCATCGGAACCGGATGCCTGCTGCCATTTTAAAATCCATCGGCTCTAAGGGATTTCGGCACCATTAAATAATTTAAGGAGACAAACATGGTTAAACTTGAAACCAGCATGGGGGATATTCAGATCGAACTGTTTGAAGACAAAGCCCCCAAATCAGCGGCCAATTTTCTGGCTTATGTTAAGGCCGGCCATTACGACGGGACCATTTTTCACCGGGTGATCAACGGATTTATGGTGCAGGGGGGCGGTCTGACCAAAGACATGCAGGAAAAACCGGTCAACGCGCCGGTCGAAAATGAAGCGGACAACGGGCTGAAAAACGAGCCCTATACGGTGGCCATGGCCCGAACCGCAGACCCCCACAGCGCGACGAGTCAGTTTTTCATCAATGTGAAAAAGAACGATTTTCTCGACCACACGGACAAGTCCCCGGACGGATGGGGATATACGGTATTCGGAAAAGTGGTCAAGGGGCATCCGGTGGTCAACAAGATGAAGGCCGTGCCCACGGGCCGGAAAAATATGTATGATGACGTGCCGGTGACGCCCATTGTGATTACAAAGGCGTCGGTGGTGGAAGAATAGGAAAAAGAGCCTGATCGGAAGGGTGGCGCACCCTCCCGATCAGGCTTTTCTTTAAACCCTCGTCAACTGCCGGTATTTGATCCGGTGCGGGTTGTCCGCCTCAGCTCCCAGCCGCCGTTTGCGGTCCGCCTCATAATCCGAATAATTCCCTTCAAACCAGACGGCGCGGCTGTCGCCTTCAAACGCCAGAATATGGGTGGCGATGCGGTCTAAAAACCACCGGTCATGGCTGATCACCACCGCGCATCCCGCGAAGTTTTCCAGAGCCTCTTCCAGCGCCCGCATGGTGTTGACATCGAGATCATTGGTGGGTTCGTCCAGCAGGATCACGTTGGCCCCCTGCTTGAGCATGCAGGCCAGGTGTACGCGATTGCGCTCCCCGCCGGAAATCATGCCGACTTTTTTCTGCTGGTCCGCGCCGCCAAAATTAAACCGGGACACATAAGCCCTGGATTTGACCGACACCTTCCCCAGCTCGATCACGTCCTGGCCTTCGGAAATGACTTCCCAGATGGATTTGTTCGGGTCCAGGCTGTCCCGGCTCTGGTCCACATAGGCCAGGCGGACGGTTTCGCCGATGCGCAAGGTTCCGCTGTCAGGCGTTTCCTGACCGGTGATCATGCGGAACAGGGTGGTCTTGCCCGCGCCGTTGGGCCCGATGACGCCCACAATCCCGCCGGGGGGCAGGAGAAACGACATGTTTTCCATGAGCCACCGGTCCCCGAAAGCCTTGGACACGTTTTCCGCTTCCACCACCACTTTGCCGAGCCTCGGGCCGGGGGGGATAAAAATGGTCATGTCCTCGGAGCGTTTCTCATTTTCCCGGTCCAGCAGTTTTTCATAAGCGCTGATGCGGGCCTTGGATTTGGTCTGCCGGGCCCTGGGCGACATTTTGATCCATTCCAGTTCCCGCTCCAGGGTTTTCTGGCGCTGGCTTTCGGATTTTTCTTCCTGCCGGAGCCGTTCCTGTTTCTGCTCCAGCCATGAGGAATAATTGCCTTTCCAGGGAATGCCCCGGCCCCGGTCCAGCTCCAGAATCCATCCCGCCACATTGTCCAGAAAATACCGGTCATGGGTGACGGCGATGACCGTGCCCTCGTATTTCTGGAGGTGTTTTTCCAGCCACCCCACGGTTTCCGCGTCCAGGTGGTTGGTGGGCTCATCCAGGAGCAGAATGTCCGGTTTTTGCAGCAGGAGCCGGCACAAGGCCACCCGCCGCTTCTCCCCGCCGGACAGGATCTTGACCGGCGTGTCGCCGTCCGGGCACCGCAGGGCGTCCATGGCCATTTCAAGCCGGGCATCCAGATCCCAGGCGTCGGCATGATCCAGTTTTTCCTGGACCTCGCCCTGCCGCTCAATGAGCTTGTCCATGGCGTCGTCGGACATGGGCTCGGCAAACTGCTCGTTGATCTGTTCATATTCCTTTAAGAGATCGACGATGGGCTGGACCGCCTCTTCAACCGATTGCCGGACGGTTTTGGCGTCGTCCAGGGCCGGTTCCTGTTCCAGGAGTCCCACAGTATATTCCGGGGACCGGGTCATCTGGCCGTTGAATTCCGTGTCCAGGCCCGCCATAATGCGCAGCAGGGAGCTTTTGCCGGACCCGTTGAGGCCCAGGACCCCGATTTTGGCGCCGTAAAAATAGGACAGGGAAATGTCTTCAAGAACCGGTTTTTTATCATAATATTTGCTCAGCCGGATCATGGAGCAAATGATTTTGTTGGGTTGCGGGGTACTCATTATATGTCCTTTCCGCCGAGCGGTGATGGCCCGCCCGGCACTGGTTATGGAATCGAAAATATCCGGAAAGCCATTGATAGGGCGAATTCCGGGGTCAGTGAAAGATTAAATAATGTGTTTTTACCCCAGCCGCCTTCCGGTATCAACAGAATATCGCGCGGACGGATGAAAAATGATACGGAAAAGCAGGCTTTCGCCGGAAATGCGGCAATGAATCTTGATTAATTGCTTGACTTTAAATTTTTATGGGTTATATTCGGGGCCAATCTTTAAATGGCCTGTATTCATTTTCAGGCCGGTTTCTTTCCAAAGGCACAACCATTATCGTAGTGGCGACCTGAAGTTTGGGACTAAGAGAACTTTATGAAAGGAGGAAGTCACTATGGCCAATGGAACTGTAAAATGGTTTAATGAGAAAAAAGGTTTTGGTTTTATCGAAACTGAAGATGGAACCGATGTGTTCGTTCATCATTCAGGAATCAATTCAAATGGATTCAGAACCCTGAACGAAGGCGATAAAGTCACCTTTACTGTGGAAAAGGGACAAAAAGGTCCCGCGGCAGTGAATGTTACGGTTGTCTAACGATAATCCGTCAACCCCACTGATCCGATAGATCACAAAACATGCAGGGCGTTTCGGGAGTTTTTCCGGAACGCCCTTTTTTTGTCCGGTTTTTATTCGGGTGCTTATCGTGCTTATCCTGACGGGAATTTCGGCCCTCTTTTCCGGTGTTGAATTTTTTATCAAACCGGGTATGATGCAACTGACATCCAACCGGGAATAGCGGCTGTTTGTATCTGTTTATTCCCCAAATGATTAAACCTTATTTATAAAAGGAGAATCATGATGATATGCAGCCTGTCAAACCTGTCGGAAAACGATCTTGCCGCCATCCATCAACTGGAAAAAGAAATCAACGCCCCTTTGCTGGCGTTTCATTGCCATGACATTAAACCCGCCATTCTCGAGGATGACGCCCTGGCAAAGCTGGAGCGCCTTGAAAAACAATTGGGGGTCAGCCTGCTTGCGGTAAATGCATAGCATCCATCGGCAACCGATTGCCCGGGCCTTCCCTTGAAACAGAATCGTTTGAATGATACAAAAAAAGAAAGTCATGATATCCGGCATCGGCGAAATTCTTCTGGAACACAGCCCGCGCGCCAAGTTTATGAATCTGTCCATCCGGCCGTTTCGGGGCATCCGGGTGGCGGTGCCGCGCGGGGTTTCCCTGGAATCGGCCGAAGCATTCGCCCGCTCCAAAACCGATTGGATTCTGCGGCATCTCCCCCGGTTAAAGGCGATGGAACAGGCGCTGGTGGCGCGGCGGCAGGCGCAAGCCGTCACCCCTATCGACCGGCGAGCCGCAAAGGCCCGGTTGATCAAGCGGCTGGATGAACTTTCCCAAAAGCATGGATTGCCGTACAACCGGGTGTTTGTCAAACGCCAGAAAACCCGGTGGGGAAGCTGTTCCGTAAAAAAGAACATCAATCTGAACATCCAGCTCACAGCGCTTCCCGAAGCGCTCATGGATTATGCCATTGTCCACGAGCTGGTGCATACAAAGATTCTCAATCACAGCCGGGATTTCTGGGATGAACTGGAACGGCGGCTGCCGGGAGCATTGGGGCTTGATCGGGAACTTCGCAAGTATCATCTCTTGCTGGTCTGATCTGTATCGGGGCCTGTCTTTTGTCGGGATTGCATCCCGGATTTGTCGGGAAAGAATCCCGACCTGCGAAAAACCTATAAATTCAAATTGGTAGGCCGGGTTTCTTACCCGGCGATGGGTTTCTCCATTTCACATTCACAGCAGTAAAAACACTACTATTAAGGGGGTCCGATATGGCGGCACAGGCAGGTAAGGTACCGGGCAGGGCATGGGTGGTTGTGGCAGCGGGAACCGTGGTGAATTTGTGTCTGGGCATTCTGTATGCATGGAGCGTATGGGGCTCGGCGCTGGTTTATCCCGTCAAGGAAGAGGTATTGAAAATGGCCGGGCAACCCATGGATGGGCTTAACGCCGGGTGGCATTATCTGACCAATGCCCAGGCCGCCACGCCTTTTTCGTTGTCGGTGATGATTTTTGCATTGTTTATGATCCCCGGCGGACGGATTCATGACCGGTTCGGGCCCAAAGCCGGGGCCATTGCAGGCGGGCTTTTTCTGGGACTGGGATGTATTATTGCGGGGCTGATGAAAAGTTATACCGGTCTGATCATCGGGTTCGGTGTTTTCGGCGGTATCGGCATGGGCATCGGGTATGCGGCCCCGACGCCGGCGGCGTTAAAATGGTTCGGGCCCCATAAACGCGGCCTGATCGCCGGTCTGGTGGTGGGCGGTTACGGCGGCGCGGCGATGTATATCAGTCCATTGGGCAAGTGGTTGATGACCCATTACGGCATCACCGGCAGTTTTGTGGGGCTGGGCGTTCTTTTTTCCGCGGTGATCCTTGTGGCCGGATCATTTTTGTCCTGGCCGCCTGCAGGGTATGTGGCGCCGGGAGCGGTGGCCGGGTCATCGGCGAAAAAAGTCGCCGCAACCACCGGAAAAGACTGGACCGTTGCCGAGATGTTGAAGACCTGGCAGTTTTATGCCCTGGTGATCCTGTTTATCGGGTCCACCCAGTCGGGACTGCTGATTATCGCCAATGCAGCCGGCATGCTTTCAACCACAGCTCAGGGAATTCCGTTTTTTGCGGTCAATGCCTGGATTCTGGTATCCTACGGCGGGCTGGTGAATGCATCGGGCCGTGTGGGAACGGGGATATACTCGGACAAAATCGGCCGGGACAATGCCTATACCATTAACTGTGCGATTTCCGCCCTGTGTCTGGCCGCCATGCCGGCCGTGATCGCCTCAAAAAGCCTTGTGCTCCTGTTTATCGTGGTGGGGATCGCCTACTGGCAATATGGCGGCGGCCTTTCCCTGCTTCCTTCCTACACCGCTGATTTTTTCGGCGCCAGAAATCTGGGCGTGAATTACGGGCTGGTGTTTATGGGCTGGGGATTCGGTTTTTTCATGGCCCGTGTTGCGGGCACCATCAAGGACATTACCGGCAGCTTGGATCTGGCGTTTTATATTTCCGCCGGCATCCTGGTGGCGGCGGTTATCCTGTGCCGGTTTACGAAAAAACCGGTGCACAAGGGCTGATAACGTTGCAAAACCAAAACAAAGACACCTCCGTGATGGACCCCATCACGGAGGTGATCCGAACCGGCCATCTGTGCGTGCTGTCCACCATCTCCGGGGACAGGCCCTATAGTTCCCTGATGCGCTATATGGCCAATGACCGGTGTACGGAAATTTATCTGGTCACACACAAAAACACCACCAAGTACCGGAACCTTTTGCAAAATCCCCATGTCAGCCTTTTGATGGACACCCGCATGAGAACGGCGATTTCCGATATTCAGGCATTGAGCATCGAAGGTGTCGCTTTTACGGTGGCGGATGCAGACAAACAGGCGTCCGACCGGGCGTCGATTGTGGACCGGTTTATCCATCGGCACCCGGATGTCGCGGAATTTGTCCGGCATCCGGATGCCGCCGTGATCTGCGTGGAAGTTCATGAGTTTTTGCTGCTGAACGGCATCCGGGACGCCCATCGGGTGAAGGTGGGCCATTGAAATCGCCGAAAATGCCGGAGGCTGCGCCGGGCCTGACGAATAAACTGTTGGAGAAACTGATGGATCGCATGGGCGGGGTGGTGGATGACGGATTTTTGATCCTGCCGAAAATTTTAAAGCCCTTTAAGCCCGGGCGAACCATTGACCGGGGGACCTATTCCGCACAAGTTGATTTTTATTTTGACCACGGTTTTGTGGACGAGCCGGAAACGTTTTTTCAACTGCTGGAAACCCCGCCGGATTACCAAATCGCCACCGAAACCCCTTATCTGGACGGAATGCGCCAGGAAATCACATTCCTAAGCCCCTACACGCCCCGCAATCCCCTGATTGCCGACCGGTTTTTGTCTTTTCCGGAAAACAAAACCGCCCGGCTGATCCGATGGACCCATGGGGATCAGGACCGGAAAACCCTGGTCTGCCTTCACGGGTATATGCTGGGTGATCCGGATCAGGCGGAAAAGATGTTCAAGGTCCGCAAACTGTTTGGGATGGGCCTGGATGTGGTTTTGTTTATCGCGCCCTTTCACTGGCTGCGGGCACCCAAGGAAAAAATGCTGCGGGGCATGTTTTTGCAGCCCGATGATGTGGTTATGACTTGCGAATGTTTCGGCCAGGCCATGCATGACCTGGCCCTTTCAATACTCGCGCTGGAAGACATGGGGGCAGGGGAGATTGGACTCATCGGGGCCAGTCTCGGGGGCTATAATGCCGGACTGTTCGCCTGTCTGTCCGACCGGATCGGGTTTGCGGCCCTCATGGTGCCGGCGGTACGTTTCGGCGGGGATTTCAGTCCTAAGGCCGCCAAATTGCCTTTTTCTGTGGATGACCGGCTGCTCGACCGGTTAAATCGCGTGTGGACCCTGCATTCCCCACTCAATTTCCATCCGAAAATCCCCAAAGACCGGATTCTGATCATTGCGTCCAGGGGCGACAAACTCTGCCCGTTTGATCATGTGCGGGAACTCTGGGAACGATGGGACCGGCCCCGGCATTTGTTTATGACCGGCGGCCACTGGCTGGTGGTGAGCGCCGGAGACCGGGGCCGGGAATGGTATCGGTTTTTGGGGGATATGGGGTTTATTGAGGCAAAGGGGAAAGCGAAACAATAGCGGGCAGGATGGCAAACTATTCGGCAATCGGATTTGGATAGACGAGTCTCTTGGGATTTTGGAGATATTCAGAAATCTTAGAATCACTTGGTATAAAAATAGAATGCAAAAATAATTTTGACTGCCATGTAAAATGTCAAATTTTCAAAAACTTCAAGTTTTAAGCATATGCTTATTATTTGACATAATGGCCATAAAGAAATTTTTCAAGCCACACCATCTTCTAAAAAATTGCTCTTTGATA
>JBAQUK010000177.1:0-6394 GCA_049297455.1 Desulfosalsimonadaceae bacterium | reverse complement strand
TTTGCCAAGAAAAGTAGAAGAGAAAAAGGCCGGTGGCAATCATTTCAAAATCCCCCAAAATTGATCTTTGCGCAGTTATCACCCAATTCCACGGAAACCTCCGGGTCAGGGCCGCACCGCAATGGACATTTCACCATCGACGGCCCCCCCGCCAGAAATCAGCCGGATTTTACTTGTAAACCGATTTACAAGTAAATTTCCTCCGGAAACGGTTCTGATCAAGATCGCGGGTGGCACTGGCAAGAATTGCCGGTGTTCGAAGAATAAGAAGATTTTATTTACCCCTTTTTTTTAAATTCAGAACAGGGTTGACAAAGTTATCAAAAAGGATAACTTTAACGTATGAATTGGCATGTCACATTTTTCAACACCAAAGTAGAAGCTGAAACAATGTCGTTTCCATCCGGCATTTTGGCTAATTTTTTACATATTACTGAAATGATAGAAGAATTCGGTCCGGCGCTGGGGAGTCCATACACAAAAGCGTTAAAAGACGGGCTGTTTGAAATCAGGGCAAAGGGAAAGGAAGGAATAGGGCGGTCATTCTTTTGCACCGTCAAAGGGAAAGAAGTGATTATTTTGCATTCATTCGTCAAAAAATCGCAGAAAATTCCAAAAAAAGAAATCCAAATCGCCCGGCAAAGATTAAAAGAGGTAAAATTATGAGACCATCATTGAAAGAATTTAAAAAAAAGGCGCTGCAACATCCGGATGTAAAAAAAGAATATGATCTGCTTTCCCCTGCTTATGAATTAAGAAAACAGTTAATCCGTATCCGGAAGGAATCCGGCCTTACCCAGGAAGAGATGGCAAAAATTTTAAACACCAAAAAAGGCAATATTTCCCGGCTTGAAAACGTGGATTCCAAAAGTTCTCCAAAGATTTCCACGATTGAGGCATACGCAAACGCCCTTGGGTTTGAAATAGAGATCAATTTCAAGCGGACCGGTACCCCCTGGCATCCGTAACTTTCCCTGCTATGATTTCAATTCTCACCCCGGGCGGTGATTTTTGAAATCGCTTCTTCGGCGGACTCGGCATATACGGGATTCGAACGGATCAACCGCTTAAGGAAATGTATTGAAGCCCTGCCGCCGATACGCCCCAGCAGGGGGATTGCCGCCTTGACCACCGGAGAGGCTTCCGATTTTTTCCGTCCCAGGTCTTTCAACAGCAATTGTTTCCACCCCGACCGGCTTTTTACATATTTTTCCGCCGCCCGGATGACCTCCGCCTCCATTCGGGATGCTGAAAGGATATTCCACATGCCGTTGATGGCAGTGATGAGATTCACGATCTGACTGACATGAGCGTTAAAGTCAGCCGGATTTTCAGGCGGATCTGCGGTAATGATCCACAAAATGTTATTCATGGCGGCCTCCGAAAGGGGCCATAACTTGTCCAGTGACCGTACGGCCCGCCACCGGACCTTGGCATCCTTGTCGTTGATCGCCGCTATCAGTTGATTCTCGGCATCATGGGGCCGCAATCCGACAATGGCTTCCACAACCGCCTCCCGGATCATCGGAAGCGGATGCTGCCGGTATTGCCGGATAGGCTCAAAATCACTTTCCGATTTCCCCAGTTGCGCCAAAACAACCACCGCACTGTGGAGCATCTGCCAGGGCCGGTGCGGGTCCATCAGGTTTTGCAGGGCCCATCGCCGCGCCGCATCCCCCCTTTTCAGCATTTTCAGCAAAACCGCCTTTCGAATCGTTGCCTCGGTTTGCGAAGCCAGCACCCTGGACAGGATTTCAATGCCGAACCCCCCGGTTTTATCGATCAGCTCGGTAATCATCAACGCGGTTTCCCGGTGCTCCACGGGATTTTTCAGAGCCCGGATATACAGCGGCACCAGCTTGTCGATGGTTTCCCTGAAAATGTAAATCAGGGGCCGGAGGAGGATGGCGGTATCATCCCGGAATGCCATTTCGTCAGTGAAATCGGTCACCCCAGGACCTTTTTCCATCTTTAAACCGCTGGCAAAACCGTTCGTCTCGATCTTTTTTACGGCAATCGGCTCTATGGCACGGATAATTTTCAGCAAGACGGGCCATTCCTTGTTTTCGATAAAAAACGGCGCCGCCCGCCGGAAACATTTCAGGTATGTCACCGCATCCTCAGCATTTTCCGCATTCACGGTCAGATCCACATACCCCTGGAGATTGTTTCGCACATCATCGGCAAGCTGCCGCGTTTTCACCAGGTACTGGACGTCGGCCGGCAGCTCATTGAAATCCAGTATTTCATGCTGGTAAAGCTGATCGAGAAAACGATAGGCCCCGGATATCGCTTCGGTGATTACCCGGCGGGCCACCAGCTTGAGAATCCGCTTGATTCCCAGGATGCGTTTCGCCGCCGCAGCATTGCCCGGTTCTTTTTTCCGGACCGCGAGGAGCCGGTCCATTTCCTGAAATGTGAATTGCACCGTCGGCAGCAGCAGATTATAGGGAAATGCATTGACGATGATGGTTTCGATATCTTCCGCATCGATATCTTCCACGTGCCGGGCGATGATATAGCAGTTGACGAGAAAATCATTGAGAAGCCGGGGATGTTTCAACGGCCGGATAATGTCCATGACGATCTGCTGTTTCATGTTGCGAAACGTCATATTGGATGACGCCTTGAACATCGGCATGACCCGGAGATCCTTGGCCAGCCGCTGAATGGCCATTTCCACCCGCCACGGCAGCTCCTGCTCCAGAACGACCAGATCATTGACAAAAACCGTCGAGATATCCCTGATGCCGAGACCGACAAGCGCGTCGGTCAGATAGGCGCCGGTGGATTTGTTCTCCCGCTGATCCACATGGGGATCGCTCATGATGTCGATGAATGCCTCGAAATGCGCCGGTCCGATGGATTTCTTGACGGCGAAACTGACCAGCCCCTTCCGGTCGAAATACTCTTTCAGCTTCGGGAGAAACAGCCCGGCCACGCCTTCGCTCACCAGGGTTTTGACGCCCACCGGCGCATCAAGTATGCCGCTGATCAGGACATCTTTTTTATCCCGGGTTTCCCGGTTGATGAACATCATTTCATCGGCGTCTTCGAGCACGCGGCGGAATTCCTGATACAGCCCCTGCTTGGCCTGCATCCCCCCCGGATGATCCGGCTCATAATACCCGCTACGGAGCATGGCTTTGGTCAGGTTCATGAGGAAATTGCCCACCGGTTTGATGCGGTTGCGCTCGTCATCGCTCAGCTCCGTTTTTTCACCGATGGCCTTACCGGGGGGTTCAATGACCGGCTCTTCAAAAACGACTTCCGCTTCGTTGACCGCTTTCCGGATCCATTCCTTGCTGAGACCGGTGTGTGGGCCGTCTGCCGCCGTATCCGGGACCTGGGGCTGGATTTCCGACCCGGCGGACATGGCTCTGGCTTGGGCGTCCGCCGGCCGGCTGTGACCGTCGCCAGCGGCGGAAAGTTTCTCCGGGGTCTCCGGCGCCGACACATCGATTCCCTCTTTACCATCGATTTTGACCATCTTTTGTTGATCGTCTTTCATGGTGTATTTACCTGTCAGACCAAACCGCGCATGAGGTGATATTTTTGCCGTGATCCGCAGAATCAAAGGCATTTTCAGATGGAGGGAATGTCCATCCATCCCGGCAGTCCCGTTCCGGTTCACCGGTAAATTTTCACATCCACCTTTTGCCGTCCCCATATTCTGGCGTCCATGTGGGAATCGTAAAACACGTCCAGCCGGGTCGGGCCTTTGATGGCGCCGCCCCGGTCCTCGACCACCCCGTATCCGTATCCGGGCACATACATGCGGGTGCCGAAGCGATAATACCGGGTGTCCGCCGCAATGGTGCCGTCACGGGGAAGCCACAGCCAGGGAAATACCAGGCGGGGCGGGATCATCCAGGGATTTTGAAGGCTGTCCAGGGACAGGAGGCCGGGCCTGGACTCATGGGGCCGGGTGCCGCTGGCGGTCAGGCCGGAATAGGGGCGGCCTTGGTTTTTTCCGGAGCTGATGTATTTGTTCCAGAAATTGAGCTTCAGAAACTTCCAGCTTCCGCGTTCCCAGCCGCAGCAGTCCCCGCAACCGCAATAGGCCGTGACTTCCATTCTTTTGACGATTTTGCCGGTTCCGCACCCTAAAAATAATGGAGCAATAAGACACAGGATTACAATGCCGATAAATTTTCTGATCCTGATGATTGTCCTTTCAGCCGTCATGCCCACACCCCAGGAATCTCGGTTTTGCAAAACCGGCATTTGGACCCTTCCAGGTTATTGACCGGAATCGCATACCCTTTGCGCTCAACCAGCAGTTTGCCGCAATAATGGCACCAGGTATGATTGCCCTCATGTTCCGGCACATTGCCCACATACACATAGCGGATGCCCGCGTCCATGGCGATTTTTCGGAAGTTAGTGAGCGCCGAAACCGGCGTGGGCGGCAGGCGGTCCAGCTTATACAGCGGGAAAAACCGTAAAAAATGCAGGGGATGGTCCGGCCCCAGGTTGTGGACGATCCACCGGCACATGTGTTTGATCATTTGCGGATCATCCGTAAAGCCGGGGACCACCAGGGTGGTGATTTCCAGATGCACCTTCCGGTCGTGCAGGGTTTTCAGGGTGGTTAAGACCGGGCCCAGCGTTCCGCCGTTTAATTTTTGATAGATGGTATTATCAAATGATTTCAGATTGATATTGGCGGCGTCAATGGTTTCGCTTAATTTTGAAAGCGGTTTTTCATTCATATACCCATTGGAAATCCAGAGACTGGAAAGATTTTTTTCCCGGCCCAGACGGGCCGTATCGATCATGTATTCATAAAAGGTGGTGGCTTCGGAATAGGTATAGGCAATGGACGCCGCTTTTGCCGTTAATGCCTGGGAGACCACCTCTTGCGGGGGCAGGTCGGCATTCCGGATATCTTCGGGACGGGCCTGGGAAATCTGCCAGTTCTGGCAGTTGAGGCACCGGAAATTGCATCCGGCCGCGGCAATGGAAAACGAGCGGGTGCCCGGCTTAAAATGAAACAAGGGTTTTTTTTCAACCGGGTCCACATTTACGGAACAGGCACTGCCGTACGTGAGGGTGTAGAGTTTGCCGTCCACGTTTACACGGGAGCGGCAGACGCCCCGGTCTCCGGGTTCCAGGCCGCAACTGTGGGGGCAGATGCCGCACATCACGGTTTTTTCCGGGAAGGAATCGTAAAAATACCCTTCCCGGGCCCATTTCCAGAGATTTTTGGGCGCGTCATTGGAAAAGACATTGCCGGTGATATCGGAAGGTCCGGAAGGCGTGCGGTTTTCATCCCCGAACGCCGGAACGGCCGGCGGCACCGGCAGGGCAAAAGCGGCCAGGCACATGGCCGCACCGGATATGAATTCTCTGCGGGACAGGGTTTTCATTTTTTTATCGCCATAATGACAAGGCTGGTTGATTTAAGCAGCATCAGGGCGGCTGCGGTCAGGATAATGCCGGCATAAGGGATCAAGACAACGCTGGTGGCCATTGTGCCGAATGCCGCACCCATCAGGTCCGCTGAAAGCATTCCGACAACCGCGGGTTTTCCGCCGCCCCGCAAATGAAGGGCGAGGGGAAACTGAAACCCGCAGAGAAGGGATACCGCAAACCCGAACACCATAAACAAAAATTCCGGCAACGGATGGACGGAAAACACCACAATACCCATAAACAGGCCGATGAGGAGAATGATCATGCCATCGGCGGAAATGATCAGCCGTCGCGGCCGGTGGCGCAGCCGTCCGCCGAAGATTGCCCCCGGCAGCAGGCCGGCCAGAAACACCGTGATGATCCATCCGATTTGCAGATAAATATAGCCGAAAAAAATCTGGAACGCAAATATGACGAGAATTTCGGTTCCCATGACGCACCATCCGGTGGTGTACAACACCCATTCTTCTTTTGTGATTTTGAATAGATAGATGAGATTCACCACGGCCAGGGCCAGAATGAATCCCACAGGGGATGCGGCGAACATGGAAAACCATTCGGCGAGCAGGGACCGGACAAGGTGTGGCGCAAAATCCCGGTTGACCGGTGCATTCTTAATCAATTGACTCTCCAGAAGCCGGATTTTGGATTCCGGCACATCGCCGTCATAATACCCGCTGATATAACCAGTGGGAATGTTTTTCCGGTTCAGAAGCTCCGGAATATCAATGTTAATATTCCGGTCCCGGCATAAATAACTGATCCGGTTTCCCGGCAGCATCTGAACAAAGGGGAAAACCCGGCTTGCCGTGGAAAAAAGGATGGACACTTTTTGCAGTTCGCTGTCACTTAAGGAATGTGCACAAAATAACTTATGCAACCTATAAAACCGTCGTTCCAGAAAGGGCAACATAATTCCATTGCCCCAGATGTTCGTCAAACACGATCCGCATCGACTCCTTGAACCCCTCTGCCA
>JBAQUK010000176.1:0-1787 GCA_049297455.1 Desulfosalsimonadaceae bacterium | reverse complement strand
CCAAAACCGCCGCCGGTATTCAAAAGGGAAAAGGCATCCACACCCTGCGGCACTGTTTCGCCACGCACCTGCTGGAGGCGGGAACCGATATCTATACGATTAAAGAATTTATGGGGCATCGGTCCATTGAAACCACCATGGTGTATCTGCACATCCTGCCGAACCGGTTTGCCGAGATCAAAAGTCCTCTGGATCTTTTTAAATGACCGGGGAGGTGAGATCATGTCCGGTATTGAACTGGCGGATATCTTTCACCGCTTTGGAGAAGTGTTTCACCGGGAGTATTCCGTCTCTCCCGAACAACTCAAAGTCATGAACCTGATCAAAGCCTGCCGCACGGCGAAGCTGGGCGGGCATATGGAGAAATGCGATCATTGCGGGTTTGAGCGCCCGGCCTACAACTCCTGCCGGAACCGGCACTGCCCCAAATGCCAGACACTGATCAAGGAACAATGGCTCAATAACCGCCGGGAGGAACTGCTGCCATGCGGTTATTTTCACGGAGTGTTCACGCTGCCCCATGAGTTGAATCCGGTGATTCTCTGCAATAAACGAAAAATGCTGGACCTGCTGTTTGAATCAGTAAACGAGACACTGGCTGCGTTCGCCAAAGATCCGCAATGGCGGCTTACCGGTAAAATCGGATTTATCTCCGTGCTGCACACCTGGTCCCAAACCCTGACGGATCATTTTCATCTGCACTGCCTGATACCGGCCGGGGCCTTGTCGTTTGACGAAAAAACCTGGCGGCAGGCCCGGAAAAAGTTTCTATTCAAAACCGATTCCCTCGGCAAAGCCTTTAAGCGCCGATACCTTGAAAAACTCATCTCCCTGTTTAATAAAGGGGAGCTGCAATTCCCGGGGGAAACCGCCCGCTTTCAGAATCCTGCGGCGTTTCATGACCTGATTGAGAAAGCAAGGAGGAAAAGATGGGTTGTTTATGCCAAACGGCCGTTCGCCGGACCGGAGCAGGTGCTGGAATATCTCGGCCGCTATACCCATCGCGTGGCTATATCAAACAACCGCATTGTCGATATAAATGATGACCGGGTGACATTTTCGTATCGCGACCGGTCAGACGGCAATAAAAGAAAATCCATGACCCTTGACGGTGTTGAATTCATCCGCCGGTTTCTGCTGCATGTTCTTCCGGATGGTTATTTCAAAATCCGGTATTTCGGGTTTCTGTCCCCTCGCAACAAGAAAAGATCTATTCCACTGATTCGATCATTGATCGATCCTAACGCGCAATACCCTGAAAAAAGGAAAGAAACCGCTCTTGAAACCATGCTCCGGCTGACCGGAACAGACATCACCTGCTGTCCCGAGTGCGGAAAAGGGAAAATGAAGGCATGGATGATTCTTGAAAAACCAAAACCGCCTGATTCTTCATGACAAAAGGTTTTTGCAGGCCGCCGGATTTAAAAAAACGTGCATCGCGCATCGGGTGAGATGCGCCCTAAGTTCAATGATTCGACAGAAAGGAGCATTTTTGAACGTTTTTTAATCGTAAAAAGTAAACCATAAAGCGTAAAATAGATATGAAACCAGCTCCCCATATCCTCCGATCCGTCCGAAAACCCGTCTTTAAATCTTGCCAAGGCCCTCCGACCTGGATATAATCCCCATAATTTTTTTAGACTTACCGCGAAATCGGATACGCGGTTGAGTTCAACAACGTTTTATCCATCATCCCTTTGAGGCATCCCGGAAAGCCGAACCAGCTTGCCGGTCATGATGTTAACCCGGTTCTTTGTCGGGATGAAGGATAAAACGCTATTTGTTAG
>JBAQUK010000175.1:0-26627 GCA_049297455.1 Desulfosalsimonadaceae bacterium | reverse complement strand
CTCAGGTGGTTTTGATAGAGTTTTTCAAACCGGTTTACTTCTGTTGGGGTCATGGTATACTCCTTTTTTTATAAGTGTCCGGAATTGGACACTTACAGGAGTTATACACTATTTTTGATTTTTTTCCGCCGCGTAGCGGCTTCGTTCAACCTGTCGCTTCAGCCGATGCTCGTTCCTGACACAGCTGAGCTTTTCGTTACGTGCCTACAGATGGGAACTTTATGAAAGCCATTGATGAAGAAATCACGTTAAATTCTAACCTAATATGAGCAGAAGAGATAACAATGAAAGTTAAACAGGTAAAACTCATTTATTTTTCACCCACTGGAACCACTCAAAAGGTGTTGGAAAGTATTGCATCAGGGATCACTATTGAAAATCTCGAGCATATTAATTTGACACTTCCGGAAGGATCTCAACAAACAAATCCACCCTTTTCAGATGAACTCGTAATTATAGGTGCACCTGTCTACGGTGGTCGTCTGCCAGTTGATGCAATCAATCGATTCAAACAACTGAAAGCAAGCAAAACCTTAGCGATTCTGATAGTTGTATATGGGAACCGAGAGTTTGAAGATGCATTGTTAGAACTAAAAAATCTTGCAATTGAGTTAGGCTTTAATCCGGTTGCCGGCGGTGCATTCATTGGAGAGCACTCTTTTGCAACAAAGGATGTCCCCATCGCAAATGGACGTCCGGATAGCCTGGATGTTCAAAAGGCAATGGGTTTCGGAGCAAAAATTAGAGATAAAGTCAAAGGGTTACAATCACCTGATGCCCAAATGGATTTGGAAATCCCCGGCAGATTTCCATATGAAGCAAGCGGACCGCGATCTATGGCTGTTTCACCAGTGACCAAAGAAGACACATGCACAGTTTGTGGTACGTGTGCCGGTGTATGTCCAACTGCAGCAATTTCAATTAATGGGAGCGTGGCAACTAAAATCGAGCTATGCACTCGCTGTTATGCTTGTATTAAAAATTGTCCCACAGGTGCAAGGGTTATGGAAGACAACTTATGGAAAAATATTGCCAACTGGTTAAATGAAAATTGCAGTACTCGGAAAGAACCTCAATTTTTTGGGGTAGATGCGTAGATTCCTATTATGCCAAGAATTTATACTCAAAAGTGCACTCGGCTTAAAATTGCATACAGAAGCCATACCGGTAGACTGTTCATCCGCCTTATCTGATGCAATCTTGCCCTGATCCGTTTCTTTAAAACCGTCTTTAATTTTCCGAACATAAACTGCCTTCAGGATTCTCCCCTTCCGATTCCCCGCGCGCGCAACTTCCGATGGCTGCCCACACCCGGTCAACCCCCAGCCGGGTTTTGGCGGAAAAGCAGATAAACGTTTCCGGCGGCAGGTTTAACGCCCCTGCGTTGGCCGCAACCTGTTTTTTCTGCTGGGTTTTGGACAGCTTGTCCGCCTTGGTGAGAATCAGGATGACGGGAACCTGCCGCTCAATCAGCCAGTTGATAAAGTCGAGCTCCTCTGCTCCGGCCGTGCGGCGGATATCCAGAATCAATACCACGCCTTTGAGTGTAGCCCGGCCTGCAAGATAGGTCTCGATCATCAATCCCCAGTCTTTTTTAACCCGGTCCGGAACCTTGGCATACCCGTATCCCGGCAGGTCCACAAACACCATCCGGTCGTTGATGTTAAAAAAATTGAGGAGCTGGGTCCGGCCGGGAGTGGAACTGGTTTTCACCAGATGCCGCCGGTTGACCAGCACATTGATCAGGGTGGATTTGCCCACATTGGACCGCCCGGCAAAAGCGATTTCGGGCAGTCCCAGGGGCGGATAATTATCGGGTCGGGTGGCGCTCGTCATAAACTCGGCTGAGGTAATGCGCATCTATATCACTTTATTGAGCGGATATTCCACAATGCCTTCGGCGCCGTTTTTCATGAGCGTGGGCACCAGGTCGCGCACCGTGTCGGAACTCACCACGGTTTCCACGGAAAACCAGTTGGAATTATAGAGGGACGCCACCGTCGGCGCGTGCAGGCTGGGCAGCAGGGACACGATTTTTTCCAAACTCGCTTCCGGCACGTTCATTTTCAGGCCCACCATCTTGTCCGCCAGGAGCGCGCCTTTGAGGAGCAGGGCGATCTGTTCGATCTTGTCCCTTTTTTCCGGAATTTTCCAGGCATCGTGATTGGCGATGAGCTGGGTGTTGGTCAGCATCATCTCATAAATTACCCTTAAGCCGTGGGCCTTGATGGTGCTTTCGGTTTCCGTGATTTCCACAATGGCGTCCGCCTGTCCGGTAACCACTTTGGCTTCCGTGGCGCCCCAGGAAAACATCACATTCACATGGATGCCTTTTTCTGCGAAAAACCGCTGGGTGTATTTCATCAATTCCGTGGAAATGGTCTTTCCTTCCAGGTCCTCAAGGGTTTTGACCGGCGAGTCGTAGGCCACGGCAATAACCCATCGGGCGGGCCGGGCGCTGACCTTGGAGTAGACGAGGTCGCTCACCACATGGATGTCCGAATTGTTTTCCGCAATCCAGTCCAGCCCGGTGAGTCCGGCATCCAGGATGCCTGCTTCCACGTTGATGGCCATTTCCTGGGCACGGCACAGGGAGCAGGAGATCGTGGGATCGTTGATGTCCGGAAAATAGCTCCGGCCGTTGACGTTGATTTTCCATCCGGACCGGCGGAACAGTTCAATGGTGGCGTTTTGGAGGCTTCCTTTGGGAATACCCAGTTTGAGCGGCGTGTTCATTTTTTGTATACCTCTTTGGGGTCAAACATCGGTTTCCCGACAATGGTTAATGTATCGGCGTCTTCCACTTTTTTGTAAAAACAGGACTGATGGCCCGTGTGGCATGCGGCCCCCCCGATTTGCTCCACTTTCAACAGGATGGTGTCGTCATCGCAGTCCACCCGGATTTCCTTTACCAGTTGCACATTTCCGGAGGTTTCGCCCTTGACCCACAACTGATTCCGGGACCGGCTCCAGTACGTGGCTTTTCCGGTTTTCAAGGTCGCCTCCCAGGCCGCCTGGTTCATAAACGCCAGCATCAGCACCTCACCCGTGGCATGGTCCTGAACAATGGCCGGGGCGAGCCCCCCCATTTTGTTAAAATCAATTTTTATCATAACGTATCCTTATTATATATCATACAAATTATATAAATTGACCATTTACGGGACGGTCAATTTTAATTTCAGGCAACCTAATGATTTGAAAATTCAGAGTCAATATGTTTTTATCACAGATATTCAAACCGGAAAACCTTTTTCGAGCATTGATCATCGCTTAAGCCACTCAGAGCCACGGCCGTCAGGGAGTGGAGAGGTTCCGGCCGCTTACGCTCGCGTCCCCGATTGGGAGAGGCTGGCCGGCGGGCGCGTCATTTCTTGACAATCCATCCACCGGTTATTATAGTACCCGACATTCGAACCTTTTTTTACCATGTCGTCGAATCAATCAGGAAAGGATATAATCATGTCAGAAAATATTTTAGATGTCAGCGACAAATCATTTGATGAGGACGTAATTAAATCTGAGCTGCCGGTGCTGGTGGATTTCTGGGCCCCCTGGTGCGGCCCGTGCAAGGCCATTGGTCCGGTGATTGAAGCCATGAGCAAGGATTACGCCGGAAAAGTGAAGTTCGTGAAGTGCAATGTGGATGAAAATCAGCTCACCCCCGCCACCTATGGCATTCGGGCCATCCCCACCCTCCTGTTTTTCAAGGACGGCCAAAAGCTGGAACAGATTGTGGGAATGGTGGAAAAATCCAAAATAGAAGATATCCTCAATAAAAATATATAGAAATCCCTCATGAATAATACAGAATATGATCTTGTGATCATCGGCGGCGGTCCCGCCGGTTTAACGGCTGCCATCTATGCGGCCAGGGCCCGGCTCAAAGTGGTGATTTTTGAGAAGAGCGCTCCCGGCGGCCAGATACTCGTGACCGACTGGATTGAAAATTATCCCGGTTTCCCGGAAGGATTGACGGGCGCGGATCTGGTGGAAAAAATGACGGCCCAGGCCAGGCGGTTCGGCGCGGAAATCGAAACCAATCAGGTGCTGGCGCTGGATGCGGCGGGAAAGGTCAAACGGCTGACATTAAACGACCGGGTGATTACCGCGAAAGCCGTGATCATTGCCACCGGTGCTTCCCCCCGGAAACTGGGGGTTCCCGGAGAAGAAGCGTTTTACGGCAAGGGCATTTCCACCTGCGCCACCTGTGACGCCCCGTTTTTCCGAAACAGCGTGGTGGCGGCGGTGGGCGGCGGGGACACGGCGGTTCAGGAAAGTCTTTTTCTCACCCGGTTTGCCAAAAAAGTTTACCTGATTCATCGCCGGGAACAATTGCGGGCCACCCGGATTCTTCAGGAACGGGCAAAGGAAAACGACAAAATCGAAATCATCTGGAATTCGGTGGTGACATCGGTCAATGGTTCGGACTCGGGCCTTGAAAGCATTACGGTTAAAAATGTAAAAACCGGTGAAGAACAGGTGCTTGCGGTGGAGGGGTGTTTTATGTGGGTCGGGATTTTGCCGAACACCACCTTTCTGAAAGACACTGTGGCCCTGGATAAAAGCGGTTTTGTTGTGGTGAATGCGCGGATGGAAACATCGGTGCCGGGGGTGTATGCGGCCGGGGACGTTCGGAACACGCCGCTTCGCCAGGTGGCCACGGCGGTCGGCGACAGCGCCATCGCCGCATTTGAGGCGGCCGCCTATATTGAGGCCATGGAATAAATTCATCGCCTTTATTAAAAGGGTATATGGGGTTACGATATTGAAACGGATTTACCTTATTTGTCTTGCCTGCGTCATCCTGCTGAGCGCGTGTTCATGGTGGTCAAAGCATGAACCTGAAAAATCTGCCGATGAACTGGCGGCGGAGGGACAGGAGGCTTTTGAGAAAGAGCATTATTCAGACGCCATTAAAGCATATGAAAAACTGGGGGACTGGTATCCGTTCAGCACGCACGCCAAAATGGCGTCCCTGCAGATTGCGGAAGCCCATTATCTTTCGGAAGAATATGAAGAAGCCATTCTGGCTTACAGTGAATACGAACGCATGCATCCCAATGACGAGAAAGTGCCTTACGTGATTTACCAGATCGGCCGGTGTCATTTTGATCGGATAGAAACCATTGACCGGGATGCGACCGCCACCGAAAATGCCCTCTCGACATTCCGGCGGCTCGAAGAACAGTATCCGGACAGCGAGTATGCAAAGCAGGCCCGGCCGCATATGGCCGAGTGCGTGTCAAATCTTGCCGCCAAGGAAATGTATGTGGCGCGGTTTTATTTTAAAAGCAAAAAATACAAGGCCGCATTGAACCGGTTTGAAGGGGTGACCGCTAAATATCCGGATTCCGAATTTTCTCAGGAAGCGTCCGATTCCATTGCACAATGCCGGGCCATGATTAGCGATGAATCCGTCTCGGCGGCAAAATCACCGAAAGAAGATGACAAGAAGGAATAATCCCGTCCCCGTTCTTTGGCAGGGGGATTATTTTCATTCGGGCGGATCACAAAAAAAGCTTTACAACGGCCATTTGATACAGTATAGGCCATAGATTATTTTAAAAACCGTTTCAAGGAGAAGATCATGTCAAAACAGTGTGAAATATGCGGAAAAAAACCAATGGTCGGCAATTATGTCAGCCACGCCCATAATGTCAACAAACGCCGGTTCAACCCGAACCTGAAGAGCGTTCGTGCGGTGCATAACGGCCATATCGGAAAAATCACGGTCTGCACCAGTTGCATCAAATCCGGATTTGTACAGAAACCGGCCGCATAGGGTGTGCAAAAGTTGATTTTTTTTTACGAAACCCTGACGGTTAAGCCCGGCTGATTTCCTGAACCGAATCAATTTTTTTGAGTTTCGTAATAATATCATCCAAATGGTCAATGTCTTTTACTGCAATTGTGAAAAAGCCATTGACCATTTTATTTTTTTCGCTTTCCAATCGGATATCCACGACATTGGCGTTCATCTGCTTGAGCAGGGTTGAGAGATCCGCCAGCAACCCGGTCTTGTCATATGCCTGAACATTCAGCCTTACCTGGAACGCCCCTGCCGACCCTTCTCTCCAGCTTACCTGGATCTGCCGTTCGGGATTCATTTTTAATGCATTGACGCAGCCTTGGCGATGAACCGTGATGCCGGCGCCGTGGGTGATGTAGCCGGTGATGGCGTCCCCCGGAATCGGCTGGCAGCAGTTCCCGAACCGGATCAGAATATCGTCCTGGCCGTCGACAATAATCCCGTCCGTGTCCTTGCCTTTCTTTTCCTTTCGCCGGGAAATGAATTTGGAGAAGAGGGTTTCCTCTTTTTTGGGTTTCACATCCGGCAGCAGTTTGCCGATAACCTGCAAGGGAGTGATTTTCCCATACCCGATATGGGCGATCAGATCCTCCGTCTTCTTAAAATTGAATTCCTGGGCAATGGCTTCCATCTCTTTCGTGTTCACCAGTTCACTGAAATTCAACTTATGCTTGCGGAAGGCTTTTTCACACATTTCCCTCCCTAAGCTGATGCTTCGGTCGGTTTCCTGTTTTCTGATCCACTGCTGGATCCGGGATTTGGCCTTGCCGGTTTTGACAAACGCCAGCCAGTCCGGGCTGGGATGATGGCCTTTGAAGGTGGTGATTTCCACCGTGTCGCCGGTTTGGAGCTGGGTTTGCAGGGGGCGCAGCCGTCCGTTGATTTTGGCGCCGGAACACTGGTGGCCGACTTCCGTATGAATCATATAGGCGAAATCCACGGGGGTGGCGCCTTTGGGCAGGTTTTTGACTTCGCCGGTGGGGGTGAACACATAAATGTCCTTGGGGAAAAGATCGATGCGCACATTTTCCAGAAACTCATCCGGATCAGCCGCCGTCTCCTGGTTTTCCACCAGATTCCGGAGCCATGCAAAGGCGGTCTTGGATTCATCATTTAAGGTTTTGCCTTCTTTATAACTCCAGTGGGCCGCAATCCCGGATTTGGCCACCTGATCCATCTCATGGGTGCGGATCTGAACCTCCATGCGTTCACCATGGGGACCGATCACCGTGGTGTGCAGGCTTTTGTAGCCGTTGGGCTTGGGGAATCCGATGTAATCCTTTAATTTTTTGGGAACGGGCTTCCACTTGGCGTGAATGTGACCCAGGGTTTCATAGCACTTTGGGATGGTGTCCACAATGACCCGGAAGGCGATAATGTCGTAAACCTCCTCAAAATCAAGGCTCTGGTTGATCATTTTCTGGTAAATGCTGTAATATTGTTTATGCCGTCCGGTGACGGTGCATACAATCCCCTCCTGGTTCAAAATGTCCTGAATGGTGTTTTTTACTTCCCGGACATAATATTCCCGGTCGATCTCGCTGGTCCGGACGAGTTGCTTGATCTTTTCGTATTCTTCCGGATGGGTATGGAAAAAAGAGATGTCCTCCAGCTCGTTTTTGATCCAGAAAATACCCAGCCGGGCCGCGATGGGGGCATAGATATCCAGGGTTTCCTGGGCGATGATCTGTTTTTTCTGTTCCGATTTATGGTAATGCAGGGTCCGGGAATTGTGGAGCCGGTCGGCGAGTTTGATTAAAATCACCCGGATATCGTCGGCCATGGCCAGGATCATTTTGCGGATATTGCCCGCCTGCCGGGCCTTGGCCGTGTCAAAGGACAATTTGCTGATCTTGGTGAGGCCTTCGATGATTTTTGCCGCATCCTGGCCAAACATGTTTTCGATATCTTCAATGGTGGCATGGGTG
Organism: Desulfosalsimonadaceae bacterium; assembly: GCA_049297455.1. Classification (GTDB taxonomy): domain Bacteria; phylum Desulfobacterota; class Desulfobacteria; order Desulfobacterales; family Desulfosalsimonadaceae; genus SURF-3. The sequence goes on along the minus strand of JBAQUK010000175.1, from coordinate 18,887 downwards.
TCCTCCACCACATCATGCAGGAGTCCGCAGGCGATGCTGGTGGTGTCGAGGCGCATGTCCGCAAGGATGGACGCCACTTCCAGGGGATGGGAAAGATAGGGCTCTCCGCTCAACCGGAGCTGGCCATCGTGAACCTTGGCCGAAAAAATATAGGCCCGTTCAACAATGTCGACATCCGCTTCCGGAAAATAATCGGTAATTGTGTCCAGTATGTCGGTGATGCGTATCATGTTTTTGCCCCGGCAAGGGCGCTCCTAATAGGCTTTGGCGAACACCACCCGTTTGGCGCTGGGACCATTGCATTCGATGCAGTGCCCGGCCTCATTGCCGCCGTCAAAGGGGATGCAGCGGATGGTAACGTTCAGGCGGTCCTTGACGGCCTTTTCACAAAGGGCGTCCCCGCACCAGTGGGACAGGGCGAACCCGCCGTGGATTTCCGGGCGCTCGGCGTTTTCAGGGGTGAAAAAGGCGTTAAAAGCGTTTTTGTCATCAATGGGCAGGGTGTGGGTGCTTCGATAGGCCAGGGCTTTTTGATAGAGGTTGTTCTGGATTTCATCCAGGAGACCAATGATGCCGTCCACAAACGCGTCTTTCTGAAACGCCGCCTTGTCCTTGGGGTCTTTGTCCCGGCGGCCCACAAATACGGAATCGGCCGCCATGTCCTTGGGGCCGATTTCCACCCGCAGGGGGATGCCTTTTTTGATCCATTCCCAGTTGCGCGCCCCGCCGATATCCCGGATGTCGATCTCCACAGCAATGGCCCGGCCGTAATATCTGAGCGCCCGCAACCGGTCCGCGATTCCGCGGGTGTAATCCATGATGGCTTCCCGGTCCTGGTCTTTGCGGATAATGGGCATCAGCACCACATGGGAGGACGCCACCCTGGGCGGGAGAATCACGCCGTTGTCGTCAGAGTGGGTCATGATGAGTGCCCCGATGAGCCGGGTGGACACGCCCCAGGACGTGGTCCACGCATATTCTTCGATTTCCTTTTCGGACTGGAATTTGATTTCCGAGGCATGGGCGAAGTTCTGGCCCAGAAAATGGGAGGTTCCGGCTTGTAGGGCTTTCCGGTCCTGCATCATGGCCTCGATGCAGGTGGTGGTCTCGGCGCCCGGAAATTTTTCCGAAGCGGATTTTTCACCGGTTATCACCGGGATGGCCAGGTAGTCCTCGGCCACTTTCCGGTAAACTTCCAGCATCATTCGGGTGCGCTCCACCGCCTCGGCTGCCGTGGCGTGGGCCGTATGGCCTTCCTGCCATAAAAATTCGGAGGTTCTTAAAAACAGCCGGGTGCGCATCTCCCACCGCACCACATTGGCCCATTGGTTGATGAGCACGGGCAGGTCCCGGTAGGAGGTGATCCATTTGGAAAACGCGTCCCCGATGATGGTTTCGGAGGTGGGCCGGACGATCAGGGGCTCGGTGAGGGGGCCGGCGGGCACAAGGCTGCCGTTTTCCCCTTTTTCCAACCGGTGGTGGGTCACCACCGCGCATTCCTTGGCAAACCCTTCCACATGGGCGGCTTCCTTCTCCAGAAAGCTCAAAGGGATAAATAAGGGAAAATACGCGTTTTTAACCCCGGTTTGTTTGAACATGTCGTCCAATACCCTGGAAATGTTTTCCCACAGGGCGTATCCCCAGGGTTTGATCACCATGCATCCCCGGACCGGCGAATTTTCCGCCATGTCGGATGCCTTGATTACCTCCTGATACCATTCCGGATAATTTTCCTCCCGGGTCGGTTCGATGGCCGTCGTGGCTTCTTTAGCCATTTTTTTCCTTTATAGATTTAAAGGTCAATCGCCGGGTAAGAAACCAGGCCTACAGTAACTCATTAAAAATACATCTATTTCGTAGGCCGGGATTCTTACCCGACAAAAAATCGGAGGCAATTCCGATGAATAATGATAATGCATTCAACATGCCGGACGTCCGGCATGTTGAATGACCATTTATACATCTTTCAGGAGTGGAAGACTCCTTTTTTCTACCTCACGCCGGTGACGATTTGCAAAATATACATTGCATCCTCTAATCCGAGCTTGCCGTCTCCATTGACATCTCCGGGGATGCAATCCGATTGGTTAAGTGTCATCTGCGGGATATCAACTTGCAGGTTCTGTTCGGCAAATGATACGTTCTGAGTTATGGTGTCCATACCCGGGGCTTCGACGACCAGTTGATAGTCTCCGAAAGGTACATTGACAAAAGTAAAATTCCCATTCGCATCGGTATTTGCTGAATAACCTGTCCCTTGCAGGCCGACCGTGGCATTTTGAACCCCAAGATCGTTGTATCCTGCGATATTCACCGAGATATGACCAGACAGATTACCGGTATCCGCCGGCCAATCCGGTATCTTATCAACTTCAGTAGAAAATGCGGACCATAAGCTACCATTATAAGTCTGCACCCTGAAATAATAATTCTGGCCATTGGTCAAGCCGGTAACGGTGTAATAGGTATTTCCTCCTGAAGTCGGCATCCAAAATTCACCCGGCCCTCCCGGGGATGTCGCAACGGTGACTTGGTAATCGGTAGCTTCCCCAATCGGATCCCAAGTAATGGTTGCCTGTGTGTCGCCAGCCGTGGTCAATACATTTGATGGGGCAAGAGGTGCATTTACATCCGGTGTGCCGGTAATTTCACTCCATGCCCCTTCGCCGTTTCCATTTATTGCCGAGATAGAATAATAATAGAGTGTTCCGTTGGTAAGCCCAGTGTCGGTATAAAAGGGCCCAATTGGAGTGTTGATAACATTGGGAGGAATACCAGGAGTCGTACTCCTGTATATTTTATAGCCTGTGGCGCCTTCAACGGCTGTCCATTGGATGCTTAACTCCGTGTTTCCCGAGACCACACTAATACCAGTCGGTGCTAAAGGTAGAGATGCTGACGGTGTTGCATTAACCTCTACGGAACAGGCAGAATTCCCTGAAGCATTCGTTGCCTGTATACTGAAATAATATGGCTGGGTGTTGGTTAAACCGGTGACGGTATAATACGATTTCCCGCCTGACATTGTCCACCCCAAGCTTGGCCCACCCGGGGATGTCGCTACAGAAATATGATAATTGGATGCGCCTACAACTGGATTCCAGGAGACAGTTGCTTCTGTGTTGCCTGGGACAACCGCTACATTTATCGGAGCAAGGGGAACGACTGGCGTTGGTGTGGCGCTGATTTCACTCCAAGCTCCTGTTCCGGTTTCGTTTACTGCCGCCACTGCATAATAGTATGTCATTCCATTGGTAAGCCCGGTTTCAGTGTAAAGTGTTCCGGTTAGTGTCGCAATTGGGGCTGATGGCCAGGCATTCGTTCCGGTTCGTCTGTAAATTTTATAGCTTGTGGCGTCATCCACAGCTCCCCATATGATGCTCGACTGGGTGTTGCCGGAAACAACGCTTAAAGCTGGTGCTACAGGCAGATCTTCAGACGGTATGGCGCTAACCTCAGAAGAGAAGGTAGACGCAGGCGGCGACTGATTCCACTCCCAATCGAACAAAGAAAGTAATGCCTGTACCCTGAAATAATATGGCTGGGTATTGGTTAAACCGGTAACGGTATAATGCGATATTCCTCCTGAGTGGAGCCCCCACCGTATGGCGGGTCCGCCTGGAGATGTTGCGACAGTGATATAATAATCGGCCGCCTCTACTACCGGATCCCATGTTATGGTTGCTTCTGTATCGCCGGGCATAACCGCTATATTTGTCGGGGCAAGCGGAAGGGCTGGCGTTGGTGTGGCGCTGATTTCACTCCAAGCCCCTGTTCCGGTTTCGTTTACCGCCGCCACAGCATAATAATACGTTGTTCCATTGGTAAGCCCGGTTTCTGTATAAAGGGTTCCGGTTGGTGTCGCAACGGGGGTTGTTGGCCAGGCATTGGTCCCTGTCCGCCTGTAAACCTTATAACTTGTGGCAATATCAACAGCCTCCCATGTGATACTTACCTGAGTTTTGCCGGAAATAACACTTACACTTGGCGCTACAGGCAGAGATGCCGATGGTGTGGCGCTTACTTCTATGGAGTAAGCGGAATAGTTATTTGAAGCATTTATTGCCTGAATCCTGAAATAATATGGTTGGGTATTGGTTAAACCACCAACTGTAAAATGCGGTTTTCCTCCTGATAATAAAGGATCATACCAAGGCGGAACATAATGAGGCCCCCCCGGAGATGTCGCGACAGTGACTTGATAATTGGATGCTCCGGGTACCGGATCCCAGGTCACGGTTACTTGTGTATTGCCGTTGATGACGCCTATATTTGTCGGGCTGGCTGGTAATGATGGCACCAATGGAGTTATTGACACCTCATTTGAACGGACCACCGTCGGGCCTGAATTATGTGCATCCACCACGTAATAATATGTGGTTCCATTGGAGAGTCCCGAATCATCGTATAATCTGCTTTGACTTCCAAGGGCTGTACAATGTCCATATGGTCCGCCGGAGGTTGTGCTTCTGTGGACAGAAAAAGAAAGCGCACCGGATGGGGTAACCCATTCGAGCCTCGCTGATCCGTCTCCAGGATAACCGGTAAGCGTTGGCGTATAGGGTTTTTTTACGGCGGATATGGCGGCGACAGCTTCGGATGAAAAGGCACCCCGACCGTTCGTATTGACTGCCGCGACAACATAATATAGTTGTACCCCATTTGGCAACCCTGTATCTTCATAGGCCGTGCCATCCAGTGATGCCAAAAATGAATATGGCCCGCCGGTGTGAGTGCCCCGGTAAACAAGATATTGCAAAGCCCCTGGAGATGCGGTCCATGAAAGGCTGGCCCAGGCGCTTCCCGGATCAGCAGACAGTGTTTCAGGCGATTTCGGCAGAAGTGTCGACGGAGTTACGGTTACCGGCATGCAATATGCACTTGAGGATGGAGTATTGACTTTTACAATATAAGAATACGGTTTCCCATTGGTTAGTCCGGTATCGGTATGGCCAGGGCCTGAGACAGACGCTGCAAGCAACGTATATGCACCGCCAACAGAATCAGCGCGCATGATGCTATAGGTTGTGATGGATGGAGCGGCATCCCATGCCAGCGACAATGCGCCATTTCCGGGAATTGCAGTTAAGTCGGCGGGCGATTTTGACAGAGTCGCTATGGGCGGGGTGACATTGACTTGCGTTGAGTATGGGCTTTGGCCGTCGCTGTTTAAGGCTGTCACAACATAATAATAGGGGGTTCCGTTCACAATTCCGAAGTCTGTGTGAACAGATTCCTGAGTTTGGGCGATAAAAATGTAAGGCCCTCCGTTTTTAGTTGCGCGGTAAAGGACATACCATGTGGCGTCGGCGACAGGATTCCATTGAAAACTTGCCTCACCGGTTCCTGCGATTGCTGTAAATCCTGAAGGGGATGCAGGAATAGCGCCTATAGCGGAAGGAATAAAAGAAAAAAGAATAAGGATTAAGATAAAAAAACATGTCATTTTTTTTTGAGAATGAGATTTTGTAATTTTCATGCTATCCCTCCCATAGTTTGTTATTGATGTACATTGTTTTCAAACTCATCCACCGCCCGCAACAGCTCATCCACGAGCTGGTTTTCGGGAAATTTTTTCACCACTTCGCCTTTTTTGAACAAAATACCGATGCCGTCGCCGCCAGCAATCCCGACGTCCGCTTCACGGGCTTCCCCCGGACCGTTGACCACACATCCCATAATGGCGATTTTGATTGGGGTGGTCCGGGTAAGCAATGCGTTTTCAACAGTTTCGGCAATGGAAAACAGGTCGATATTGCAGCGTCCGCAAGTGGGGCAGGAGATAATTTCCGGGCCCCGCTGCCGGAGCCCCAGGGCTTTTAAAATTTCAAACCCCACTCGCACCTCTTCCACCGGGTCCCGGGTCAGGGACACGCGCAGGGTGTCGCCGATGCCTTCCGCCAGCAGCATGCCGATGCCGAGGGAGGATTTGACGATGCCGGAATAGAGTCCCCCGGCTTCGGTGATCCCCACATGCAGGGGAAAATCCGTTTTTTCGGAAAGCCGGCGGTAGGCGTCGATGCTCTGGGGCACGTTGGCGGATTTGATGGCCAGTTTCAGTTCGGTGAAATCGAGCGTCGCCATGAGTTCGATCTGCCGCAGGGCGCTTTCCACCAGGCCGTCCACCGTCACCCCGCCGTATTTTTTCAGGAGATCGGGTTCCAGGGAGCCGGAATTCACGCCTATGCGAATGGGGATGCCGTGATCTTTCGCCGCAGCTACGACGGCCTGTATGCGTTCATGGTTGCCGATATTGCCGGGATTGATGCGGAGCCCGTCTGCACCGGCCCTTGCCGCGGCAATGGCCAGTTGGTAGTCAAAATGGATGTCCGCAATCAGCGGAATGGTGATTTCCCGTTTAATACCGGTGATGGCTGCGGCGGCTTCCGCATCCGGTACCGCCACCCGGACGATTTCGCACCCTGCGGCTTCCAATCGTTTTATCTGGGCCACCGTGGCCGGAATATCCTGGGTGCGGGTGTTGGTCATGGATTGCACCGCAATGGGCGCGCCCCCGCCGATCTTCACCTGGCCCACACGGATCTGGCGGGTATTTTTTCGTTTAATTTCAAATGACATGGGATGACAACATCGGGAAAAAGGGTTAACGTAAGGAAACCTTACCGGTATTGAGATGACGGCATCAGTAATCAAAATTTTTAACAGACCCGTTTCTATTGATCAAGCGAAATAAGCGGATATCCATGGGTCCGGGGCATGCAAGGGATCGGTGTGTCGGGGTTATGATGACGGGATTTTGCCGATTACTCAGTGCTGTCTGTGCGCTCTATGGCGTTTTTTCTTTTGGAAATAGCCGACAATAATGATACAGCCACCGCAACCGGAACAGAGTCCGTTACCTTCGGAATTTACGATACCCCATGGACAAACTCCTTAAAATCATATACCGGGACGAGTATTTTATCGCCGTCGACAAACCTCCCGGATTGCTGGTTCATCGCAGCCCCATCGACCGGAAGGAAAAGCGGTTCGCCCTCCAGATGGTCCGCAACCTGGTGAACCGGCACGTGTATCCGGTCCACCGCCTGGACCGGCCCACCTCCGGCGTGCTTTTGTTTGCCCTCTCCCCGGAAATGCTGAAGCAGACCGCCGCCTTGTTTCAGGCGGGTCTGGCCGCCAAAAAATACCTCGCCGTTGTCCGGGGTTATATCCCGGAAAAAGGGACCATCGATCATCCGGTGAAAGAAATCCGTGACCGGTTTCTCTGCCGCCAAAACAATAAGCCAATGGAACCGTCAGAGAAAAAGCCGGATGCGGTCACCGGCTACCTCCGGCTGGCAATGGTTGAACTGCCGGTTTCAGTGGACAAATACCCCGCCACGCGGTATTCCCTGGCGGCCCTGTATCCGGAAACCGGACGACGGCATCAGTTGCGGCAGCACATGAAACATGTTTCCCATCCCATCATCGGCGACACCAAATACGGCAAAGACGTTCATAACAAGTTTTTTGCCCGGGAATTCAACTGCCACGGACTCCTGCTTTCCGCCGTGGAATTAAACTTCACCCACCCGGTCACCGGAAAAACCGTCACGATTCAGGTGCCACCCCACCCCGACTTTGCTTTAATTTTAAACCGATTCAACTGGAATATATTATGAATTCAAAGAGTAATGCTTCGGGACGCCAGACGCCCGATCCCACCTATCTCCTGAAACTGGCGAAAGCCGTCATGCCGTTTGGAAAATACGCCGGGGTTCGGCTGGTGGACCTGCCGGAACCCTATGTCATCTGGTTTTCCCAGAAAGGATTCCCCAAGGGAGAGCTGGGGGAAATGCTGAAAAATGTTTATGAAATCAAGGTCAACGGCCTGGAATTTTTGTTTAAACCGTTAAAGGAATAATCACAAACCATGCTGATTTATGCGGTGGCCGATATTCATGCGGCCCCTGAGCGGATGGAACATATCCGTGAAGCGGTGTCCGCTCATCATCCGGATGTGCTGGTGGTTGCGGGCGATATCATCAATTATCTTCATCCGGAAAAAACGTTTACGCAATTAAACGGCATGTCCGTGCCCGTGCTTATGGTGCGGGGCAATTCCGACCCCGGATATGTCGAAAACCAGTTTGAAAAATTTTCAAATCTGGCATCCCTGCACCTGAACCGGGTAACGGTGAAATCCGTTGCTTTTACGGGCATTTCCGGAACCATCCCCCTGCCGTTTCGCAACCGGGTGAGGTTTTTTGAAAAACATCTGATGAAGCGCGTGCATCCGCTGATCGATTCCCAAACCATAGTGGTGGTTCATCCGCCTCCCCGGGGTGTTCTGGATCAGGTGATGGGGCGGTTTCATTCCGGATCGAAAATGGTGCGGGAGCTTGTTGAAAAAACCCAGCCGAAACTCTTGATTTGCGGTCATATCCATGAGGCCGCTCGTATCGAACACATCGGCCAAACCACTGTAGTCAATTGCAGCATGCCAAAGACGGGACGGGGAGTGATGATTGAATTGGGGCGGGATCTAAACGTCGGCTATTGGTAGTTGCCGGAAATTATGATAAATCTTAGGTCGATAGCGTTTCCTACATTGGAATAAAGTGGATCTCGGTGTTTTTGGGAGAGGAATATCCGTTAAATAATTTGTATTGAAATATAATATCGTGTATTGAAAGGATTTACTAAGATCAGGTCAAAAAGCAGGGGGTCATTTATTAACGAATTTTTGATACTTCTTTAGAATACATACACTACTGGAAAAAATGATATCCACACAAAATAACAACGTCCTCCCCATGCCATGGTATGTGCACATTCTTGGCGGGCATGCGCTTACCGGTTTTTTCTCCTGGTTTTTGGTGATCAGACAACTTTACTATCGTCGGGAAAGAGCGCTTGCGCTTGCCCTTTTTCTTGTAAATATATTGTTTTTTGCAGCATTTGGCTTGATTGCCATTAAACTCAAATGGGTATGGCACCATCTCCTGCTTCTTGGGTATGGGGCCAATTTGGCATGGTCTGTAAGCGCTTGGCTTTTTCAACGGTCTCTTTATGGGCCTGCGCCGAAACGTTACGATTTGCTTAAATGGAGAGACTGGATCACTCCAATTATTACGGCCCTGGCCGTGACCGTGGGCCTGTCGATGATTTTGGCAATTTTTCCCGTTATTGGCGAGCGCCTGTCAATGCGTTCCTCCGGAGATGTGCTGGACAAAAAGGACATTCTCTGGGATTTGTTCCAGTATATCCCCTTGCTACTTCCATATGGCTTATTGGTGGGGATTTGGTGGGCCGGCGAGGACCGACGATTTTCGCTGGCCCACGTGATGACCTATTTATCCGGTCTGTTATTATTCTTTGTAACGTTGTTGGTCGGTTATAAACTTGTTTTATTTTTCTTTTTCAAGGGGCAGATGGGAGAAAGCCTGGATTGGCCTGCCATTCCAAACAGTGTAACCGGATTGCCCCATGTGCTTCAGATGCTTCAGAAATATGATCAATCAGCGCTTGCTGCTCTACCATTATTACTGGGCGCTTCATCCCGGATCCGTGATTTCTGGAAACGGGCTTTTGCGATTATTCCCATAGTCACGATCTGTGCGCTCTGGCCGAGTTTTTACAGCGCGGATTGGTGGGAATTGATTCAGGGACAGATTATCCATGAACTGTCTTCGCCGGATGAAGGCGTCAGAAATCGCGCTTATAATTGGACGGATACGCTCCTGCGCCGTTATCCGGATCATGACAGGTGGCCCGAACTCGCCTTACGGTTGGCGCGGTATCGATATAATAACAGCGATGCGGACGCTGCAAAAAAGCTGTATGAAGCAATTGGAACCCGGTATTGCAACTTCCCGCGATGGCGCCCGGAGGTCTCCCTGGCCCGGGCCGCTCTCGGCTCCGATAGTTTCGGCCTGGCTTCCGGGGGACCGGTTGTTTCCCTTCCCCCGGTCAGTTACCAGTCCTATCTGACCCCGAACTGGATGGCGTTGCTGCAGGTCATTCGCTATTGGAAAGGCGATGCTGTCCCTGAATCGGAAATCCTCATTGATCTGAAATCGCTGTCCTCCAGTGATGAAAAGATAGAACTCAGTCCCCTGCCGGGCATTGCGGAACTTGATGACAGTGCGCGGAACCTCGGATATGAACTGCTCATCATGCCTGCCGGCAGCAGCACCATCAGGGCGCTGTTACATGCCCGTATCCCGGTTATTCTCCCCGTATACCAGTCGTTTTATCTGATATACGGAATGGATGATACGCGATCCGTCTTCAAATGTTATTCATATAAGGCAATATCCCGGCGTCTCAGGTCCGACGAGAAAGACGATGCCAAAGAAATCTTATTACAGCAGCAGGAGGGAAAAGGCGAAAGTGCGAAACAACTTGCACGGATAGCCGATCAGTCTTACACGGAACTCCCCTTATCCTTCTGGGCCGGCCGACTTCAGAAGGATAGCGCACCGTTGATGGGCGTGGTCTATCCGGCCGCTGAAACGGAAAGAATTGTCCATGCATTAAATACATCCCCGGATAACCTGAGGAAAGAGAGCAACGGATATTTAACGGCATTTATCGGGCTGGCCATGCTCAATGCGGCGGATCCGGTGCAATGCATTGAATGGACCCAGGTCAGCAGCAGCCTGACCAATGACCCACTCCCCCTGCAGATCGGGCATTTGGCCCAACGGCTGTGGAACACGCGCAGCAAATCCATAGAAAACCGACTTGATATGGAACGACGGTTTCCCAAACTGACAGGAATATCCACATACTTTGAATCCGATCCTGTCCGTAAATTTTTAGATAAAGCGGGACGGCGGTTTAATGCCGATGAATCCGCAAATCGCCTGCCCTGGATGATTCGCAGACAACTCCGCGATTTCCTGGATCAAAGCAATCCAGCGGATCTGGAGCAATTGATTCATCTCTTAAGACAAGACGTCGACAACAATCCTTCAAGGCGGGAAGATTGGCAATATTTGGCTGAACTTTATGAGTGGAAAGACGATATTGAGAATACGGTATCGGCGCTTACCGGCGCTCTGGACAGCGGATCTTTCGACAATGAGACCGCCCTTCAGATTGCCTACAAATATGTTCAGCTCGGTCGAAAAGAGCAAGTCCGTAAAGTAATGACTGAGATTGATCCGGAAAAGGTCAAGTACAACGCTCATTATTTCTTTTGCAAAGCGTCCCTGGCCGAATGGGAGGGAGAAACCGGCAACGCGCTGAAATATTTTGCCAAAGCCATTGAAATGCGCCGGTATATCCCCCTCTACCACCTGCGCTATGGAGAGCTTCTTTTAAAAGAGGGCCGGACCGAAGAGGCGCGTCAAGCGCTGACATGGGCCTCGCGGATAGACGGGAAAGGCGACGTTAAAGAACAAGCCTCAAGGCTTTTAGGGGGTTATGATCGAAGAATCTTTTAGCGATACGCTGAGTCAGGAAGCCCTCACAAACACTGGAATTGAGGAGCATGGAAAAAGCAGACGAGAGGCGGATTCCCCGCTTCTTGGACCCGGAGGGCTTGCGTTGCTGACGCTGGTTGCAGGCCCCATGATATCCGGCCCGGCCGCCGGAGCGGTATTGATCCGGCTTGGCCGGACGATATCGGGGTGGCTGACCGGACTGCTGATGGGTGCAGCCGGTGTGGCGATCAACATTTTCCTGATATTCTGGCCGGTTAAATGGTATTGGGCCGCGTTGTCTTTGATTGGAATACATGTCAGTCTCGCCGCCGTGTTGTTCATGATAATGCGCAAACTCTATCTCCGGTTGCCGGATGCATACCGGATACATTTTTCTGAGAACAGGCGGCAGGGGCATAGGTCTGTCTTGGCGGGGATGATCAGCGGCGCCATCATGAACATCATTTTCGGAGGGGTGGCGAGTGTTTTTTTTCTGCTCTTAAGCGACTGGTTATTTTATACATTTATGCCGGTCGCCTTTAATGACTGGCTGTCTTTGACGTTTTTTTTCAATATTCTATTCAGTCTGGGGATTGCCGGATGTATCGCCGGCGGATATATCGGCAAGCTCGGCTTAAAAATCACACCCGTTCACATGCAGATGTATGCTTTAGCACTGATATGGAGCGCTATGACATGGCTGCTTGCCATGCAGATCACCATCGCCGTTCCCGGATTTCAGGCCGGGCAGGCCGGAAGCGGCGATTGGATCGCTACCGGATTTCCTTTTTTATTCGGGAATCTGTTAATCGGTATCTGGTGGGCGCCCTTCCTTCTCATTTATTTGATCCGGCCCGCTACAAAGACGGGTAAATTATTGCGTCTGGCGCAGATCCCTTTCATAAATCTGGCGGCCGCTATTGTCCTTGCAATACTTATAGGCTATCCGGCAAATATGTTTCATGCTGCGGGGCGCTATTTTGAGCGGCAGGCTCAAATTCCATGGGCGCTCTGGTGCTACGAACAAGGGCTTAAAAAAAATTCAGATGCCCGCACGACTTCTTACCTGCAATACCGCGTGGCGCTCCTATCTCACAAGCTGGGCGACAGGGAGCGTGCCATGGAAGGTTTTCGAAAGGTCGTTTCCAAGTACACCGCCAACGATGAATTGGTGAAAAAATCCAACCGTTTTCTGGATAACCTCGCCCGCACGGACAGCAAGGGCAAAAGAATTGTTTTGCCCGGTGTGGAGATGCCTACCGCCTACAAGGGCGCATACTGTGTGCCGAATTCTCTTGCCTTGGTGATGCGATATTGGGGATCATCGGTGGATGCCCGAAAGATCGGGCAAATGATTACGGGGCTTGGAAGCGGGACAATGGTTGTGGATCAAGCCTGGTATGCTGAAAAAGAGGGATTTCGACACAATTTTTTACCACAGGCCACCATTGAGGATGTCAAGACGTGTATTGATGCAGGATTTCCCGTCATGGTTTATGTCCCTTCCCATGTTTTTGTGATTGTGGGTTATGATGATACACTAGAGACTTTTGTGACCTATGATGTGGCCACCAGCGATGTATGGGAGGAATATCTTTATAAGGATTTCATAAAATCCTGGAAAAAACAGGTCACCACCCTTGTCCTGGCATATCCGCCGGAAAAAGAAAGCCTTCTGCCGGATTCGATCCGGCGCCGGCTCGGTCTGCTTAGAGATAATTATCTTCATTATCATCTCAATTACTTAGACACGACAAATGGGTATACCAGCGTTTCACATCTTAAAAAAGCCGCTAAAGGAAAAGACGGTTTTTTTCTTCCGCTGGTTATCTTGTATCGGGATTTTCCGGGATTACGCCCTGTTATTCCGGATCACGATGGCGGGGAGCCTGTTTCAAAAACAATTTTTAATTATTTCAGCAGCGATTTTGACGAGGGAACCCATTTGTGGGGTCAGATCCACTATGATGAAATTTCGAAAAAAGACAGCATATTTGATTATAGTTTATGCTATTTGATTGGCCAGAGGCAATTACCTTTGGCCAGAGACCTCATCACCCGAATTGAAGACCAGGGGCTGATCAGTGAGAATACCCGGGAAATCCGTGCGATGATTGATATGTCCCTTGGCGATATTGAAACCGGAGTTCATCGGCTGAAAGGAACGAAAGAGGACAGCGCGAATTTCTATCTGGCGCTGGGGGAATGGGCGCTGGATGACCGGGAGGCGGCGATCGGCGATCTGGTGGAAGCTGTGGACGGATGCACGTGACATTATCGACGGATACCGGTCGGTCCGCAGAAAGATTGTAATAAAAACAAAAAGTCACGCAGGAAATCGGTCCTTACAGACGATTTTAAGGATGATAAAATAAAAATGGGATTGGACAAGTATGGGTTTCCGGCCACGGCCATTGCCAATACCATTTTGATCCAGCAGGAAAATTTTGGCGACAGCACGAAAAAACTGGAAGAAGCCTGGACGACCTGGATTCATTATAACCCCTTTGATGCCATGGTAGCCGAAAAGCTTGCATCACTTTACAGAACAAGACTGGGAAAAACAGACCAACAAAAAGAAGGGGCGAAACGCCAGGTTTTGGAACGTAAATTGGAACTTGTGACAATGCGGGCGGAACGATATAAGCCGGGTAATTTTGCACCATAATCAAGCCTATTTCCCTGAATTGCCGCTTCAGATTCATATTGAAATAATCCCATTCTATTGTATCCTGATCCTGTACCCCCATCCGAACGTGCGCCGCTTTCTGACCGGTATTTTTAAAGAAGAAGCCTCCACATCAGAGAAATAAGCCTGGACTCGCGTCAGGTTCAGGCTTTTATATGACGCACCATGTCATGTATTCACCTTCCAAAATAAAGGAGAAGACCATGTCACGCATTCTGAGAATCAATACCAAAGAAAAAAGCCATTCCTTTGAAACCCCTTCCCCCGATTTCCAGGCCCTTGGCGGCAGAGCCCTGACCTCAAAAATGATTTTAAACGAAGTGCCCGCCACCTGCCATCCGCTGAGCCGGTTTAATAAACTGATCTTTGCGCCGGGTCTGCTTTCCGGAACGCCGGCGGCCAATTCCGGGCGGTTGTCCGTGGGGGCCAAATCCCCCCTTACCGGCGGCATCAAGGAAAGCAACACCGGCGGCCTGGTTTCCCAGAAACTGGCCCGCCTGGGCATCAAAGCCCTGGTGCTTGAGGACAAACCCGAAGATGACGCTTTTTCCATCATCGTGATTAAAAAAGACTCGGTGGAAATTCTTCCGGCGGATGAGTATCTGGGCGTATACAACGGAGACATGATCACAAAACTCTGGGAACGGTTCGGCAAGCGGGTGGGGGTGGCAAGTATCGGTCCTGCCGGAGAGCAGCGGCTGACGGCGGCGTCCATCAATTTCGCGGACCCCAAGGGCCATGCCGGACGCGCCGCAGGCCGGGGCGGGCTGGGGGCGGTCATGGGCTCCAAAAAAATCAAAGCCATTGTGGTGGATGACGGGGGCGCGGACAAAATGGCCCTCCATGACCCCGACGCCTTTAAAGCCGCCAACCAGAAATGGGCGGAGCTGCTGACAAGCCATCCGGTGTCCGGCCAGGGGCTTCCGGCATACGGCACGGCGGTTCTGGTGAATGTCATCAACGAAGCCGGGGCCCTGCCCACCAAAAATTTCCGAAGCGGCCGGTTCGACTACGCCCAGGAAATCAGCGGGGAAACCATGGCCGGCTTTATCGAAAAGCGGGGCGGGGTCATATCCGAAGGCTGCCATCCGGGGTGCGTGATCCGCTGCTCCCAGGTTTACAACGACAAGGACAACAATTATCTGACCTCGGGCTTTGAATATGAAACCATCTGGGCTTTTGGGGCCCACTGCCTGATTAAGGATCTGGACGAAATCGCCTTGATGGACAGGCTCTGTGACGATTTCGGCGTCGACACCATCGAAACCGGCGTGACCATCGGCATTGCCATGGAAGGCGGCCTGATTCCCTGGGGCGACAGCAAGGCAGCCATTGAACTCTTAAAGAAAGTGGGCACCGGTGATCCCATGGGAAAAATCATCGGCAACGGCGCCGCATTCACGGGCCAGGCTCTGGGGGTTGACCGGGTGCCGGTTGTCAAAAAGCAGGCCCTTCCGGCCTATGATCCACGTGCGGTCAAGGCCGTGGGCGTCACCTACGCCACCACCCCCATGGGGGCCGACCATACGGCGGGTTACGGCGTGTGCCAGAATATCCTGCATGTGGGCGGGACCATTGACCCCCTTAAAAAAGAGGGCAATGTGGAGATTTCAAAAGACCTTCAGATTGCAACCGCCGCCATCGATGCCGCGGGGCTGTGCCTTTTTGTGGCGTTCCCGGTGCTTGACCGGCCCGAAGGCCTGCAACTGATCGTGGACATGTTAAACGCCCAGTACGGGCTTACCCTGACCACAAACGACGTGGTCCAACTGGGGATCTCCATCCTGAAGGACGAGCACGAGTTCAACCGGCTGGCCGGATTCACCGCAAAAGACGACCGGCTCCCGGATATGTTCAAGGAAGTCTTTCCGCCCCATAACACCACCTGGGATTTTACGGATGAAGAACTGATGCAGGCCCGAACATTCTGATATTCTGATATGGGCGAAATTCTTTTCAACGCCTTTTCCTTTCTTCAGAAACGGCTGAAGGAAAAAAAAGTCCCCTGCACCAATGCCCGCATCCCCTTTTCCGAGGGGCAGCGGGTCAAAGACGTATTACGGAATCTGAACATCAATGACGAGGATATCGAAGGGGTGTTTGTGAACGGGAAAATCGCTCCCACTGACACCCTGCTTAACGACGGCGACCGCATCGCCGCATTCCCTCCGGGCACGCCGGGGCCATACCGGCTGCTCCTGGGAATCGTCAAAACGAATCCGAATTCTTCAGGGGAAAAAGCCGAATGAGGGTTGATATCAGACTCTTTGCATCCCTGGCGAGATACGCATCCCATCCGCTGATTTCAGCAGATGGTTACATGGAACTGCCGTCACCGGTCCCGGTGGGTCATATTGCGGACGCGCTGAACATTCCCCGGCAGGAAATCAAACTGATTTTTTTAAACGGAATTCACGCCAAAATGGACACGGAGGTCAAAGACGGCGACCGGCTGGGGTTGTTTCCACCCATCGGAGGCGGATAGTGCGGGATCTGGCGGCGGACATTGAAACCACATGGCAATCGCGCAAAAACCACACGGGCGTCACTGTCAAAACCATCAGCGACAGGGATCTGGCCGCTATCGGGAAAAAGCACCGGCGCCCGGTCCGGGAAGTGTGCATGGAGTGCCTGAAGATGGGCATCACACCGCTCCGGTATCTGCGGAACAGCCCGGCCATCAGCCTTATGGATCAAATTATTTTGGCGGAATCCGAAGTCGCGGTTGCGGGCGCCGGCGGGTTGGGGGGCCATGTGATCCTGCTCCTCGCCCGCCTGGGCATCGGCAAACTGCTGGTCTTTGATCCCGATACCTTTGATGAAACGAACCTGAACCGTCAATCCCTTTGTTTTTCCAATAATATTGGTGCGTTTAAGGCGGAAGAAGCGGCCCGGCAATGCGCCCTGACCAATCCCGCCGTGGAGGTCATGGCCCACGTCATAGCCATTGCCGACCCCGGCCAGAAACCCTTGTTTAAAAACACGGATGTGGTGGTGGATGCCCTTGATTCTGCGGAAGACCGCCTTTTTCTGGCTGAACTTTCCCGCGAACTGGACATCCCCCTGATTCACGGGGCTGTGGCCGGGTTTGAAGGCCGGGTGATGACGGTATTTCCCGGCGGCAATGGAATGGAAACCCTCTACCGCCCCGAAACAGCGGACGGCCCGGAGCCATCGCACGAACCCGCCGCCGCCGAAAACCTTCTCGGAACCCCGGCCCTTGCCCCGGCCCTCATCGCCGCATTCCAGACCATGGCTGTATTGAATATTTTGCTCAAGAGCGGCCCCGGCCCAAACAACCGCCTCCTGCATCTGGATCTGGCAACTGCATCGCTGAACGCATTCACCCTCTGATTGCCCCTTCCGGATTGCGGCGGATGGAGTGAACCACCTGGTCGAGCTGCTGAAGAAAACGTGACCGGTCCCGCTTATTTAACGGCGGCGGCCCGCCCGTCACCTCGCCCGCGCCCCGAAGGTCCGACATCAGGTTCCGGCTCGCGACGGCATCCCCGATGTTGTTTTCCGTGAACTGCTTTCCGGTCGGACCCACTGCCCGCGCCCCCTTCTCCAGACAGCGGCTCGCCAGGGGAATGTCGGCGGTGACCACGATATCATGGAGCCCAACGTGCGCCACAATCCAGTCGTCGGCTGCGTCGATTCCGCCCCCCACAACTTCGAGGACAATCCCCGGTTCATCCGGAACCTGCATGCGGGCGTTGGCCACCAGGGTGACCTTCAGGTCATACCGGCTTGCCACGCGGTACACCTCCTGTTTGACGGGGCACGCATCCGCATCTATAAATATGTGCAGCAAATGAAGATCCTCTTTTGCTTGAATTAAAGAACCGCGAGGCAAACAGTCTCCGACTTTAGACGGCCCGGCCGTATATATAAACCACGAAGGTCACGAAGGGGTGGGTTTTGGAGTGATACTGATGATTTCTTCGTGCGCTTCGTGGTGTTTTTTTT
Source organism: Desulfosalsimonadaceae bacterium (assembly GCA_049297455.1). Classification (GTDB taxonomy): domain Bacteria; phylum Desulfobacterota; class Desulfobacteria; order Desulfobacterales; family Desulfosalsimonadaceae; genus SURF-3. Next base: position 857 of record JBAQUK010000175.1, on the reverse strand, counting down.
CATGAGGCATCAAATACACCGGGTTTTACATGCGATTGCCCTGCTTCAGAACCCTATTCCTGTTGACCAGGTGACGAGTGTGTCGTCTTCATCATCACCATGAATTTTCCTATACAGTCCAATCGTGCCGTTCAACAGGAAAAAATTCAACTGACACTCGGCACCAAGATAGGTTTGCCTTGTTTCGACCTCCATCGGATCACCCCATGTGCGGAGGAGTGAAAGCTTGGCGGCAACGCCTGTCCAGTACATTACACCGACGCCGAACTGGAGCTTCCCCCCGCCACGACCAGCTTCGGCTTGAAAAATCCAGAAATCATGACTGCACATTATTTGGTCCGGATGGTGAATCCACAAGCATAGGTTTGCCGATGCTGTCGGACCTGTGATAGAGTCATATTTCGCGCCACCCAGCACAAGCCATTCCCGCCCATGCTCATGAACGGGTAATGCTTCTGGCGGAAGGTCGTCAGGCTCTTCGGCTGCAAAACATGGCGAAACGGCCAGAATCAGCATCAGGGAGATATGCATTATTGTTTTCATAGCCCAACATCCGTTTATATGATTTCCGGACAAAACCGCTTTTCAGCTTCTATTTTAGGGACAGGACAGGTTCACAGTTTTACCGGCCGCTTCCCGAGGGGCGCAAAGGAAACGATGGCCAGTTTGAAATGCGCGATGCCGAATGGAATGCCGATGATGGTGAGGCAATATGAGATTCCGGCCATGGTGTTGATTTCCAAAAAAAAATGTAACTGATTTTTCTGATTATTTTGACTGTGACAGTTATTTTCCGGATTATTTAAACTGGATTCGCTGCGCTCAATCATTTTATTGGGTTTTTTAAGGCATAGGTG
>JBAQUK010000174.1:0-4750 GCA_049297455.1 Desulfosalsimonadaceae bacterium | reverse complement strand
ATTTTAGTAAAAATTTTTGTCAAGTAAAAAACGAAAAAAATTGCCATTTTATTAAAAAACTTCAATCAAAACTATTTTTGTAAAGATTTGATTTTTTATTATATAAATATTTTCGTTCAGGCACTATCTTAAATTTTTACCTAAACGAGGACCACAACCATGCCAATCACCGATCAGGAAATCAAGGAACTGGAAGAAAAAGCCTGGCAGCTCAGGCGCGATATCATTGATGTCACCGTTTACGCCGGGGGGGCTCATATTGGGGGCGGCTTAAGCATGGCCGATCTTCTGACTATTTTATATTTCAGGCATCTGAAAGTGGACCCGGCTAACCCGGAATGGGAAGACCGGGACCGGCTGATCGTCAGCAAAGGTCACGGCGGCGTTGGTATTGCGCCGGTCCTTGCCTGCAAAGGCTATTTTGAGTTTGATACCTTAAAAACCTTCAACCAGTTTAAATCCCCCTTCGGCATGCACCTGGACTGCCGCAAAGTCAAAGGGGTGGACGCTTCCACCGGTTCCCTGGGACACGGGCTGTCCATGTCCGTCGGACTTGCCCTCGGCGCGCGGACCTTAAAAAAATCCTGGATGACCTATTGCATTCTTGGCGACGGGGAATGCAATGAAGGGTCGGTATGGGAGGCGGCCATGGCAGCCAGCCATTTCAAAGTGACGAATCTGGTGACATTCGTGGACCGGAACAAGCTCATGATCGACGGTACAACCGAACAGATCATGGGACTGGAACCCTTTGCCGACAAATGGCGGGCCTTCGGATTTATCGTGCGGGAAGTGAACGGCCATGATTTCCGGGAACTGGATCAGGCCATTGAAGCCTCCAAGCAGGAAAAAAGCGCGCCGTCGATCATCATCGCCCATACCGTCAAGGGCAAAGGCGTGGATTATATGGAAAATAATGTCAAATGGCATTACGGAAGCATGGATTCCATCCTGGCGGACAAGGCGAGGGCCTCGGTGGACCGGATGTACGGCAAGGCGTAAATAAAATGTCTATTTAAAAAATTGCAGGTCGGGATTCTTTCCCGACAACATCATTTGCCGGGAAAGAATCCCGGCCTACGGAGGAAACCATGAGCGAAGTAACAGGAACCACCTGGACGGTTTATGACGCCAATGCCATGACCCAGGCCGAAATTTACGGTCATGTGTTGTGCGAACTGGGAGCGCAGTATCCGGAAATTGTCGGCCTTACCGCTGATCTGGCCAAATCCACGAAAATCGGTATTTTCGGCGACAAGTTTCCGGAGCGGTTTTTTAACGTGGGCATCGCGGAACAGAACCTGTTCGGCGTGGCCGCAGGCATGGCCAAGGCCGGGCTTCTGCCCTTTGTGTCCACCATGGCGGCGTTTGCGTCCATGCGCGCCTGTGAACAGGTGCGGACCGATATCTGCTATCAGAACCTCAATTGCAAAATCATCGCCACCCACGGCGGCATTTCCTTCGGCACCGCGGGCTCCACCCACAACGGCCAGGAGGATATCGCCATCATGCGGTCGTTTCCCAACATGACCGTGATCGTGCCCGCCGACGGCATCGAAACCGCCAATGCGGTCCGGGCCTGCGTCAAGCATCCGGGACCGGTCTATATCCGGGTTGGCCGAGGATTCGAGCCCACCTATTATAAGGATGAGAACTACGGATTTCAGATCGGAAAAGCGCACCTGATCGCGGACGGCACGGACCTCACCATCATCTGCTGCGGCGTGACCGTGCTCCAGGCGGCCGAGGCCGCCCGGGTATTAAAGGAAGAGGACGGCCTCAGCGTCCGGGTGCTCAACATGCACACCATCAAGCCACTGGACACGGAAGCGGTCATGAAGGCAGTGTTGGAAACCCGCCGGATTATTACGCTGGAAGACCATAACATTATCGGCGGCTTAGGCACGGCGGTCGCGGACGTGATTGCGGCCTCTGGTAAAGGGTGCGCCTTTGAAAAAGTGGGCATTCCGGATGAATTCTCGCTGGTGGGATATCCAGAGGATCTTTACGCCCATTACAAACTCGACACCAATGGGATTATCGACAAGGTGCGGGCCGTTATGGGACGCGATTTTGAAGCCGATGAAGACTGGGAAGACGAGGTGTAGCCTATGTCCACACAAAGGGATCTGATCGCAACAAAGATTGTCATGCACGCCATTCTGCCGGTGATGAAAGTGATATTGGAAGATGACCCGGCCATGAAACGCCGGTTTGAGGGTGTCACGGCGAAAGTGCAGTTTATCGCCGCTTACGAGGGGCAAAATATCGGCGCGGCCCTGGTTTTTGATAAAGGCCGGTTTGAGGTGATTCACGATATTCTGCAAAACCCGGACCTCACGTTTTCCTTCGGCACCATTGAGAAATTCAACGCGTTTCTGGCCGGAAAACCGGTGATTCCCAAAATCAAGGGCCTGACCAAGGTGGGGTTGCTTGTTAAATTTGTAACCCTGCTCCTTGCCATGAAAATTCTCATGCCGAACGTCAAGCCCAAAACCCCGGAAAAGAGGCGTCTGAAGGTGAAGATGATCGCTTACATGATCACCACTGCCTTAAGCCAGTACAACAAGGCCGGAGACCCGGAAATGGCGGCCTGGACCGGAAAACAGCCGGACCGGGTGTATCAGATGTCCATCGAGCCGGAAGGCATTGCCGCCTATGTGCGGATAAAAGCCGGAAAATCAAAAGCGGGCCGAGGGTATTACAAACGCCGCCGGCCTTTTGTCCACATGAAATTCAACGGGGTCGACAACGCACTTGCCATTTTTTTAAATGAAGTGGAATTTGTGGAAGCATTGAGTAAAGGTTTTGTGCAGGTGGAAGGGTCGCCGGAATATGCGGCCAAACTGAATGATTTTATGCAGCGGATTCAGGCTCTTGTAGTGTAAAGTGGGTAGTGGGCAGTGGATAGCAAGAAGGGAGCATTGCCCGGGGCTCCCTGGCTGAATTGGAGACGCTGGTGATTTTGTCCGGAAAATCGGGTTTTTTTCTGAAAGAAACGGTCGAGGCCGTATTGATAAATTGCGAGGAAATTGGGAAATTGCTGACCGGGCTCGTCAAATCCCTGCGTCGCTAACCATCAACTATCCACAGTCCACTATCCACAATTCACTATTAAAAAGACGCATCGCCGGTAAAGCCATCGCCGATGCGTCTTTTTTTTGATTTTCTGAGAACCTAAGGCTGGATTAATTCCCCTATTTCGTGTATTTATTCCTAAAATCAATCTAATCCGTTCTTTTTTTTGACCGGGATAGACTTTATGGAATAGAAGCAAATACCCGAGAGCAGCTCAAACAGACTGCCGACCGATGGCGGATCTGGAGGCAAAACGTCAGGAATGTCAAACTATTATAGACAATCTGGATTATATCGTCACTCATCCGAATTATTAAATTTCACCTGCGGGAAATCCCGCAGGTAAAAATCAGCAGACAGATGCCGGGAAAGAGAAAAAATTCTGGAAATGGCGAGATGAACGGTCGAATTGATATCTCCCATGAAAAATTGCCTTAAAATTGCCCTGGGGTTGTAAGCCCTACGCCAGGAGAACCGCCGCGTTAAAGGTCCAAAAATGAGAAACCGCCTGTAACCACGAAAGGGACAAAATGGACATAACATTTTTCAAAGCTGCCTTTTCCGCTCTCGTATCTGCTGCAACCACTCCCCTGGCTCTGGCCGGATACATCGCTGTCATTATCTCTTATACCGTTATTGGCCTGAAAGCAAAACGCAACAAACAGCTATTGGACCGGATAGAACATTTTCCTAATGAGGATCGCCGGAAAATAGTGGAACAGGAGATGGGAAGTATGCCCATTCCCGAAAAATTCACGGCGGAGCAATGGCTTAAAGCCAGAACAATACATTATAAACACATTGGTTTTTGGGTTATCGCCGGCGTAATCATCCTCCTTGCCGTGATCGCCTCATGGACCTATATGGAAACCCAAAGGATCAAGGATCAAAAAACCGCCGCCGCGGTCGATGAAAGCGAAAAACGGGTAAAGAAACATATCTCCAAAGAAATGGGTCTACTTCTTGATCAGCTAAAGAATCCACCAAAAGAACAAGTTTTATGTGAATTGGACAGGCAGTTTAAAGGAGCGAAAAATCAGGCCGTTGAAGCATACGAAGACGGTAACAAAGCATACGAGAATAATTTTTTTGACCGTGCAATCGAACATTTTAAAAAGGCGCTTGAAATCGTAAAAATTCCTTCCTTTTATCTTGCCTTGGGGAACAGTTATTATGCTACGAGTCATTATGAAGATGCATTGAAAAATTATCAGGCCGCGCTTTCGCTGCATAGAAAAGACACTGATTGTAAAACCCCTGAGAGCCGCCAGGGGGAAGCCAGCGCTTTAAGCAACATCGGACTCATTTACAGCGACAAGGGCGATTTGGACAACGCGCTCAAATACCATCAGGATGCCCTGGTGATCGATAAAGAAATCGGTCACAAACGGGGGGAAGCCGATGATTTATGCAACCTCGGCCTTATCTACAGCAACAAGGGAGATTTGGACAACGCTCTCAAGTACTTTCAGGATGCCCTGATGATCAGCAAAGAGATCGGTTTCAAAGAGGGGGGAGCCAATGCTTTAGGCAACATCGGTCTCATTTACTTAAATGTTAAATGAAAAAAAATCAAATCCCAGCAAACCCGCATATTGCATGAGATCCTACGGTACTACTGCCGTTGAGAGCCTTCTGGATAAGGGATTTTAATCGTTGCGGTCCTTTAACT
>JBAQUK010000173.1:0-11982 GCA_049297455.1 Desulfosalsimonadaceae bacterium | reverse complement strand
ATTTTAGTAAAAATTTTTGTCAAGTAAAAAACGAAAAAAATTGCCATTTTATTAAAAAACTTCAATCAAAACTATTTTTGTAAAGATTTGATTTTTTATTATATAAATATTTTCGTTCAGGCACTATGTAACAAAATATTGGTTTCAAGTAAAACATGTTGAAATAAAAGATATATTCTTATTTTCAGGGTTGGTTTCCGCTCGCCGAGGGCGCTATGAAGTGAAAGTCAGGCCATGATCATCGTTTGGGCCACTCGTAGGGTAGATTAGCGAAGCGTAATCTACCAATGACGGCCATATGACCCAAAAGGTGATCAGGCCGAAAATCATCACGCATCTGTCGGAGCCGGTGTCGAAGCAGGCGCTTCAATTTCCGGATCAGCAGGCGGTTGAGTTAAAATCGTCACCAGTTGCCGGATTTTATAGGTGATAACGGACATGTCTTCAAGAATCCCGCCCACGGCGTCCGGAATTTTTCCTTGTCTACCGGATCAATTCTGTCGATGACGGTTGTGTTTGTCAAACCTTCCGGTGTGTTCGCTCCTCCTTCCCGAATGCCGCAACGTATTTTCCGATTTCCAGATATCCGTTGTGCACGTGGGCGGCAAGCTAAACTTGAACGGCTTCATTGATCTTTGCGGCATCCGGCACATCCGGAGGGGGGCGTTTCAGCCATGGTCGTGTCCTTATTATAGAGGCTGACGGGCTGATAAAACGACAGACGGAAAACAGTGACGTATGTCCCGGTAAATTTAACAACCGGACAGTGAAGTTTCAAGGAGAATTCATTACCTTCGAATCTTTTTGAATCCATTGGAAAAAATATGGTTTTTGAATCAGGAAAATGATATAAGGCATCTACGCGAGAATTGTTTCTTCCATCAGGACGCGTCCGACATTGTTTGGGCCGACCAACGGGATACCGCATCTTAATGAACAGAGGAAATGCTTTGAAAAACATCAATGAAGACGAAGCCGAAATCCTAATAGAGAAACACCTCCGCTCCCGCGGTTGGGACATTACGGATTTTACCGTCACCCGCAAGCGCTGGCGTGACCACCTCGATGGGGAAGAAATCGACAGAGTCTTTTTGCATGAAGGAAAACCATCGGCCATCTTAGAAGCCAAAAAGCCAGGCAGAGACCTTTGGGCCGCCCTCGAACAAGCCAAAGGCTATGCCCGCGCCTACAAGCGCAATACGGGCCATGATGTTTCTCTTTTATTCGCCAGCGACGGCAATTTATTTCTTCGCCAGAACCTCAAAGCCAACACGCTCCCCGAGCGTATTAAGCAGTTCCCAACACCTGGCGAGTTCAACGAACTGTTCCGTCCACAGGCCGACATCCTTCTCGGAAACCTGCGCGACTATCAGCGTGTCGCTGTGTCACAAGTTCTATCCGTCACTCAAGAAGGTCGCAAGCGGATGTATCTCCAGATGGCCACCGGCACGGGCAAGACCATGACCGCCGCCGGAATTATCGCCAAACTGTGGTCGCTCGGCCTTATTCAACGCGCGCTGTTCCTTGTGGACCGCGATGCCCTGGCAGGCCAAACGGAGCGCGCCTTCAAAGACCAACTCGGGGACGCCCTCACTGTCCGCCGGGCAATTGGCGACCGTGACGACAAATTCGCCGACGTGCTTGTAACGACCGTTCAGCATCTTGCCGTCTGCAAGAAGTACGAACATTACTCCCCCGAACACTTCCAACTTGTTTTTCTGGACGAATGCCATCGTTCTTACTATGGCGATTGGCACGGTGTTTTGGAGTACTTCGCCGCAAGCGGGGCGATTCGCCTCGGCCTTACCGCCACGCCTTCCGACAAGGAAACCCAGAGCACCGACCGCTATTTCTGCGACAAAGGCCAGTACCAAGGCCCTATCTACCGCTATTCGATTCGCCAGGGTGAACAAGACGGTATTCTATCGCAATGCCACCATTTCAAGTTTCACACTAACGTCGATCTTCACGGCGTCCACGACATGGGTTTCGATTTCGAGCCGGAGCAACTGGGCCGCGCCGTGGATGTGCCCCAACGCAATGCCCTGATCGCCGAGAAATACTTCGAGGTCATCGGACGCCGCGATCCGGTCAAAACGATTGTCTTCGCCGCCAGCATCCGCCACGCCGTCAATCTCCGTTATGCTCTGATCAAACGCTACAACGAACTGCACCATCTTCCGCCGCAGGACGCCACGGCGGAGGACTTCATTGTCGCCATCCACAACGAATTGAAAGACGCCCGCGACAAGATTGAGGAGTTCCAGCGTATCGGCGGCGACATTAAAATCGCCGTCGGGGTCGGTATGCTCGACACCGGCATCGACGCGCCCGACGTGGAAGCCATCCTTATGGCCCGCCCCACGAAGTCCAAAATCCTCTATGTGCAGATGAAGGGACGCGGCACGCGTAAGTGCCGCGAGACCGGCAAGGATTTCTACAAATTAGTGGACTTCGTCGATATCACCCGCCTGGAAGAAGGCGAAGAGATCGTCACCAATGAAACGCCCGGCGTAACGGAAGAACCCATCGAGCAGGAAGAAGAGATCATCATCGACCGCGAACGCGGGAATGACAATGGCGGCGAGCCGCCAACCGGTGGTGAGGACGAATCTGAGCCGCCAGAACCTCAGCAGATGATTATTCTCGATGTTCCTGTCACCCTCGAAAGTTCCGAAGTCCTCGCCCCCGCCATGCTCGAAGACCTGCGCCGACAGATCGAAGGCCAATTACGCAAGGTTTTGTCGCGCGACGGCCTGCGCGAACGTTTCGTGCAAACCGTCTATTCGTGGCGCTATTTCAAAGACGGCGCGCCCGTGGACCATTCTTTTATTGCAACGATGGGTTTCGATGTCCATACGCTGCGCGACCTTTACGGCGAACCGGAAGCCGATATCGAGGATTTCGTTTCCGTGGCCCTTGGCGAGGCCGACTTCGATCTTGTCCGCCGTCGCCGCGTCTTCGAACGCTGGGCGCTCGACAAAAACATGAATCGAGAACAGCGCGAACTCTTGCAGATGCTCTGTGACTTCCGCCACGCCAACCCGAACCTCACGCCTGAGCAGCTGCTCCGGTCCCAATGGCTCGACGGTCAGGGCGGCGTTTCGCGCATCAAGTCCCTGTTCGGCTCGCTCAAAGCCATGCTGGCCCTGGCCGACGACGCCATGAAAATTTTGAACCCGCCCGAGGAGGATATCCCCAATGCCTAAGATGCTTGATTTCCAGTCTTTCGGTGAAGAGCTCTGGCGCATCGCCAACGTCTTCCGGGACGACACGCTCAAGACGACGGAATACCTGGAGGAATTTTCGTATTTCTTCTTCCTCAAGCTCTGGGACGAGCGGGAACGCGCTGAAGAGCAAGAGCTGGAGGAACTGGGGGCGGGGCCGTATGTGCCATATCTTCCCCAAGGAATGCGATTTTACACGTGGGCCGAGGAGTTGGTTGCCACCAGCCCCGAGCAGTTTTGCAAGCAACATAAGTGCGAGTCGCTTGTCGCCTTCGTGCAGAATCTATTCGCTGGTCTTGCCAAGATCGGCGATGTGATCGAACCTGCCGACCCGGACGCTGACCTCAGTGATCGTTTTTGCGTTCGTGAGCCGGAAACCAATTATTGGCGACTTCCCGATGACCGCCCTTCGTTTTCTGAAGGCCTTGTTGAGGCAAGCCAGGTGAAGCGGCCCATTGCCCGCGATCTGCACCTCTTTCGCAAACTGTTCCGCAACCATTCCCTGCGTGTCCGCTACGACCCGACGATTCGTGAACTCTGCAAGCGTCTTCTCGACGTCCAGATCCAGGAAACGACCGGCGGTAAATGGGACTATCTCGGGCGTGCTTACGAGTTCGTCGTCAACAAGCTCGGCGAACAGAAACAATACGGCCAATATTTCACTCCGCGCCATGTGATCGAGCGGGTTGTGCAAATTGTCGACCCCGCGAGGGGCGAAACCATCTACGACCCTGCCGCCGGCACCGCCGGTTTTATCGTCCGCGCTTTTGAATACATCCAGGATAAGATCAACGCCTCTGTCCGCGACTTCGCCCAACGCGAACGAGCCACTCGCGAACTCAAGGAGCAACATCTCTTTGCCGTAGAAAAAGCCCCGGACGTGTTCAAGCTTGGTCTGATGAACATGATTCTCCACGGCGACGGCTCGACGCACATGGAAGAAACCGACAGCCTTTCCAGTCAGGCGCAACAGACGCAGCGAGATAAATACGACGTGATCCTCGCCAATCCGCCCTTCGGTCCGACGGCCCAGGAACGTACCGCCCATTTCGAGCACCACATTAAGCTCTATGAAGCGCTTTTCACCCAACACATGCTGAATGCCCTCAAGCCAGGCGGACGTGCCGCCTTCGTCATCAAGGAGGGGATGCTTTTCGGTTCGCAAAAGGTTCTTCGCGCCATCTGCAAGAAGATGGTAGAGCACTACCAGGTCCTCGCGGTCATCTCGCTGCCCAACGGTGTTTTTAACCCTTATAGCGGCGCTAAAACCTCTGTTCTTGTCATCCGCCGTCCCAGGAAGAAAGACGACCCCCGCCCAAATCGCGTCTGGTTTTATCAGGTCGAAAGCGACGGCAAAGACCTTGGCGCCACACGCCGCACCCTGGCCGACTGGCTCAACCCCGACGGCACGGAGCGCCATGGCGATTTGCAGGACATGGCCGAGCGCTTTCCCTATCGCTTCGTCAAGAGCGTTCCCAGTCTCAAGCCCGATGGCGAAGTCAATGCCGAAAGCAAGCACTCTTGGTGGGCCTCACTCGAAGAACTGCGCAAGAACAACTACAACCTCACCGCTGGCCGGTACTGCCCACATCAGGCCGAGGTCAAGGAACACGAGCCGCCCGAAGTGCTCATCAATCGCCTGCTCGATCTTGAACGCGATATTCAGGGCGACCTTGAGGAATTGCTTGCGATGATCTCTGTTCCCAAGACCTCCGCCGGACTCAAGGGGGCGTTTCGGTTCACCGGCGGACCTGACGCGGAAGGGGCCGATGCATGACATCCACCGCTCAAGCCGAGCTACAAAGCGCCCTTATCCCCGGCAGCTTCATTTGCCTAGATACGAACTGCCTGCTTTACTACTTCAAGGGAGAGATGCCCTGGGCCGAAAGCCTGCGTCCGGTGTTCGACGCCAAGGACGGCGGACACGTGCGTCTCTTCACCAGCTCCTTGACCTTGGCCGAACTGCTGGCCCGTGTGGACCCGACCGATCAATCCGCCATGCTTTCGGCCGTGCGTCAGTATTTCGACCTAATTCCCGTGGATGACAACATTGGCATTCATGCCGCTGGTATCCGCCGGGCATCCAACCCAAACAACGCCGCCCGTCCGCCCGTCAAAACCCCCGATGCCGTTGAAATGGCGACCGCCAACGAGACCCGATCACTCCTGTTCATCACCAACGACGAGCAACTGACCCGCATGCCGCAGACGGTCAAGGCGCTTTACCTCAAAGACCTGGCATTGGATTGGCTCGAAGATGAGTTAGACGCCTGCCTTTCAGCCAGCGCCACCGTCGCGGTTCCCAGTATACCGCCGCAGCAACTGAATCTTTCATTTTACAGGGACGTCCGTCAGGATTGGATGACCCTGCATGACGACATGTCCATCGATGATTTTGTGCGCAACGCCATGCTTCTTAGCGCGCTGATCAAGGGTCCGTGTGCCGTCATTGGTCAGGCGCAGGGCGCGAACGGTACTGAACAAGTTCACGCCTTGCGAGTTTTACCAGCGGGGCGGCCTTGGATCACCCCTTCGATTCCTGATTGGGTGCGGCAATTCACCAATCGAAAGCATCAATGGGACGACCCGGCACAAGCGCCCTTTGTCCAACGAGTCGGCCATCATGTTGGTATGAAGGATGAAGAACGGAAGAATCAAGGCAACGGCGAGCGCGCCATGCCTTTCATTGTGGTCAGCGCGTCCCAACTCGACGCAGAGGCGGAAGTTAACGCCATGGACGGCAACGGCCAAATGGCCGAGCATAAGAAACGCCAGGAAATCCGGCGGCGATATATCGCGCCTTTCAAGCCGGTGATGCCGCTGCTCGAACTGCCTGGAGCGAGGCTGTGGAAGACCGAGGCGCAGAACGCTCATGAGTTAGAAGTTGACCGCTTCCGCCGCTTCTTTGCCTGCGCCGAAAACGTTATCGGCAAGGAGGGTGGACGATGAACGAGCAAAAGAAAGTGCCAAAGGGGTGGCGTTGGGCGAAACTTGGAGATAGAGACGTTGCCGAAATTGGTGCAGGAAATTCCGCTCCGCAAGGTCTCGAATACTTCGAGGGGGGCCGATATCCGTTCGTACGCACACAGGATGTTGGCCGTGAAGGAAAGACGCCTTGCTTGCTTGAGACAACGGACAAACTCAATGACCATGCCCTGAAAACAAAAACATTACGCCTTTGGCCGGAATCCACAATTCTGATTCCAAAAAGTGGTGCTTCAACCTTCCTGAACCATCGGGCTATGTTGGGTTCTCCCGCGTATGTCTCTTCGCATCTCGCCACAGTCGTTCCCCAGAAATCAGTCTTACCGGAATACCTTTATTTCTTTTCCTTAACCGTCAATGCCAGGGATATTGCACCAAAGAATGATTATCCTTCGCTTCGCTTGCCTGATATTGGCAGTGTCGAAATCCCCCTTCCTCAATTGCCGGTGCAGGAGCGGATTGTGGAAATGTTGCAGCAGGCGGACTCGATCCGGCGAAAAAGGTCCGAAGCCCGCCGCCTCGCCGATCAAATCCTTCCTGCCCTCTTCCTCGATATGTTCGGTGAACCCATCTCCAATCCCAAACATTGGCCAGTGGAACCAATCGGGAATCTCCTATCGCCAGAAATCGAACGTGTAACTCCGGCAAAGGCTTTCCCAAACGACGAATTTACGTATATCGAAATCGCGCACATCGACAATACACAGTTTCGGATTGTATCTCCCAAGAAAATTTTCGGCAGGGATGCCCCTTCACGAGCGCGGCAAGTTGTTCGGGCTGGCGATGTTCTCTACTCCATGACTCGTCCCAATCTTCGAAACATCGCGGTCGTGTCGGAAGAATACGACGGAGCCATTGCCACAACCGGATTCGCTATCCTAAGGCCCAAGAAAGCCGCAGATACTCCATTCCTTTTCGAGATTGTCAAGAGTCCAGCGTTCACAAACGCAATGGCACGTTTCGCAGAGGCGAAGTCTCTCTATCCCGCAATTGATGAGCCGGAAATTCGGCGGTTTCAAATCCTGACGCCCCCAAGTGGCTTCAGGGAGCAGTTCGCCACAAACTATGAGTTCCTTTCGGTCTTGGATTCCAACACTCGCCAGGCGGGCGTGGAATCGGACATGTTATTCTCCAATATCCTCTCCCGCGCATTCACAGGCGAGCTGACGGGGGAGTGGGAAGCAGTTAATGCGGATTGGATCAATGCTCAGATCGATCTGCAGGAACGTTTGCCACGCCTGCTCTTGCTGGCTCTAATCCGGCAATGCGCGGTGCGCGCCGCGAAAACCACCCAGGCGGCTGCCGTCCTGGTTACGGCCCTGATGAAATACACCTTCCTATTCCAGATGGAGGGCAATGGTCGCCGCCGGTTTTACCAGTTTATTCCGTATCACTACGGACCCTTTGCGAAGGAACTTTACGACGACCTGGAGCGCCTCAAGGCCGTCGGCATTATTTACGTAGACAACGACACCGACGAGGACAAGACCCGGATCACTCTTGCCGATCCCGCTGGTACCGATGCTACCCTGGCCGAACTCCCCGAGGATCTCAATGAAGACGTCGCCGCAATCCTCGACGCCTATGGCGACCTCGACCACAACACTCTACTCAAGATTGTCTATGAAAAGTATCCTGTCTACGCGAAGAAGAGCCGAGTTCGAGGAAGACGAGAATGAATAGAAAGACGACCTAACAAGCCTCACTTGACCGCTATTCCGTTTTGCTTCATAGAGATAGGTGAGCTCGTTTTACTGTAGGAATGGCAGACAGGAATGTCCATCCCAATAAAAGCATCATGGGGGGCGGATCTTTAACCGTAACAAGACAATCCTGTACTGAGCAGCGACATAGAGCGGATCATTATCGACCGGAATATTCGCACCATTGACCGAACACGAGTTGAAAAAGCCGCCATATAGAGGAGAAAGAATGTCCATAAGATTGTTGCCGATGGCTGTCGCCGCCATCGTTTTTATTTTCGGCATGACTGCTCATTGCGAGGCCATTGAAGATGAGATCAACTGTATCACCTGCCACCGGAAGGTGACGGCCGGTCATGTGACCGACTGGGAATCCAGCACCCATGCCGAGATGGGGATGGATTGTTCCGTGTGCCACGGCACAGACCATCAGTCTGAAAAGGATGTCGATCGGGTCCGTCTGCCGGATGAAAGCGTTTGCGGCGAGTGTCATGCCGACCAGTTCGAGCAGTTTCAGAAAGGCAAGCATAACCACAGCTGGAAATCGATGAACGCCATGAATGTCACCCATCTGGAACCGGATGAATTGATGGAAGGCGGCCGCGGCTGCGGCGGGTGCCACAACTTGGGCATCAAGAGCGATGCGGAAAGGCTGGAACTGGAGCAAAAAGACCATCGGTATCAGAATAATTCCTGCGATGAATACCACGCCTGGTGTTGTTTGAAATGTACATGAAGTACCGCATGCGCACCTATCAGGGTTTCTTTCATGTGAACCCGGACTATGCCTACTGGTACGGCTGGGCTATGATGACCAAAAATCCGGGCGAAATTGAAGAACTGGCCCATCTGTTGCGCAAGGCCCATGAGGAAAAGAAATAACCGGCGTGGATCTTAAAAGCAGACAATTAAAGCCGCGTATCCGGGAGCTGCTTGGCGTTCCCGATGCGGATTTGAATATTTCCTTTGACGCCATTTGCCGGTACCCGGCCCGGCAGAGCGTGAATGCATTGATTTCCTTTTTCTGCGACCGGGAGGAACTCATCCGGTGGCGGGCCATCGCGGCCATGGGCCGGGTGGTTGCCATGTTGGCAATCGATGACATGGAATCCGCCAGGGTGATCATGCGGCGGCTCATGTGGAGCTTAAACGATGAATCCGGCGGCATCGGATGGGGTGCGCCGGAGGCCATGGGTGAAATCATGGCCCGGAGCCTGCGGCTGGCCGGTGAATTTTCCCGCATTCTGAGGTCCTATATCCGGCAGGATGAAAATTTTTTAGAGCATGAGACGCTTCAGCGTGGGGTTCTCTGGGGCATCGGCCGTCTGGCCCAGGTGTATCCGGATCATTTAAGTCAGACGGATAGTCATCTACTGCCGTTTTTAAAATCCCATGACACCATTCATCGCGGATACGCGGCCTGGGCTTTGGGTAATTTAAAGTCTGAGAATGCCGTGCCCCTGATTGAAACTTTATGCAAAGACCCGCATCCGATTCTGTTTTTTGACGGCATTCGGCTTCAAAAACTGCCGGTGAGTTTTTTTGCCGTACAGGCATTGAAACAGATTTGACTTTTTACGGCTCAAACCTATTTTGAGTTAAACACCACCACAATTTAATAAAGGACGGATCATGTTTGTACTGGGATTGCAGGGAAGTCCGCGAAAAAAAGGCAACACCAATTATCTGCTCACGTCTTTTCTGGACGAACTCCAAAAAAAAGGTGCGGAAACTGAAGTCATCCATGTGACGGACAAACATATCAAACCCTGTATCGGGTGCGGGAATTGCGAGCGGAAAGGCTTTTGTTCCATCAAGGATGACGACATGACAAAAGAAATGTATGCCCTCCTGCGCCAGGCGGATGTGGTGGTGGCGGCCACGCCGATTTATTTCTACAATGCGACCGCCCAGTTGAAAGCCTTGATTGACCGTACCCAGACGCTGTGGTCACGGAAATACAAGCTGGGGCTCACCGACCCCGGCCGTCCGGATCGCAAAGGCGTCCTTCTGGCGGTTGGCGCCACCAAAGGGAAAAATCTGTTTGAGGGCATGGCCCTGACGGCCAAATATTTTTTTGACGCCATCGGTGCGGATTTTCACAGCCAGTTGACCTATGCCCGGATTGAAAATTTCGGGGATATGGAACGGCATGAAGGGGTGCACGCGGATATTAAAAAGGAAGTCGACCGCCTGTCGCCCTTATTGACCCGAAAAAAAATTTTGTTCGCCTGCCGGGAAAACGCCGGCCGCAGCCAGATGGCATCCGCCTTCGCCCAGTATCATGCCGGTGGGAAGATTGACGCCTTAAGCGCGGGCAGCCAGCCTGCGGCAGCCGTCAATCCGTTGATGGAAGAAGCCATGCGGGAATCGGGTATTGATGTGGCGTTTCGGGTTCCCCGGTCCATTGATGCGGTGGTGGCGAAGACCCGGCCGGACATGGTCATTACCATGGGATGCGGTGAAGAATGCCCGTTTATTCCGGGTGTGCAGTATGAAAACTGGGATCTCCCGGACCCGGCCGGAAAACCCATTGAATTTATGAGAACGGTTCGGGACGAGATTGAAAAGCGGGTGAAGCATTTAATTGATAAATTGTAATTAAAAAAAACAGACAGGCCATTGAATCAAACGGGGCGCTTTGCAAAGAGCAGGGCGCCCCGTTTTTTTTAAAGCCATCTGCCGATGAAATGCCTTGAAACCGCCGTTCCATCCGGCGGATGGCTTCATCCATTCCGGCAATCCGCTCCGGAACCAAGGAGCGGCCATACATAAAGCGCATCCCAATCTTAAAAATATATTTGACATGCCATTAAATTTTAGTTAGTCAACTAACTAAGTTTAAATTTTTTTACAATGCCTCCTTTCAAAAAAAATTCACACCGGTCGTCATCAGGCAAAAGAATGTACTCTAAATGAGCGAGGAACAAACATGTACCTACTCTACAATGCAGATGTATACACAATGGACGGACATTTTACCAAAGCCGATTCAATGGCATTTGATGAAGGTACTGTCGTTGAAATTGGCGATCACAAGAAACTGACAGAGAAATACCCTGATGCGATTAAAATAAATGGTAACGGCCTGACCGCATTACCGGGGTTTATCGACCCGCATATCCATTTTTTGCTTGGTGCTTTTTTCAATGGCTCCCTGGATTGCACACCTGAAAAAGTGCCTGATATTTCGTCTTTAAAAAGATGTCTTCGCGAGATCGCCCAAAAATTGCCAAAAGAAAGGTGGGTCGTCGGTCAGGGCTACGATCCTGTCAGATACCCGGATAAAAAGAATCCAACCCGATACCAGCTCGATGATGCCTGCCCCGGTCATCCGGCCATGATCGTCCATTATTCGTGCCATGAAGTCATCGTAAATTCCATTGGACTTGACCTTCTGGGAATAGACAGAAACACACCTCAACTCCGGGCCGGAGAAATTGAAAAAGACCGGAAGGGGATCCCCACAGGCAGGTTGATTGAAACGGCTTCCGGAGGGGCTATTTCCATGGCCATCCTTGATTTTATAACCCACAGGGAAAAAGAAATTTTCGCAAAAGTGAAGGAGGTGGAACATCTGCTGTTCAGTCTGGGTATAACAAGAATCGGAGATCCGGCAGTGTCCACTCTTGAGCGGGCATTCTATGAGAAAATGTATCGGGAGGATATTCTTAAAATACCTGTTGTCGCCTACCCCGCAAGTGATGGCAACATGTATGACCTGCCATGTGCAAAAGCAGGCATGAAACGCATAAAGGACGATGATTCGTTGCCAATGACAGGTCCTGTGAAATTTTTTTTGGATGGTGCCGACCGTGCTGCTCTCCGCTTGAATATTTTGCAGGGGCTGTCTGCTTTTATTAAAACGATTTCAAATGTCTTCTCTCAAAAATCGTTTAACCCCATCCGAATTATGATGCGCAGCCCAACCAGGCTTGGGCGTGTTAATCTTTACATTCTATGAACCAAAACAGGCGGTGGATTTTTAGATTCCGTTGACAGATTAAAGCGATTACCAGAATAAATGAGCCTCTGAGAAAGAGGCTTTTTTCTTTT
This sequence comes from Desulfosalsimonadaceae bacterium, assembly GCA_049297455.1. Lineage (GTDB taxonomy): Bacteria > Desulfobacterota > Desulfobacteria > Desulfobacterales > Desulfosalsimonadaceae > SURF-3. The sequence goes on along the minus strand of JBAQUK010000173.1, from coordinate 11 downwards.
AAAAGGGCGGT
>JBAQUK010000172.1:0-7330 GCA_049297455.1 Desulfosalsimonadaceae bacterium | reverse complement strand
TGCCGCAACTTCAATTTCAAGTATCAGGTATAGGAAAACGGAGTTAAAACTTTAACGGATTGTGAGAAGGGAGGAACAGGTATGGCGGCGAAATCAGGTTCGATTTATCAATTAAAAATAACACTTAAAGATTCTAAACCGCCCATCTGGCGGCGGGTTCTGGTTCCCGGCAGCTTCAGTCTGGGCAAACTGCACCATATCATTCAGATCGCCATGGGATGGATGGATGCCCATCTCCATATGTTCGACATTAATCGGACTTGTTACGGCGAGCCTTCTCCCGATGACTGGGAGCCGGTGAAAAACGAGACGCGGTTCAGGCTGGAAGCTGTTGCGCCGCCGGTGAAAGGCAAGTTTGTATATGAATACGATTTCGGTGATTCCTGGAAACACACGGTGACTGTTGAAAAAATTTTACCACCTGAGCCGGGTGTGAAATATCCCCAATGTATTGCCGGGAAGCGCGCCTGCCCGCCCGAAGATGTCGGGGGTGTATGGGGGTATGAGGAATTTCTGGAAGCCATTTCAGACCCGGACCATGAAGAACATGAATCATTTATGGAATGGGCCGGTGAGGACTTTGATCCGGAAGCATTGGATCTGGAAGACATCAATCAGGAATTGCAGCAGATGAAATAGAAAAATGATGAAAAAAAACAGACGCGGCACGTGCCGCGTCTGTTTTTTAATTCGGAGCGCCCGGAAAAACAGCCGGGTATCCATATGAAATGGGCTGGTCCGACATACCGGCCCGGAATACCGGTTTTACCTGTTCACCACCCGGTTTCTTCCGTCACGCTTGGCCCTGTAAAGATTTTCATCAGCTCGGCGGATAAGCGTCTCAATTTCCTTATCAATATCCGAAGAAATCCGGCCATGGCTCATGCCGATACTGATGGTGACCGGCATTTCAACTTCTTTAATATTCATGACCGCCACCCGGATTTTTTCGCCGACCTCGTATAGAAAATCCGGATTCACGGAAGAAAGAAAAATCAGAAACTCCTCGCCGCCAAATCTCCCCAGAACATCGGACGCACGGATATTGCTTCTGATGGTGGCGGACACCAGCCGTAGAACTTTATCCCCGTAAAGATGGCCGAATGTGTCATTGATCTTTTTAAAATGATCCAGATCGATCATCATGATCCCCACATTCGACCCGTTGCGCTGGGCCACATGCCCGAGGGTTTTCATCATGCTGAAAATTCCGCGCCGGTTAAATGTCTTGGTCAGGGTGTCAAAATTGGTCTGAACCGACATGCGGCGGTTATCCTCCCAGAGCCGGCGGATGGTTTCGCCCAGGAGTTCGAGTTCCATGGTCACCAGGCCGTATTTGTGGAGTTTTTCAAACAGCCGGTTAATATGTTCCGGATTTATTTCAGCCGGGGTCAATTCATTGGACAGAACTTTGACATATCGGAGCAGGATTTCAAATGAGGGATGAAGAAGATAGAATTCCAGCTTGAACGCGGCAAGGAAGGACTTGGAAATATCTTTTAATGTCAGGGTCTTTTCAATCAAATCCTGAATCTTATAATAGAGGGCTTGCAGTTCGTTGATAATCTCCATGGGATTGTCAAAAACAACCGGAAGCATCTCGAATTCCGCCCATGAGCGGAAGTTTTCCGCGAACTGTGTTTTCTCCCCGGCGATATCCGCCCAGAAGGTTATGAGTTCCTTTTCCGGCGCATTCATGGACAGATTTTGATATACTTGGGCCGCATCCTGATAGATGATTTCACAATGAGTGATTATTTCGGCCATTGTCTTGTTTTCTCCATTCTCCATTCCAGTTTTTCCCGAACTACTTTGAATTTTTAGAAACGCCGGAATTGACGTCAAGAGGCGATATTGCGATATCGCCCCTTGACGTTTATCAATTGGCTTTAGTTACTCGTTTTTAATCTCTTCCCAAATCTTGTTATACAATTCCAGATTTGCTCCAAGGTCCAGCTTCAGCTCGCATTTTTTCAGGTCTTCCTCGGTATAGACCGGTTTGCCGGTGCGGATTTTTCGTGCCGGCACATTGATGGAGGGGAAGCCGAATTTGTCCACGAATTTGGCATATTGTGCGGGCTCATGGATATAGTTGATGAATTTGAGGGCCAGATCCTTGTTTTTGGAATCTTTCAGGATGACCATGGAATCAATATAACAGGGGCCGCCGGTGGCGGGGATAAAAAAATCCGTGTCTTTTTTGGCCTTGTCTTCCAGTTCCGAGAAAATATTTTCCTCATACCCCTGAACCACCCAGAATTCGCCGGATGCAAATCCTTTGCCGAAAGACTCGGCGTCGAATTTCAGGATATTGGCTTTCCACTGCATGACGAGATCTTTGGCCTTGTTCAGCTCAGCCGGATTGATGGTGTTTACGGAAAATCCGTTGGCCTTTAAGGCAAATCCCATGACTTCCCGCATGTCGTCCAACAGCGTCATCCGGCCTTTGAGTTCGGGTTTTAAGTATACGCTCATGTCCTTTTTATAATTTTTGACGTACTTTTTGTTCACCGCGACGCCGGAGGCACCTTTCATATAAGGCACCGAATATTCACAGTTTTTATCATATGTGACGGCTTTGATCAATTCCGGGTCAATGTTGGCGAAATTCGGGACTTTGGATTTGTCGATTTTTTCGAGCATGCCTTCCTTGATCATGATGGTGGTGTAGTCCGCGGACGGGAAGGTGATGTCATACCCCGTTCCCCCGGCTTTCAGCTTGGCGAACATTTCCTCGTTTGAAGCAAATTCATCATAAACCACCTTCACATGGAACTTTTCCTCAAATCCCTTGATGACTTCATCCGGCGTGTAATAGGTCCAGTTGTAAATGTACAGCTTGTTTTCCGCAATGCCGGTTGATGCAAAAACAACCATTAACGCCAACATGAGAGACAAAATAAGAATTTTTTTCATCAGATGGGCCTCCTTGTTTTGTTTGGGTTTTATTATGGATTAGTTAAACATATGCCGGAACATGCGTTTGGAAGTCAAGGCGAAAACCAGACTTCCCACGATCAGGATCACGGAAAGGGAATTGATCACCGGCGAAAGTCCAAACCGCAGCATGGAATAGATATGCAGGGGCAGGGTGGAGGCGCCGGGGCCGGTGACGAAAAAGGTGATGACGAAATCATCGATGGACAGGGTGATGGCCACCAGAAAACCGGAGATGATGCCCGGCAGGCTCATGGGAATGATGACTTTCAAGAGTGTGTCGATTTCCTTTGCGCCGAGATCATAGGCGGCTTCAATGATGGAATAGTCGAATTCCGAGAGCCGGGCCATGACGATGAGGAGCACATAGGGAATATTAAAGGTGATGTGGGCGATGATGATGGTCAGTAACCCCAGGGGCAGTTTCACGCTGGCGAAAAACATCAGCATGGACACCCCGATGATGATCTCCGGCAAAATGATGGGCAGATAGGAGACGATTTGGAGGTATTTTTTCATCTTGAAATTATACCAGTACAGCCCGATGGCCCCCAGGGTCCCGATGATGGTGGACACCAGGGCCGAGACCAGGGCGATGATGAGGGTGTTCCCGAACGACCCCCATAATTTGGCGGAATTAAAAAACAGCTCCTTGTACCACCGGGGGGAAAACCCTGTGAAATCCATGGATTTTCCTTCATTAAAGGAAAAGATGATGAGAATCAGGAGGGGCGCATAAAAAAAGATCATGGAAAAGACAAAGAAAGAACCGGATATGCGATGCCGGTCCATCGGATTAACAGGTGGCTTGACGGGCGGTTTTTTCTCCATATCAGAACTCTTCCTTGACCTGGGTGGCTCTTTTGGGGGCGGTCAGCCGGGTGAACAATATCACAGCGCCCGTGGTCATGATGGTGAGCACCACGGAAATGGAGGAAGCGGACGGCCAGTTCCGGGCGGTTTTCAGTTTTTCATTGATGATGTTGCCCAGCATCCGGATATCCGTGCCCCCCACAATATCCGGGATGGCGAAGTTGCCGAACGCCGGTATAAAGGTGAACAGCACGGCTGTGGTGATACCGGGTATGATGATGGGAATGAGCACCTTATAAACGGACTGGGGTTTGGTGGCCCCTAGATCCCGGGCCGCCTCCAGCAGGGAAAAATCGAATTTTTCGATGGTGGAATACAGGGGCAGAATAGCGAAGGGCAGGGAAGTGTATACCATGATGAGGATAACGGCCCAGCGGTTGTACAGGAGCTGAACCGGCGCATTTAACAGCCCGGCGTTGATCAGGAAATTGTTCACCAGCCCGTTGTTGCCCAGGATGGCGATCCAGGCGAAAATTCGGATCAGGAAATTGGTCCAGAACGGGATAATCACCAGAAACAGCAGGGTTTCCTTATACCGGGACCGGGCCATGTAATAGGCGGTGGGCAGGGCCAGCAATACCGTGATGATGGTGGTGATGACACTGATGATGATGGTGTTGATGGAGACTTTGCGCATGGTGTTGGAAAAAAGAGACGTATAGGCATCCAGGGAAAATTGGAGTTCAAACCCGCCGTAAAGCCCTTTTTTCAGGAAACTGCCGACAAAAATAATGGAAAACGGAATCACAAAAAAAACCGTGATCCATAGAAGGAGCGGCAGGGTGTAGCGCTGGCCGTAATTTTTCATCACGGGGTTTTTACCTCAACGATGAAGCTGTCATCCGCGTCCCACCAGACCCAGACCCGGTCTTCCCAGTTGATGGGTTCCTCGGTGGTAAAATACTGGGCATGCTGTTTGAATATTTTAAACGTATACCCGCTGTCGGTTTTCACAAAAAACCGGGTATGGGAGCCGGTATAAATCAACTGGTCCACCACCCCTGACACGCAGTTGCGGGTGGGCGAATCAAGCTCTGGTTTTTTCTTTGATATATGCAGTTTTTCGGGCCTTAAGGTCACGCTGATGGCGTCTCCGGCCTTAAGTGGTTTGTCCCGGTCCACCAGCACGTTCCCGATGGCGGCAGTGTGTATCCATGCGGATTTTTCCAGCACTTCCGTCACCTGTCCGTCAATCTCGTTGGATTCGCCGATAAAGTTCGCCACGAACATGTCCGCCGGGCTTTCATAGATTTCAAACGGCGTGCCGGTCTGAAGAATATTGCCGTCCCGCATCACCGCGATCCGGTCGGAAACGCTCATGGCTTCTTCCTGATCGTGGGTGACATATATAAAGGTAATGCCGATGATGTCGTGAATGCGGTCCAGCTCGATGAGAAGCTGGTGCCGGAGTTTGGCGTCCAGGGCCGAGAGGGGCTCATCCAGGAGCAGGACCCTGGGCTCGTTGATAAGGGCCCGGGCAATGGCGACCCGCTGTTTTTGGCCCCCGGAAAGCTGGGCCGGATATTTTTTAATGTGATCTTCCAGCCGGACCAGGGCAATATATTTTTCCACCTGGGTTTTTATGGTTTGTTTGTCGAGTTTTTTAAGTTTCAGGGGGAACGCGACGTTTTCAAACACCGAAAGGTGGGGGAACAGCGCATAGTTCTGAAACACGGTGTTGACGTGACGCTTGTTGGCCGGGGTGGTCAGCACGCTTTCCGTATCGATGAGAAGATCCCCGGATGTGGGCATTTCAAAACCCGCGATGATCCGGAGCAGGGTGGTTTTCCCGCACCCGGACGGCCCCAGAAGGGAAAAAAATTCACCGGCCCGGATGTCGATGCTGATATCTTTCAACACCTGGGCCGGCCCGAAAAATTTATTGATGCTGTCTGCTTTTACAATTCCGCCAATCACGCTGTAAGCTCCTATAAAATGATTGGGGTCATATACGAAAAAACAAACGGTATATCAAATAAAATGTTTGGAAAATGCCGGGGGCGGGATTATTTATTCCCGGATTTTCGGGTTCCACCGGAATTTGGATGGGTTTTATATAAGATTGTAAAGAGTTAACTATTCAGGTATTCAGAATTCAGGAGTCAGCATTCAGAATGGCCCGCAAGTAAAATTCCGGTAACCCCCATGCCCGGATGGGCACAATAAAGGATAAAAATAAAGTGAACATGATATACGGAAAGTGAAAAATAAATGATTGTAAAATCCATGCCAATGGTTTTATATGTATTATAAAATACTTAAAGCTGGATAAGGGGATCTGGCGGCTCGCGGCTTACGGCTCGCGACAAAATGATCGAAACCGGCAGTCCATAGATCCAGGAGTTCACCAGAAACTATAGAATCACTTGTTCGCCTGATAAAGGCATCCTCCAATCATGAGGCATGATATTCGATAACTTTTTCGTTAAAAAGATAAGAGCATGACTAATAAAAATACATCTGAAAAAAAACATTTGGCCGACGTGGAAGAATTTGAGATGCAGTTTTTTAATGAAATTTCTAAACTAACTCCTGAGCAATGGTTGGATATCTGCCTTCGTTTTGAGGAAGATGAAGATAATATCACTGCCTGCATAAGGAAAATTACCCGTATCAGAAGTAAGATTTTGGAACATGTATTTAAAGATGATGAAGATTGGAAGCATAGGCTTAGGTTTTATGGGAGGATAAGTGAAAAACAGAAAGGATACTTTTTAAAACTACCAGAAATGATAGAACATAACGGCAAGCCCTATCTTTTGGGAGCTACTGCCTATCACGTAACAGTTTATGCCTATCATTCTTTTGTGCTTCTGTACGAAAGTCAACAAGTGAAGAATAAACAATCCATGCTTATTCCTTGCTTAAGGCCATTTCATGGCTATGCTACACTTCCCTCATTTGATTTTACGAAGAAACCTTCTGAATCAAAGAACAAGACTGGCCCTCAAAGCATTAAATTTTCAGATGTGGCATCTGAAGGTGATTTTGTCTTTCACATCGCTTTTCCTGATAAGTACTTTACCTATCATCAAAAACCATCTGAATGGGACCCTTTTCCACCCCGTCATTTTAATAAAAAAGATACTTCGCATGTGACCTGGAACTTTGACCGATTTATCGACCTGAAATGTTCTTTCGGCGGGTCGAGTAGTGGTAACTGCAATATCTGCGGAGGCGATTTGAGCCATCTGATTACCTTGCCAGCTCTTAATGGGATGCCCTATACCGGTTTAAGGCAACTGACCCTCTCAACCTGCATGAAATGTGTCGGGTGGGTAGGAGAACCTCTTTTTTTCAAGCATGATAATGAAGGCAGACCTCAGCCGTGCCCAATTAAAGAAGATTTTGAAGGTGGCGAAGGTGATGGGGGTGTAATCAGACCAGCCACCGTTTATTCAAAATTTAAAAACCATACCCTTTGGGTATGGTCAGAGATATTTGGCTATGCCCGTTAATCGGCCATATGTTAATCCAAAGCTGAGTTGTCCCCACAACTTTAGCAAAGGAGAAACATATG
>JBAQUK010000171.1:0-7947 GCA_049297455.1 Desulfosalsimonadaceae bacterium | reverse complement strand
TTTATCGTCCGCCGCCGCATAGGTCAGGGCCGGCATTTTGATTTTTTCCAGGCCGTCCCAGTAGGATACGCCTTCGGAATTGGTCCACCGCCCCCCGAGTTTTTTCCATCGGATGGTTTCCAATATGGTTCCGGCGGACTCGACCTCCGGCCCAAGGCCGAACGCCGGGGCCGGAAACCGCCCCATGATGCGGAGCAATGCAGAAAGGGTCCATGCCAGGGGCGGAATTTTCAGATACCGGTCCCCCAGGCTGATCTGGCTGCCGAATGTGACAATGCTCCGGACCCGGTCATGCCGGAGCCATTCCATGGACAATGCCGCAATCATAAATAATCCGCCGAACGAATGCCCGATCCAGAACGCCGGGGCAGAGGTTACGGAAAACACCGCATCCTGAATCGCCGGCAGGTCATAGCGGATCTGGTCTTCAGCGGTTATTTTCGGAAAAGAATCGTCCTTGGGGGACAGGCCGTGGCCTCTCAACTCCGGAATCCACACATCAAACCCCTGGTCCGCCAGGTACACCCCAAGGCCCACGCCTTTGGGGGAAATCCAGAAACTCCGGGTGGAATAACTGCCGTGAATCAATATCACCGGAAACGGCAGCGGCGATATCCCGCGCGGCCTGATCCGGCTGAGAGACAGCCGGGCGGCATCTCGGGTTTGAATGTTTCTGACTTCAACCGCCACGCCGCCCAAGAGATGGTGTGATGGCTCGGATATATTTTCTGACTGCTGGCTCATATGCTCTCTGATATAAAAAGGTTAATCGCCGGTTTCCGGCCGTTTATAATTTTATCCGGTTTATCCGGGTTATTGACAAAATTTCAATTATCCATAATAAGGGAGATTAATCTATTATTCTTCAGGACGGCAGTCAATTGATTTTACCGGATAAACCATGCTGACGGAACTTTCCATTAAAAATTTCGCCATTATCGACGATGTGACCATCCAGTTCTCCGATGGCCTCACGATTTTAAGCGGGGAAACCGGGGCGGGCAAATCCATCATCATCAACGCGGTCAACCTGATCCTGGGAAGCCGGGCCACATCCAAAATGATCCGAACGGGCGCGGAAACGGCTGAAATCGACGCCCTGTTTCACATCCCCTCGAACGGTCCGACAGCAAAAGTGCTTGTGGACCAGGGGGTTGAGGCGTCAACGGAACTCCTGATCCGGCGGATCATCTCTAAAAATGACCGGCACCGGGTGTATATCAACGGCCGGCTCTCCACCATGCAGACCTTAAACGAGGTCACGGAAAACCTGGCCGCCATCTCCGGCCAGCATGAGCATCAGCGGCTGTTAAACGAAGCCAGCCATCTGCTCATCCTTGACCAAGGCGGCGACCATATGCATCTGAGGATGCAAGTCAGCGATTGCCACCACGACATCCTCCCCCGGATTCAGATGCTTGATGAGTTAAAGGCAAGCCGTCGGAAACAGCACGATCACCTGCAACTCCTGGAATTTCAGAAAAAAGAAATAGAAGACGCCGGGCTTTTCCCGGATGAGGACACAGCCCTCAAGCAGGAACAAACCCGGTTGAAAAATGCGGAGGTTTTGTATCAGACCATTCAGGGAAGTCTTGAGGCCCTTTATAATGGAGACGGAGCGGCTGCCGAGAGATTGGGTGAAGTGAAACGGCAGGTGGAAACCGCGGCCCGCATTGACGGCGCACTCGCGTCTTCCGCTGAAGAATTAAGCGACGCGGTTTTCCGCATTGAGGATATTGCCAGGGAGCTTCAAGCCTATCTGGACGGCATCCAGTTCGACCCGGCCCGGCTGGAGGCGGTGGCGGCCAGACTGGACCAGATCAATCGCCTGAAGAGAAAATACGGGACCACCATTGCGGATATGCTTCTTTACCTGGAAAACATCAGCCGGGAGGTAGGTGATCTGGAGAACCTGGATGGCCGGATTGCGGACATGGAACAGGCGTTGGACAAAGACCACCAGGCGCTTGTCAATCTTGCCAAAGCGCTTTCCGTGCGCCGGCAAGAGGTTGCAGTAGATCTTGCCCGGAAGGTGGAGGCGGAGTTGAACGCCCTTAAAATGCCGGGCACCCGGTTTGAAATCGCCTTTACCGAGATCCCTGCCACATCCAAGACCCCGCCCTGGTTGACGGCAGACGGCCGGGTGATCGGGGAAACTGGCATGGAACAGGCCGCTTTCATGATCGCTCCCAATGTGGGGGAAGAGCTGAAGCCCCTTTCCCAGATCGCCTCCGGCGGCGAACTGTCCAGGGTGGTGCTGGCCTTGAAATCCATCACCGCAAACGATGCGTCCACCGGCACCATGATCTTTGATGAGGTGGACGCCGGGATCGGCGGGGACGTTGCGGAGGTGGTGGGGAAAAAACTGTCCCGGCTGGCGGTGGCCAACCAGGTGATCTGCATCACCCACCTGGCCCAGATCGCGGCCTTCGGGCATCATCATTATAAAATATCCAAACATATTGAAAACGGCCGCACCTTCACCCGGATATCAAGCTTAACCGGCGACCGGCGGCTGGAAGAAATCGCACGCATGGCTGGCGGAGAAAAAATCACCATTGCCACCCGTAACCATGCCGCCGAAATGCTGAAAAACGGTCGGGAATATGGGAAGGGAAAATGATGAATGATGAATGATGAAAACAGGGGGTCAGGTATGGAGGGCAGCCCTTGCCCGCTTGATGCGAGAACAAGTCCCCGCGTTCAAAAAAAGCCCGGCCGGTAAAACATTTACCGGCCGGGCTTTTGGTTTTCTTCGAAGCGTTTATTTTTAGTTGCCGAGCAAACCCGCTTTGAGTTTGCTTAAATCATCGTCATCAATATCTTTGGTCAGCCAGATGCCGAATACCGATTTTTTAAATTCCATCCCCGGAATGGCGGCCCCTTGGCTCTCGCCGTTCATGGCCAGGGTGATTCCCTGCCCGGGCACATAGGCGATTTCATACATATCCCCGTCTTTGGGATTTTTCTTGAACAAGGCGTTAAATTTGGCGATTTCGCCCTTGATGGCGTCGGTGTTGCCGCCGGTGGCTCTCTCAAAGCCTTCAGTCCAGGCATCCGTGAGTTTTTCCTTGGAGGCTTTGTTGGTGGTTATATACAGGCGGATGGCCATGGGCGCATCGGTGTCAATGATGCTCTGGGCGTCTGCGCTCTTGGCTTGCAGATACAGGCCTGCGGCATACACATGGATTTTAAAAAACGCCACTTTTTTGATCCGCTGGCCCGACCCGTTTAAGCTTAAGGCCTGCCCCCCCACCGTGATGGATTCAGCCACATCCACATCCCCGACTTTTTTGGCCATTGCCGCCGGACATAAAAACAAAAGAACCAACATGACAATAAATAACTTTTTCATTTTTTTCCCCTTTTCGTGTGTTGGGGCTCTCTGACATTCAGAACCCCTGGTTTGAATTAAAAACAGTGTCCGCAAAAATAAACCTTACCTCGAAGCGAAACATGTATCGGAAAAACAAGCTATTCGTCAAGCATTTTGGCGGGTTGAAAAATGAAATATCGGTATTGCGCAGGCGGATTTTTTTAAAATATGTGAACAGGGAAAATAATTCGCTTGCTGTTGACCATCATATTTCGATATAATTTCAAAGGGATTAATCGCAATCCGGTAACCATGTCAACAATTCAGCTTTTTTACATCCAGCCGACGGAGGGAAAACCATGACTGAAAAAAAAGATTTTCTTGAAAAGCAAAAAGCACAGATTGCCGAATGGAACAAACAGATTGATGAATTAATGCAGGCGGCCAAAAAAGCGAAGGTGGATGCGAGCGTTAAATTTGAAAATTACATTGACGACTTAAGGGAACGGCTCGAAGACATGCGTTTAAAAATGGAGGATGTGAAAAAAAGCGGAGACACCAGTTGGCATGACTTGCGGACCGGCATGGAAAAAGCCTGGAAGGATCTGGCCGCCGCGTTTGACAAGGCCAGATCCCGGTTCAAATAGCGCCTGGGATCATCTCCCAAACGCCTTCATGCTGTTTTCCAGTGCGGTTTCCGCCTCCGCAACCATGCGGGAGACCAGTTCCGCCACCGTGGGGATGTCGTTGATGCGGCCCACCGACTGGCCGATGGTGAGCATGGCCTCTTCCACGTTGCCGTCCAGCCAGACCTGACGCGCCCGTTCGCCGGATATCAGGGGCAGCAGTTCCCCCAGATTGCCGCCCTGTTTTTCCACCTCTTCGACTTTGCGCATGATCTCGTTGCGAAGCGCCCGCACCTGAAGCCCGAAACCGGCCAGCAGTGTCTGAAGCTGAAGGGCGGTGTCGGCTTCCGTTTTCTCCACCAGCACCTTATATATATTGGGATGAACCCCGCTTTCTTTTGTGGCCAGAAACCGCGTGGCCATCATCACGCCATCCGCACCCAGGGCCAGGGCTGCAGCCAGGCTTTTGCCGTCCGCCATGCCGCCTGCGGCCATCACCGGAATTCCCACCGCTTCCCGGACCTTGGGCACCAGCACCATGGTGGAAACATTGTCTTTGTGGGGAAACCCGCCTTTCTCAAACCCGGCGATGGTGACTGCGTCATACCCGGCTTTTTCGGCATGGATTGCATGCTTGACCGTGCCCACCTTGTGCAGCACCTTGACCCCGGCCGCTTTGGCCATGGGGATAAACTCTTTGCCTAAGAAGGTATCCACCGGCGCGCCGGCGATTTCAATGGCGGTGACACGTTTTTCACAGCATACGCGGAAAAAATCCTGAAGCAGCGTTAAAGGCAGCCGGATGGACGGCATGGTGGTGATGTTGACGATAAACGGCTTGTCCGTAAGGGATCGGGTCAGGTCAATGGCTGCCCGGAGTTCATCGGCAGCGTTGTAATTGCCGGATGTCAGGTTCCCCATGGCCCCGGTGTTGCTGATGGCGGCCGCCAATTCCGGCCCCGCGATCCACAGCATGCCGCCGCACTGGATGGGGTATTTGATGCCGAATAATTCGGTGATGCGTGTCTTCATTGAGATTCCTTTTTATTTTTAGAAGTTTATGAATGTCGGCCCGGCCATTTTCTTCTTAAAACTTAGATGAATCCCCTAAAAAAGTCAAAACAGGAAAAAGCCGAAATGGAATAAAGCCATGATGATCCCTTGTCCCATTGGGCAACAAAGGCCTGAACATAATTTTTTTACATCATGTAAACAAACCCGACATCCCGAAATGGGTATTCTCCGACTTCTGGTTTAGTTAAGCCTCGATTACTCATAAAATCTGGATATTAAATAAAATAAGACGGGAGATCGGCTGGCATCGGAATTGCAATATCTTCACTGAAGAACCATCCTTCTTTATAACCAACGACCAAACCATACGAGAGGGAACAATGAAACAGAACCCATTGGAAGTCGAGTTTAAATTTTTTTCCACCAAAATTAATAACGATGTTCTCTGGATGAACCTTCAGAAAAATTTATTGATTCAAGCCCCCAGCCTGGAAAATCGGGACACCCTGCTGGCTTATCTGGATAAGGTCGCAGCCTGTGATGCCATCAAAGCCGTTGTTATTTGTTCTTCTCTGGAGGAATCCGGGCATCAGGCGATTCTTCAGTTTTTTCAGGCCATCAAATCCAAGCAGAACAACCTGGGCCTGCAACGGCTGTGCAACAGCTATGCCTCGTTTATCCTTAAAATCAAAGATCTTAACAAGATAGTGATTCACGCGGCCCTGGGCAACGTGATACCGTTGTTTTTAAATCTGAGTCTTGCGTGTGATTATCGCATCGCGGCCGATGATACGGTTTATAAAAATTCATACCTGGATACGGGGGTGTTGCCCATCGGCGGGGGGGCCTATTTTCTTTCCAAAATCATCGGCCCCGGAAAAACCTGGGAGTTGCTGACGTTAACGCGGGAATACACGGCCCGGGAAGCGATGGCATACGGGATTGTCGACAGAATTGTCCCGGCGGCCGGTTTTCAAGCCGAAGTGCTCCGGGTCGCCCAGCAATTCGGGGAAGTTCCCGGCAACACCATCACGGGTTTAAAACGGCTGATTCAATTTTCAGCGAACGATTTAAAAGACTATCTTGAATATGAAAACCAGGAATTTTTTAAAATAGTTCACCAGCATTCCCATAAGCAGGCGGTTGATCCCACAACGTGGATTGTTTTGTAATCCAGGCAGGATGGTTATATCTCCAAAAAGCAAGTCCCGGTCAGCCGGATACACCTGACTCCTGGAGGTGAAGAAATGGAATGGTTTATGGCCATCGTGCTCTGGTTTGCAGGGACTCTCCCCGCCGTTTTTCCTGCCCCGGAGTTTCGGGTGGATCTCCGGAAAACGGGGGATGCGGTTGAAATCACATCCACCCGCAGTGCAGCAATCATCGCCATCACCAGCAAGACCGGGATCGGCGGCGCAGCAATGATCCGGACCGGGGAGAAATGGCCCGCCCGCATCACCATCCGTCTCAATCTCAAAAACCTGGAATCCTTCAGGATGGAAAACGGCATCATCTACTTCAACGCGTCTCTTAAAGGCCCAAAACAAGTCCCATATTGGCGGGTTAACCAAAGCAAAGAACCGGCAACTCCCCCGGCCAAATCTCCGGCCGGAACCCTGGATGTCATGGTGGCAGGCACCGGCAAAATCGTTAAGATCCTCGTGCCGGAAAAAATGATTGAAGGCAATCCGCAGGAGATCCGTTTCGAGTGGGTCGACGAATTACGGGATTGAACAAGCGGGGGCAGGCACCCAATATTTCCATAACATCCTGAAATTTTGATGAATCAATAAAAATTTCAGAATCCGGGGTTTACTGGCAGCGTATGCTGCCAGTAAAAAATCACGCGTCTCCCGGGGCAGGCGGATCAATTTCCGGCCCGGCGGGATTCTCGGTTAAAATCGTCACCAGTTGCCGGATGCGGTTGGCGATAACGTATGTGTCCTCCAGAATGCCGCCAGCCGTATCCATCATTTTTTCCTTGTCCGCCGGGTCCGCATCGGTGATAACGGTCCTGTCCGTCATCCCTTCCGGAAAGCCCATTCTTCGAATCCACCGGTTGACGCGGGTCAGGTATTTTTCCACTGCAATCACCGGGGAGGGATTTTCTGATTGGTTGCAAATTTCCCGAACCAGCACCTTCAGATCTTCCGCGATGATGCCGTCGTCAATGCATTCCTGCGCCAGGGCCAGCTTTTCCTCATTGTTTTCGAGCCGGGTCAAGGCCGCCTGCTGACTGTAGTTCAACCGTTCCACCGGAATGCCGCCGGAAACCAGAAACGAATGCTGGGCGGCTGTTTTCACCATGTTCGTCAGGGTGTAACGGGAAACAGCCAAATCCGGATGAATGCATAATTTGCGGTAACTGACCGGTTTGTGACCGTTTTTTGACCCCGCAAGCTCAAGGTTATTGCCGAAGAATCTCTCCAGAACGTATTCCCCGATTTCCAGAGACCCGCGGTGGACATGGGCGGCAACCCGCTCGTTGATAAAGGCCACGGCTTCATCAATCATTGCGGTATCGGGGGTATCCGGCAGAAGTGTGTCGGTCATGGGCGTATCCTTATTATATATAGGGTGACGGGTGGATGAAACGACGGACGAAAAACAGCCTCTCATTGCAGGATAGTTTTAGCAGCCGGATGGTTCAGTTACAAGGAAAATTCATAAATATCAAATTATTTTGAGGAGTTTGAAAAAAAGAATGGTTTTTGAATCAAAAAAATGCTACAAATCTTTTTCACAAAATTTGTCTCTCCTGATAACGACACGTCGGACATAGAACGATTTGCCCAAAAATGGTTCAGGTCTCAGGGTTGTTATGGTCAATAAACCAAAACTTCTTGATCAACTCAGGGAAGCATTGCGTTCCCGCCATTACAGCCGCCGGACGGAGCAAACATATTGCCATTGGGTGAGGCGGTATATTTTTTTTCACAATGTGCGCCATCCGGCGGAAATGGCCGAACCTGAAATCAATGCATTTCTTAC
>JBAQUK010000170.1:0-17530 GCA_049297455.1 Desulfosalsimonadaceae bacterium | reverse complement strand
TCCGAATATTTCAAATTAAATCAGATAGTTATAAGTTTCGAAAATTTTATTTAACTGACTGTTTTTATTAAAAATTTGACCATGTCCGCAATTTGCGGGCCATCGCTGAAAACCGGGAAACTTCAGGCTATATTAGACAGGCCCTAAAATCTCAACAAGCCGGTGATGATGCGTTAACTGCGCACACGTGTGCGCAGTTGAAATAATCCCATATTGTCTGAACCAGTCGGTTTCTATGTCCCGAGTCGCAGTGTTTTTGCCCATCGCGCTGCGGAAAGCTCCCCGGACCTGATGCTTTCCGTGGCGTGGGCAAAATCTCGAAAAAACACCCTTGACATCGGACAACAATCGCATTAAAAGTAGTGCTGTAAACTACTTTTTGGGGAGAATGGCATTATGAAAATCATCACGGCTGCAAATGCGAATCGCGAATTTTCAAAATTACTTCGGGATGTTCGTAAGGGTGAAGAAATTACGATATTGTCAAGAGGGACACCCGTGGCAAAAATCACTTCCGTGAATTCGGCGGCCCTGCAAAAAAATGCAATGAAAAATCTGCTTTTATCCCGGTTGAAAACCCAGGATGTAACCGGCTCTCGAAACTGGACCCGTGATGAACTATACGGGGAATCATGATGCGTGTCGCCTTGGATACGAATATACTGGCCTATGCCGAAGGAGTCGGGGATGCGTCCCGCTGTGCCCGCGCCATAAAGCTGATCGAAGAATTACCGGCTGAACTGGTCTTGCTCCCCGCACAAACCCTTGGGGAGCTTTTTCGGGTTCTTACCGGGAAGGCAAAACGGGAGGCAGGGCTTACACGCGTGGCGATTATGACCTGGGCCGACAGTTTTGAAGTTGCAGACTCATCCTGGTCGGCTTTCCAGGCTGCAATGGATCTGGCAATTGATCACGGGCTTCAAATTCGGGACGCACTGATTATGGCGGTGGCGGCTGAAAATCGTTGCCGCCTGCTTTTGACTGAAGATTTGCAAAGCGGTTTCATCTGGAGAGGCGTTACCGTGGTGAATCCCTTTGCCGCATCCTCCTCCCCGCTGCTCGACACTATTTTGCAAACCAGATGATAAGGCCAAGAAACCATATTGACAATGGCGCCATTATGACGTACATTTTTATTAAATATTTAAGTCACCCAAAAATAGAGGACATTTATTTTGAAAGCACCGGCACAAACCAATAAAGAACGGATTAATTTCCGGTTAGAGAGCAGCGTAAAGACCCTTTTAGAGCGTGCCGCCGGCCTTGAAGGAAAAAGTGTCAGCAAGTTTGTTCTGCACAGTGCCTTGGAGCAGGCAAAAAAAACCGTCCATGAGCATGAATCCATTGCTTTGAATGCTAGAAATTCAGAAATTTTCTTCAATGCTCTGGCGGCTACGGTTAATTTTAACAGTAAGCTAACCAATGCTCTTGAAGAACACTCCCAGCGCGTAATTAGCAAATGAGTGATTTTTGTAATTTAATCATTGAACCTCTCAACACGACTCATGACCGGCCAAGCTTTTGTTGCGGCGTTGAAATACTTGATCACTACCTGCAAAGACAGGCAAAGCAGGATATTAAGCGTCACATCAGCCGTGTTTTTATAGCGGCGGAAACAGACCGCCCAAAGAAAGTGATCGGCTATTATACCCTGAGCAGTTTATCGATTGAGTTGAATCAGCTATCGGAAAACCTGTCTCGAAAACTTCCTAAACATCCGGTACCCGCTGTCTTAATCGGCAGGCTGGCGGTCAGTCAATCCGCCCAGGGAAAGGGAGTCGGTAAAATGCTGCTTGCTGATGCAGTTAAGCGCGTCTTGGCTGTCAGGGATGAGATCGCCATTTATGCCATGGTCGTGGACGCCCTCAACAGTAGCGCCCAACGTTTTTATGAGCGTTTCGGGTTTATTCCATTAAGCGATGACAGCCACAGACTGTTTTTGGCTATGAAATCTATTTAGGCCCAGCGGGACATTCGCGCGAAAAAGCACCCTGAGAAAACCGAGCCACCGAAATTTTCGGATCAAGGTAAAACGTATCCGGCTTTTCTTTTATGATTCTTGCAAGCTCCCGTACGCTCCTTCTCTCTGTGTCAAAAAAAATAAGAAATGCGTTGAATGCATGGAAATGATGATTTATATCATTCCCATTCAAATACATATGAAGCGGCGCAGTTGAATTTTCTAAACAATACTTATACATGCCAAGGAGATTGATCGTTCCATGCTGACACTTGACTATATCCGGAATAGGGTGGCCGATTCGGAGATGATCTATAAACGCGGGGAAAAACTTTTTGAAACCGGGGCTTACTGCTGCCTTTTCAGTGACCTTGAAAAAGGAAAGTTTGAATACGGGGTGGACGGCAATTACGGGGATTATCAAATCCGGATCGATATCGCCAAAGACAAGATCCATACCCAATGCGACTGCCCCTATCCGGGCGTCGGATGCAAGCATACGGTGGCCGCGCTGCTGGACATTACCCGGCAAATCGGTTTTGTTAACGATTCAAGGGCGCCCGCGCCCGCAAACCTGATCGCGGACGATTTTTTAACCCATGATGAAATCCGGGGCGAGGCCCTGGAAGACCGTAAAAAAAGGGCCAAAACGGAAAAATTTACTGTCACCCCCGGCGATATGTTTAAGGGCGAGCACCTTGTGGAGACCCTGGCCGGAAGGCAATACACCGTGACCTTCCATGACCCGGAACGCGGCATCGGGCACTGCACCTGTCCTGATTTTGCGACAAATAAGTTAAATACCTGCAAACACATGATTTTTCTGCAAAGGCAGTTAAAGGAAACGCCAGGGTATAAAAAGCAGATCCAGAAAGAAATCTTCCCGTTTGTGGATGTTTTCTGGGATTCCATTATCCAGAAACCAAGGGTGTTCTGTGAGATGCCCCACACCGAATCCCCGGAAGTGCAAGCCACGATTTCACAATATTTTGACAGCCGGGGAATATTTAAGGGGGATGACCTTTCCGGATTCATGCCGCTTCTTTCCCTCCGGGACGCCCATAAACGTCTTAAAATCGGTGGCGAAGTCTTAAAAAAACTCGATGAATGCTGGGCGAAAAGCCAGATGGCCGAGCTTTCCGCCCAAGGCCCGCCGGATTTGTCCATTATTAAAGCCACGCTGTATCCGTATCAGAAACAAGGCATCGCGTTTTGCGCACACAAGACAGCCGCCCTGATCGGCGATGAGATGGGGCTGGGCAAAACCCTTCAGGCCATCGCGGCATCCATCTTGAAAAAAAGAATTTTCGGATTCGACAAGGTGCTGGTGGTAACGCTGGCGTCCCTCAAGGAACAATGGAAACGGGAAATCGAGCGGTTTACGGATGAAAAGGCGATCATTATCGCAGGTCCATCCGTCAAGCGGCAGCTCATGTACCAGTCCTCGGATTCGTTGTTTAAAATCACCAATTATGAGGCCCTCTTGCGGGATGTGGGCGTCATTTCCCGGTTTAAGCCGGATGTCATGATTTTAGACGAGGCCCAGCGCATCAAGAATTTTAACACCAAAACCGCGGATGCCGCCAAACGCATTCCCCGGAAGCACGCCCTGGTGCTGACCGGAACTCCCCTTGAAAACAAACTGGAAGACGTTTATTCGGTGGTTCAGTTTTTAGACCCGGATCTGTTGTCCCCGCTCTGGGAATTTGCAGCCAACCATTTCATGCTCAGCCGGAGTAAAAAAGGAAAAATCCTGGGATACCGGAATCTGGACGCGCTGCATCAGAACTTAAAGCCCCTGGTGATCCGGAGAAAAAAAAAGGATGTCTTAGAGGACCTGCCGGACGAAATCGTAAACAATTACTATATTGACCTCACCGACGAACAAATCAAGATTCATTCGGGATATGCCCAGTCGCTCATGCCCCTCATGAATAAAAAATTCCTGACGCCCGTGGATTTAAGACGCATTCAGGAGCTGTTGCTGAAAATGCGCCAGGTATGCGACTCCACGTATCTGATTGACCGGAAAACCAATATTTCGCCGAAACTTAAAGAGCTTGCGTCGATCCTGGATGAAGTGGTGATCCAAAGCGGCCGCAAGGTGGTAATTTTCAGCGAATGGATCACCATGACCTTTCTGATCGCCAAACACTTGTCCAATGCCGGAATTTCGTTTGTGGAGCTTTCCGGAAAAATCCCGGTGGACAAGCGTCAGCCCTTGATCGACGAATTTTTCAGAAATCCGGACTGCAAGGTGTTTTTATCCACGGACGCCGGGGGCACAGGGCTTAATTTGCAGGCCGCGGACTGCGTGATCAACGTAGAGCTTCCCTGGAGCCCTGCCCGGATGAACCAGCGCATCGGAAGGGTGAACCGCATCGGCCAGAAAAGCAGGTGCG
Source organism: Desulfosalsimonadaceae bacterium (assembly GCA_049297455.1). GTDB lineage: Bacteria > Desulfobacterota > Desulfobacteria > Desulfobacterales > Desulfosalsimonadaceae > SURF-3. The sequence goes on along the minus strand of JBAQUK010000170.1, from coordinate 13,168 downwards.
TGAACGTCATCAACCTCATTGCCCGTCGAAGCATTGAAGAAAAGATCTACGCCGGGATACAGTTAAAAACCGATTTGTTCAAGGGGGTTTTTGACGGCGGAATCGATTCCGTGGAATTTTCCAGCGAAAAAAAGACCGAGCTTTTAAACCGGCTCAGGGAAATGATGCAGGAGGAGCCGGAAATTCCGAAACCGGAATATTCGCCGTCCGAGGAGATACCGGCGGACACCCCGCATTTTTTAAATCCCGAGGTTCTGGGCGAAAAAAAGGATGAGATCGCATATGACGTGGAAGAGCCGGAGGAAGTTCTGATGACGGAATCGGCGGATGCGGACGCCGGATCGCGGGCCGCAGTTGAATCCGGGCCGGAACGGCCTGCATCCGATGGACGAGAGACAGCGCCGGGCGCCTTAGGCACGTCAGGGGGAATGGAAGAAGGGTCGGCCTCGTTTTCCGGACAGTCCCCGGAAAAAATCGAAACCGTGCTCAATTCCGGAATGGCGTTTCTCGCCGGCCTGTTTGAAATGGCCACCGGCAAGAAAATGCAGCCCGCACCCGGCGAAAACCGGATGATCGCCATTGACCGCCAGACCGGAGAAGTCACCATGAAATTCAAACTGCCGGGGTTTTAAGGGAAACGACCGTTGCTATCAGAAATAAATCCGAGGCCGTTTGATTGTTCAAACGGCCTCGTTTATTTTATGGGAACAATACGAATAATAACGCAACTGGTTCTTACAACCGCCGATGGACGCGATATCCAGATCTGTAAATTCGCGTGTATCGGCGGTTTTTTTTGGCGGGAACTTTCGTTGCTGCCGCCATCGGTCCGGGACAATATTTTTGGCAAACCTGCTTTAAATTGAAGCCGGTATTTTTTGTCTATTTTCTAAATAAAAAGTACAGCTTTTTTTTTATTGACATTATAAAAGTGAAACTATATTTTTTAACTTAAAAAAAGACCCGGATAATGACAACCGGGATTACCGCATCCGTTATATTGATCGTAAGCTTTTATCGCTATGAAAAATAAATCTGCAAGGAATGAAATGGTTGTTAAGAAGAAAATGGAGGCCCGGAAGAAACAGATCCTGACGGTTGCGGCAAAGGTGTTTGCCGAAAAAGGGTTTCAGGAAACCACCATTTCGGAGATCGCACAAAAAGCCAAGATTTCCGAAGCTTCCATTTATGAATACTTTACCACAAAGGAAGGTCTGCTGTTCTCCATCCCTGCGGAATCGGCAAAAGAGATCTTTGACCTGATGGAATTTCATTTAAAACTGATCCGGGGTTCGGCCAATAAATTACGCTCCATTGTGTATCTCCTCATGCAGTCCTACCAGACCCATACGGAATTTGCTTCCATTATCATGTTGATTTTAAAGCATAACAAGCGGTTTCTGGAAACGGAAGGACATCTGGTCATTCGCCAGGGGATTAAAAACATCAATAAGGTGATTGAAGAAGGCATCGCCTCCGGCGAGTTCCGCAAAGACCTCAACCCATACCTGGTCCGCGCCATTATCATCGGGACCATCGAGCATCTGGTCACCAACTGGATCATGACCGGCCGCCCCGAAAATCTGGAGGAATTCGTTGATCCCATGATTGACTGCGTGATTGAAGGGATCATCAACAGGCCCGGCGAGCCGGTTCACTGGAGCATGAAAAAAATCCCGCCTGAAATTAAAAATGATGATGCCGCAAAAATAAATGTGTGACTTTCAAAAATTGCATAAATAAAAAGTATTACTTTAAATTTTTTAAAGGGAAAGCGGGCCATGGAAGTAATTGAAAGCAAAATTGACGTGAATTCGGAAGGCTATAAGAAAAATTTCCGGGAAATGACCGCTCTTGTGGAAGACTTGAACAAAGAGCTGGACATTGCCATGAACCAGCGGTCCCAGAAGGCCCTTGACCGGCAGAAAGAATCCGGGAAGATCCCGGCGAAAAAGAAACTGGAGCTGCTGCTGGACAAGAACACCCCGTTTCTGGAAATCGCGTCCCTGGCCGCAAAGGGTATGTATGACGGCAAAATCCATAAGGCCGGTGTCATCATCGGCATCGGCGTGATTGAAGGCCGGGAATGCATGATCAGCCTCAATGACGCCTCCATTAAAGGGGGTTCCATTTATCCCATGGGGGTCAAAAAATCCCTGCGCTGCCAAGCCATTGCCATGGAGAACCGCCTTCCCCTCATCTCCCTGCTGGATTCCGCGGGAGCGTATCTTCCCATGCAGTCTGAAATTTTTCCGGACCTGGATGACGGGGGGCGGGTGTTTTACAATCAGGCCATGATGTCCAAAATGGGCATTCCCCAGGTGGTGGGGGTGATGGGGCTTTGCACGGCCGGCGGCGCATACGGAGCCGCCATGTGCGATGATATCGTGCACGTCAAGGGGCACGGGGCCATTTTTCTGGGCGGCCCCCCCCTCGTCAAAGCCGCCACTGGAGAGGAGGTCTCCGCCAATGAACTGGGCGGACCGGAACTTCACTGCACGGATTCCGGTGTTTCGGATTATTATGCGGAAGACGACCCCCATGCCATTCAGATCATCCGGAGTATTGTGAAAAATCTGCCGGCCAACGAAAAATCAAAGCTCACCATGGCGGAACCGGAGCCTCCCCTTTACGATCCCAAGGAATTGTATGGGATTGTCAGCCCGGACCTGACTAAACCCTATGATTGCCGGGAAGTGATCGCCCGCATTGTGGACGGCAGCAAATTCCTGGAATTCAAGGAGCTGTTCGGCCCCACCATCGTCACCGGGTGGGCCCATATCCACGGGTATCCGGTGGGAATCCTGGGCAATAACGGCATTCTGTTTTCAGACAGCGCCAAAAAAGCCACCCAGTTCATTCAGTTGTGCGACCACCGGAAGATTCCCCTGCTGTTCCTGCAGAACATCAACGGGTTTATTGTGGGGAGCCAGTATGAGCGCCTTGGCATCACCAAAGACGGCCATAAAATGGTCAATGCCGTATCCACCGCGTCGGTGCCCAAGTTTACGATGGTGGTGGGCGCGTCTTTCGGGGCCGGCAATTACGCCATGTGCGGACGGGCCTATTCACCCAGATTCATGTGGATGTGGCCGAACGCCCAGATCGGGGTGATGGGCGGGGCCCAGGCGGCCGGTGTGCTGGAGACCATCACCAACGACCAGCGGGCCAGACTCGGCCAGCCGCCGCTGACAAAAGAGGAGGTGGAATTCATCAAGGGGCCGGTGATGGAAAATGCCCTCAAGGAGGGAAACGCCTATTACGCGACTTCCCAATTATGGGACGACGGAATTATCGATCCGGCAAAAACAAGGGATGTCCTCGGACTTGCCATATCCGCGTCCCTCAACGCCCCGATCCGGGATGATAAGTATGGATTCGGCGTTTTCAGGATGTAGAATCCGGCTTCGCAAAATGCTCAAATTCTGCGTTGCGCTGCATTCTTCGTCACTGCGGAGTAGCTTACTACACCTCGTTCCTCAGAATTTGCGCGTCTTGAATTTGAGGCATTTTTCTTTGCCGGCTTAAACCAATTATAAGGAAGAAAGATGTTTAAAAAAATACTCATTGCAAACCGCGGCGAAATCGCACTCCGGGTCATCAATACCTGCCGGGACATGGGTGTCAAGACCGTGGCCGTGTATTCGGATGCGGATAAAAAGGCCATGCATGTGCTTGCCGCTGACGAGGCGGTATGCCTGGGGCCTTCCGAACCGTCCAAAAGTTATCTGGATATGGATAAAATCATCAATGCCGCCAAAACGACGGGCGCTGAAGCCATTCATCCGGGTTACGGGTTTTTGGCTGAAAACAGCATGTTTGTTGAAAAATGCGAGGCAGAGGGGGTTATTTTTATCGGTCCCCCGGCAAAGGTGATACGGGATCTGGGGGACAAGATCACTTCCCGGAAAATCATGTTAAACAGCGGAGTGCCGGTGACGCCGGGCCTCACGGCATCGGAAAGCGATCCGGCGGTCATGATCCGGGAGGCCGAAAAAATCGGCTATCCCGTACTCATCAAAGCCACGGCAGGCGGCGGCGGCAAAGGCATCCGGATTGTGAATTCGTCGGATGAAATGGCGGAAAGCTGTGCGGCGGCTTCCCGGGAAGCAACAAACGCATTCGGAAACGGCGATATTTATTTGGAAAAATTTTTTACAAAAGCCCGCCATATTGAGTTCCAGGTGCTTGCGGACAAGTTCGGGAATACCATTCATCTGCTGGAAAGGGAATGCTCGGTGCAACGAAGGCACCAGAAAATCATTGAAGAAACCCCGTCCACGATTCTGACCCCGGCGCTCCGGGAAGAAATGGGCAAGGCAGCGGTGACGGCCGCCAAGGCCTCGGGATACATCAACGCGGGAACCGTCGAGTTTCTGGTGGATGAAAACCATAAATTCTATTTTCTGGAGGTCAATACCCGGCTCCAGGTGGAGCATCCGGTCACGGAGATGATCACGGGCCTGGACCTGGTCCGCTTGCAGCTTGAAATTGCTTCCGGCATGGAGCTGACCCTCAAGCAGGAAGATATCATCGGCCGGGGTCATGCCATTGAATGCCGGATTTATGCCGAAGACCCGGAAAACGACTTTTTCCCGTCACCCGGAAAAATAACATTTCTCAAGGAGCCCGCAGGCCCCGGCATCCGCAATGACTGCGGGGTGTATTCCGGTTTTGAAGTGCCCGTGGATTATGACCCGATCCTTTCAAAACTCATTGTTCATGCCGACACCCGGGAACATGCCATTCATAAAATGATCAAGGCCCTGAAGAGCTATATTGTGCTGGGAATCAAAACCCCCATTGATTTTCTGATGGACGTCCTGCAGTCAGAGCCTTTTGTCCGGGGGGAAGTGTTTACGGATTTTATCGACACCCATTTTTCGAACTGGAAACCGGACATGCCCGATGCCGATCTTGCCCGGATCGCGTTTATTGCGGATGAAATGTGCGGCTCCCGGAAGATGAAGAAAATGGTTTCATCAACAGACGAAATCCCGACACCCTGGCAGACCCTGGGCAACTGGCGGCCAGGGTTATAATATGGAGGAAACTCAGTGGAATACAGGCTTAAAATAAGTGAAGAAACCCTTCCTGTGGAAGTGGAGAACGGCGGCGCGGAAAAATTCACGGCCGTTATCGGGGAAAACCGGTTTGACGTCAGTTTTACTGCGATTCATGACCACCGGATTCACCTTACCGTGGACGGCCAGGGGGTCAATGCCTATGTGAGCGATCAGGGCAACGGGAAAATCATCGCGATCCGCGGAAAATCCTATTTTGTGCAGGATGCGGACCTGGTTGAACAGACGAAATCCAGGAAAAAAGGGCCGGGATCGAACCCCACGGAAGTCACGCCCCCCATGCCGGCGGTGGTCATCTCCGTTCCGGTGGCCGAAGGGGATGCCGTGAAAAAAGGGCAGGCGGTGGTGATCGTTTCCGCCATGAAAATGGAAACCACCCTCACCGCACCCTTTGACGGGACAGTTAAAAAAGTCAATGTGGCCGAAGGGGACAAGGTCATGCCCGGCGACATTCTGGTGGATATTGAAAAAACGGAAGGGGAAGAGGAGGTTTTGTCATGACGGAAAAAGATCTGCTGTACGCGGTGATGGACCGTGTCGCCTTTATCACCATCAACCGGGAAAAATTCCGGAATTCCATCAGCGCGGAAGCAGTCGGGCTGTTCCGGAAATATCTGGATCAGGCTGAAAAAGACGATGTTGTGAGGGTTGTCTGCATCACCGGGGCCGGTGAAAAAGCCTTTTGCTCCGGGGCGGACCTTGGCGGCGCCATGAGCGCGGAAGAGGGCGGCAAAAATCAGGCGTTTCAGAATTACGCGAACCTCTTAAAGCGGCTGGCGGGTTATCCGAAGCCCACGGTGGCAAGGGTAAACGGGTACTGTCTGGCCGGGGGGACCGGTTTCATGCTGGCCTGCGATATCGTGATTGCAAGAAATGACGCCAAATTCGGCACCCCGGAAGTCAATGTGGGGCTGTTTCCCATGATGATCGGCGCGCTGATTTTCAGAAACGTATTAAAGAAAAAAGCCATGGAAATGGTGCTGTTGGGTGAAAAACTGGATGCGGCTAAAGCTCAGGAAATGGGGCTCATCACCCGTGCGGTGGAGCCCGAAAAATTCGACGATACCGTGAATCAAATACTTGAAAGTCTGGCCGCCAAAAGCCCCATTGGCATGAAAATCGGAAAAAGTGCGTTTTACGCCATGCAGGACATGGGATTTGAAGACGCTCTCGATTTTCTTTCGGGAAAACTGTCCGAAGTCGCCGCAACCGAAGATGCCGTGGAAGGGATTACGGCGTTTATTGAGAAGCGGCCCCCGGTGTTCAATGGCAGGTAAAAAATCATACATGCACCGCAGCATCATCCCAAAATCGGCCATGGAGACGGTAAATGGACGTAACGACATTTGAAGAGATCGTTTATGACAAGGATGAAGCGACCGGCATTGTCACCGTGACGCTTTCCAATCCCAGGATCAAGAACGCCATGACCTTTGGCATGTTGCTGGAACTCTACTGGGCCGTGGAAATGATGGAAAATGACAATACCGCCCTTGCCATGATCCTCACCGGAGCCAAGCCGCTCGATACCAATGATCCCGCAAAAGAAGCCTTTTGCAGCGGCGGATATTTCAACATGGCCTATATGGAAAAAATGGATGAAGAAAAAAAGAAACAGATCGATTTTACCGATATTGCCCAGAAGAAATTGTGCCTGAAAATGTGGCAGTTTGATAAGCCGGTGATTGCAGCCATCAACGGCCTTGCCATTGGCGGCGGTTTTACCATGCCGCTGGCTTGTGCCGACCTGATCTACATATCCGAACATGCCTGGGCCAGAATCCCGTTTGTAAAGCTGGGGGTGACACCCGAACTGGCATCGAGCTACCTCCTGCCCCGGCTGTTGGGCCTTCATCGGGCAAAGGAGATCCTGTTCTTTGGTGAAACCCTTTCAGCACAGCGCCTGTTTGATCTGGGAATTGTCAACAAAGTAGTGCCCCATGATGATCTGTTGCCCTATGCCAGGAAGATCGCCCTGCAATTGATCCCCCCAGCCGGCGCAGGCCTGTCGGTGAAATTGACCAAGCGTGCATTAAATCAGCCCCTGATAGCGGCTGTCACTGAAACCCTGGATCGTGAAAATGAATATTTAAATAACGTCTTTTCATCCGCTGATTTCTTTGAGGCACTGGCGGCGAGAAAAGAAAAACGGCCTCCTGTTTTTACAGGTAAATAAGGATATATGCGATGAAAAATCAAAAACAAGAAAACAAACTGATTATCGCAAACTGCAGCGGTTATCTGGGAGACAAGCTTTCCGCCGCAAGAGAATTGGTGGAAGGCGGGGAAATCCATGTGCTGACCGGCGACTATCTGGCGGAACTGACCATGGCCCTGCTGTTCCGGATGAAAATGAAAGCCCCCGACAAAGGATACGCCACCACATTTCTTAAGCAAATGAATGATGTGATGGGGCTGTGTCTGGAAAAAAATATTAAAATCGTCGCCAATGCAGGGGGGCTGAACCCCAAGGGACTTGCCGCGGAGCTTGAAAAGATTGCCGCAGAACTCGGCATTCATCCGAAGATAGCCTGCATCGAAGGGGATGACCTGCTGCCCCGGCTTCAGGAGCTTCAGCAGCAGGGGGAGACATTCACGCATATGGACAAAGGGATCAGCCTGAAGGAAGCAAACGCCATGCCCATCACCGCCAATGCCTATCTGGGCGGCTGGGGCATCACCAAAGCGCTGACCGAAGGCGCGGATATAGTTGTCGGCGGCAGAATCGCGGATGCGGCCCTGGTTTCCGGCCCCTGCGCCTGGAAATTCGGGTGGAAGGAAGATGAGTGGGATAAGATGGCCGGCGCCTATGCCGCCGGGCACATTATCGAATGCGGAGCCCAGGCCACGGGGGGTAATTATTCCTTTATCGAGGAAATTCCAAGCTTTAAAAATGTGGGATATCCGATTGCGGAAATGCATGAAGACGGTTCTTTTGTCATCACCAAGCATCCGGGCACCGGCGGCCTGGTTTCCGTGGGCACGGTCACGGCCCAGCTTTTATATGAAATCCGGAAACCGGCCTATCTGACACCGGATGTGAAAGCCCGGTTTGACACCATCCATATCCGTGAGATCGGGCCGGACCGGGTTTCCATCGACGGCGTCAAAGGCGAACCCCCGACGGATTCCGCAAAAGTCTGCATCAACAACCTCTACGGATATAGAAACTCCATGACGGTGGTGCTGACCGGCCTGGATATCGAAAAAAAAGCGGAAATCGTTACGGAAACCATTTTTGACCTTCTGGGCGGCAAAGACCAGTTCGCGTTTTCCCATGTCCAGCTCATCCGGTTTGATAGGGAAAACCCGCAGCATATGGATGAAGCCTGCGCGCACCTAAAAATCTCCCTTATGGACCCGGACCAGAAAAAGGTGGGTAAACTGTTTTCCGCAAAACTCGTGGAAATGGCCCTGTCCAGCATTCCGGGGTTTACCATGACGGCCCCGCCTTCGGAGGGTTCTCCGGCCCTCCAGCACTGGCCGACCCTGGTGAGCAATGAGTTTCTTGAACAAAGGATTTATATGAACGGGTCGGAATTTACCGTAAAGCCGGTGGGGCCGTATCCTGACGTAACGGATATACACCCGGCGGAAGTGGCTTTAAAAGACATCCCCATGGAAAATTTGACCCAAATTCACTTCGGACGGTTGTTCGCCACCCGGTCCGGGGACAAGGGCGGCAACGCCAACCTCGGGGTGTGGGCGAAAAATATCACCACCTATTCATTTTTAAGCCGGTTTCTGACCACTGAAAAGTTGAAAGAACTCCTGCCGGACATGAAGGAATTCGATATCGAACGCTATGAACTGCCCAACCTGCTGGCCATCAATTTTTACATCAAGGGCGTTTTGGGTGAAGGGGTGGCGGCATCTTTCAGAAACGACCCCCAGGCCAAAACCTTGGGGGAATATCTGCGGGCGAAGGTAATCGACGTTCCGGCATCCATTCTGTCATAACTATCTATTTTTTTTAATATACTTTAAGGAGATAAACCCATGGGAAGCGAACTGTATTTTACCAAAGATCATGAACTGGTGCGCAAGGCTGTCCGGGATTTCGTCAACCGGGAAATCAACCCCTACGTGGATGAATGGGAGGAAAAAGGCATCGCCCCCCTGCACGATCTGTTTAAAAAAATGGGGGATCTGGGGTTTCTCGGCATCCGGTATGATGAAAAATACGGCGGCGAGGGCCTGGATTACTGGTATGAGACCGTGGTCATGGAAGAACTGGCCCGTATCAAATGCGGCGGCGTCCCCATGGCCATTGCGGTCCAGATGAGCATGGCCACCCCGGCCATTGATGAATTCGGGAGCGAATACCTGAAGGAGACCTTTCTGAAACCCGCCATCAAGGGAGAGATGGTTGCTGCCATCGCCGTCACCGAACCGGACGCCGGCTCCGACGTGGCGGCCATTAAAACATTCGCCAGAAAAGACGGGGATTCCTATATCTTAAACGGCTCCAAAACCTATATCACCAACGGCACCCAGGCGGATTTTCTCACCTTGCTGGCCCGCAGCAGCGAAGAGAAAGGATACCATTCCTTCAGCCTGTTCGTGGTGCCCACGCACCTGCCCGGTTTCAAGGTCAGCCGAAAACTCGATAAAATGGGGATGAGAAGCAGCGACACCGCGGAACTCTATTTTGACGACATGCGGATTCCGGCGGCCAACCTCATCGGCAGGGAAGGTGAAGGGTTTATCCACCAGATGATGCAGTTCCAGCATGAACGGTTTGCCGTGCTGCCGCTGACATACATCAGCGCCAGGGAAATTATCGATGAAACCGTTGCATATCTCAAGGGCCGCATTGTGTTCGGCAAGCCCCTCATCAAAAAACAGGTGCTGCGGCATCGCCTGGTGGAATGGCTGTCCGAGATTGAATGCCTGAAACAGCTCACCTATCACATCGTGCGCATGAAAATGGCCGGCCAGGATGTTTCCAAGGAAATCTCCATGGGAAAACTCTTTGGTGGAAGCCTGATGAGCAGGGTGGCGGACGGATGCCTCCAGATGTACGGCGGTTTGGGACTGATGAATGAAATGCGGATTTCCAGGGCGTACCGGGATTCGCGGCTGCTGTCCATCGGCGGGGGCGCCAGTGAGGTGATGAGTGATGTGATCGCCAAAATGGAAGGATATTGATGGCGTCGCCAAAAGTCCCATCTATGGCGTTGCAGGGAATTTTCAGTCGTTCAACATACTATTCGTATGCCTTCGAGCCTGAAAAATCCCTGCGCCTTGTATATGAAACTTTTGGCTTAGCCATCCCCCCAGCTTATTGATTTAACGGAGAGAATAGAATGAAAGCCATTTGTAAAGACCTTGCCGATGAATATGCGGCCTTGGACGATATGGTGAAAGACCTGGATGCCGGCGGCTGGCAGACGGAGACCCCTTTTTTCAACTGGACCGTCAAGGATGAGATCAGCCATCTGGCTTATTTTGATCAAACCGCTTTTCTTTCGGCAACCGATGCCCGCGCCTTTAATGCGGAACTTGAAAAAATTCTGGAAGGCATCACAAGCTATGATGATGTGTACCGGAAGGTCAATGCCATGGGCGGCGGGATGTCCGACGCCGATCTGCTGGCCTGGTGGCGGAAAGAGCGGACGCGGCTGGTTGCCGCGTTCGAAGCCCTGGAACCGGACGCCCGGGTTCCCTGGTACGGCCCCACCATGAGCGCGCGCAGTTCCGCCACCGCCCGGATCATGGAAACCTGGGCCCATGGTCAGGATATTGCGGATGCTTTGAAGATTGTGCGCTCCGGCACGGACCGGCTCAAGCACATTGCGTTCCTGGGGGTTTCCACTTTTAAATGGAGTTTTAAAAACCGGGGACTGGCGGTTCCGGAAAAACCGGTCCGGGTGTCGCTCACCAGTCCGTCCGGTGAACTTTGGGCCTGGGGACCGGAAGATGCGGAAAATGTGGTCTCCGGACCGGCCCTGGATTTCTGTCTGGTGGTGGCCCAGCGGCGCAATCCGGAGGATACCGGGTTAAATATCCGGGGAGAGGTCGCCGCCCAGTGGATACGAATCGCCCAGGCCTTTGCCGGACCGCCCCAGGAAGCCCCGGCCTCTGGGGTGCGCAGAAATATTGCCTGAGAAACGCTTATCGGTGGATTAAAGCAGTCAACTTCCATGTCCCGAGCCCGGCCGCGGGGCGCCCATGGCGGCTCGGCCCTATCTCGCGTTTTCCAGCACTTTTCGAAGCGCCTTTTTGATGGTTTCCGTTTCCTCCGGTGCAATCCCGGCAAAGGCCTGACGGGTCATTTCGTCCAGTGCCGTAAGGACGTTGCCGCGCATCAAAACCCCTTTTTCGCTTAAATCCGCTTTTAGTGCCCGCCGGTCACCGGGGACACTGGAGCGATTGACCAGACCGTCCAGTTCCATCCGGTCAATCAGGCCGGTGATGGTTGACGGCTCAACGCCCGCGCAACGCCCCAGCTCGCTGAGCTTCATCCCGCCTTCGCTGCCCAGTTTGCCGAGCATTTCATCCATGGATTCATTCGCCCACAGGCACATCAGAACCCCCAGATAGGAAGGCTTGATGTCCGGCAACTCATATTTCGCCAGACTTTTTTTGAGCATGGATGTCATCGACAAAGCGGCCCTTGTGATCAGGAAAAACGGGTAATCTTCGGGGGATAAAGGGTTCATGAGATATTCTCCTGGATTTTGGATGCATAATCTTTCTGCAGATTGCGGGCGATGATGTTTTTTTGCAGTTCGTTGGTGCCGCCGGCGTAAAGTGACAGGAGGCCTTCCCGCATCCAGCGCTCAATGGGATAGGCTTTCAAATATCCGCGCCCGCCGATGATTTTCATGGCGGCCATTGAAATTTCCTGCTGCATTTGGGATGCGAACACCTTGGCCCCGCAAATTTCCACCGTGGGCGTCGCCCCGGATGTCAGGAGTTCCATGGCGTTTTGAAGGAGCAGGTCGGCCGCCTTTATCTTTATCGCCATGTCCACAAGTGAATGGTTAATCCATTGAATGTCGTAAAGCGGCTGGCTGCCAACCATGCGCTGTTTTGTGTATCCAAAAAGGTATTCCATCATGCGCCGGGAAAGGCCCACGCATGACGCGGCCACCATCAGGCGTTCCACGGCCCCGGCAAAGGTGATCACCCCCCACCCGGAATCCCGGCCCCCGATGATGGCGTCCGGGGAAAGCGCGATGGAATCAAGAATGATCTCGCAGCTTGCAAAACTGTTGGTGGCGATTTTTTCCTGGGGGAATACCGTTATGCCGCTGATATTCCGCGGAACCAGAAACAGCGATATCCCCTTATTCAGCGGTTTGTCCGGGTTGGTGCGCGCAACCACAAGGATATAATCGGCAACCGCGGCTCCGGTTGCAAGATATTTTTTGCCGCAAAGCACCCATCGGTCTCCCGTCAGCGTGGCCGTGGTTTTTAAATTCTGAATATCGGAGCCGGCATCGGGCTCGGTCAGGGAAAAGCAGGTCAATATTTCTCCTTTGAGGACATTCCGGCCGATTTCTTTTTGAGAATCGTTTCCAAATGTGGTGAGCATCATGGCGCAAACGCAATTAACGCCGATGTTGTTGCTGATGGCGCTTGAATAGCCGCTCAGGATTTTTCCCACTTCAATAAGGTCATGAAAGGTTTCTCTGTTTTCAAAAATATTTACGGATTCAAGCCAGTCGTTGCTGGTAAAATCCCTGTACAATTTCAGCGCCAGCGCCGGATCGGTGTCCATCTCCCGGATGGTTTCCTCGGAAAGGTTTTTTGAACACCAGGCATGGACCGCGTTTGATAAATTTTCCGTCATTTCAGCCTCCTATTTTGGGTTTAATAATTTTGTATTCAAATATTACTGTATAGTATATTACTATATCGTAATATATGCAAGCAAAAAATTACCGGCGTTTTTTTGGCTGAAAATGGGGATAAAAGTCGTGGGAATTATCAAGGTCTTGCTTTGTTACTTGGATTTCGCTTGTTCGGTTTCGAGTTAATTTTTATATGCTGCCCAATTTGTGAGCATTGGGCAGCATATAAATGATATGCAATATCAAATAGTTATAACATATTAAAATAATTGAAAATAAATC
>JBAQUK010000169.1:0-8814 GCA_049297455.1 Desulfosalsimonadaceae bacterium | reverse complement strand
GCAGAGGGGTTCAAGGAGTCGATGCGGATCGTGTTTGACGAACATCTGGGGCAATGGAATTATGTTGCCCTTTCTGGAACGACGGTTTTATAGGTTGCATAAGTTATTTTGTGCACATTCCTAAGGATTATGACAATTCGTTTCGCGGTTCCATACAATATGGACCGTCCATTGACGAGAGGTGGACGCCGGACGGCGAATACATCGTCATCAATTCATTAAAAACAGGGGGCTGTCTGGTTCGTCCGGATCCCTGGCATGTCGTTTCCGTGGGTAAGCGTCTTGTGAACCACCTGGAGGAGACGGAAAACTTGCGGGTTTACCTTGATTCACCGGACGACTATCCTTATATTTTTGCTCAGCCCTATCCGGGCTGGACAAGGGCATGGATTCAAATTGCGACGGAGAAGAAACCCGAAATGCCGGGCCGGACGGATGTCCTGGAACCAAGGAATTATCTGGTGGATTATGAAGCCGGACGCTTTTTGCTTACGCAGTCGTCGGACACCCCCGGCGACGGCTGGTCCCTGAATCCGGACGGTCGAAAGATCGTTTATTTTAACCGGTCCATATTCCCGGATGAAAAACCTGTATCCATGCCGGATCGCCCCAAATGAAACCGGTGCTTTCCAAGGGGACATTACTATTGTAATTTTATTGGATAACATGGCCCGGCATCGACATTAAGGGCCACGGTGAAAAATCGTCGCGCCTTGTGCCGAGCATTAACTCTACAAATCCAAACCTGAAAGGAGAACGGAGATGAATAAAGACAGCAAATGTCCGGTAACGGGCGGAGCCGGCAAACCCGCTGCCGGCAGCGGCCCGTCGAATCGTGACTGGTGGCCGAACCAGTTGAACCTAAAGATGCTTCATCAGAATTCTCCCCTGGGCAATCCGATGGGCGAGGCGTTCAACTACGCTGAGGAGTTCAGGAAACTCGACCTGGAGGCCCTGAAGAAGGACCTCTATGCGCTGATGACAGACTCGCAGGACTGGTGGCCGGCGGATTACGGTCACTACGGGGGGCTCTTCATCCGGATGGCGTGGCACAGCGCAGGCACCTACCGCACCGGTGACGGACGCGGCGGCGCGGGGTCCGGCACCCAACGCTTTGCGCCCCTCAACAGTTGGCCGGACAACGTCAACCTCGACAAAGCGCGCCGTCTGCTCTGGCCGATCAAGCAGAAATACGGCAGGAAAATCTCCTGGGCCGACCTGATGATCCTCGCCGGTAACTGCGCTCTGGAATCCATGGGATTTAAGACATTCGGCTTCGGCGGCGGGCGTGAAGACGTCTGGGAGCCGGAAGAGGACATCTACTGGGGAACTGAGAGCGAGTGGCTCGGCGACAAGCGCTACTCCGGCGACCGAAAACTCGAAAATCCACTTGCCGCCGTGCAGATGGGCCTGATCTACGTGAACCCGGAAGGGCCGAACGGCAACCCTGATCCGGTCGCCTCCGGCCGTGACGTCCGGGAGACCTTCGCGCGCATGGCCATGAATGACGAGGAGACCGTCGCCCTTGTGGCCGGCGGGCATACCTTCGGCAAATGCCACGGCGCCGGCCCTGCGTCCCATGTGGGGCCTGAACCCGAGGCCGCCGGCATCGAGGAGCAGGGACTCGGCTGGAAGAGCAGCTTCGGCAGCGGTAAAGGCGGCGATGCCATCGGCAGCGGCATCGAGGGCGCCTGGAAGCCGAATCCGACCAGATGGGACATGGGCTATCTGAATGTGCTGTTCAAATACGACTGGGAGCTGGTCAAGAGCCCGGCCGGCGCGAATCAGTGGCTGGCCAAGGACGTGGCCGATGAGGACATGGTGGTTGACGCGCATGATCCGTCCAAGAAGCACCGGCCGATGATGACCACGGCGGACCTCTCCCTTCGCTTCGATCCGATCTATGAGCCCATCGCGCGGCGCTACCGGGACAACCCCGGGGAATTTGCGGACGCCTTCGCCAGGGCGTGGTTCAAGCTGACCCACCGCGACATGGGCCCCCGGTCGCGATATCTTGGCCCGGAAGTCCCGGCGGAGGAATTGATCTGGCAAGACCCGGTGCCCGCAGTCGATCATGAGCTGATTGACGGGAAGGACATCGCCGACCTCAAGGGCAGGATTCTCGCTTCAGGGCTGTCGGTTTCCCAACTGGTCACAACGGCTTGGGTGTCGGCGTCCACGTTCCGGGGTTCCGACAAGCGGGGCGGGGCGAACGGCGCACGCATCCGTCTCGCACCGCAGAAGGATTGGGAAGTTAACCAGCCCGAGCAACTTGCGACCGTGCTCCATGCCCTTGAGGGAATCCAAAAGCAGTTCAACAGCGCGCAATCCGGCGGGAAGAAGGTTTCCCTTGCTGACCTGATCGTTCTGGGCGGTTGCGCAGGCGTCGAGCAGGCCGCCAAGAATGCCGGCTTTGAGGTGATCGTTCCCTTCACGCCGGGATGCACGGATGCGGCCCAGGAGCAGACCGACGTGGAGGCGTTCGCCGTACTCGAACCGGCTGCGGACGGGTTCCGCAACTACCTCAAAACCAGATACACCTTATCGGCAGAGGAGCTGCTGATTGACCGGGCGCAGTTGCTGACACTCACCGCTCCTGAGATGACGGTTCTTCTGGGCGGCATGCGCGTCCTGAATGCCAATTTCGGACAGTCCCGGCACGGTGTCTTCACCAAGCGGCCCGAGGCGCTCACCAATGATTTTTTCGTGAATCTTCTTGACATGCGCACCACGTGGAAGGCGGCCCCGGGAGCCGACGACGTGTTCGAGGGCCGTGATCGCAAGAGCGGCGAACTCAAGTGGACCGGCACCCGTGTCGACCTCATCTTCGGGTCGAACGCCCAGCTCCGGGCCCTGGCGGAAGTCTACGGATGTGAGGACTCCCGGGAGAAGTTCCTGCACGACTTTGTGGCGGCGTGGGATAAAGTCATGAACCTTGACCGTTTCGACCTCGCCTGATCGCAGCATAAACATCTTCGAGGGCTTCTACCAGGGCGGCGGAAAAACGGTCAGCCTCTGAATACAGCGGACGCAAAAGGACCGCGCCGCTGGGATGATGAACACGGGGAGGCGGATGGCATTTACCTTGATAATCATACGTACAGATGAGGTGTAAAATGATTCTGACAAAACGTCAACCCGTCAGTGTCGGTGAAATGATCACTGAGGAGTTTATGGCGCCTTTGGGGATTACGCAAGGTCAACTGGCTTCTGCGATGGGTGTCAGTCGTAGGACTGTTAATGAACTTTGTACCGGTAAGAGGTCCATCACTGTTGACACTGCATTAATGTTGGCAAAAGTGTTCGGCAATACTCCGAATTTCTGGCTCAATTTACAGCAACGAAATGATTTATGGACTGCATTGCATTCGCCGAAGCAAATGAAAAAAATTGAACGGGTCAGGCCCATCCGTGAAGCAACGGCTTAAGCGTTTCCTTTTAACATTCATCATCCTTTTGGGGGCGGCCGGATGTTCGCCGATTGAGAGAAAATTGCTATTCTATCCAACCCATCACTCACACAATAACAGCCTGACGCCATGGATCAGGAACAATGAAACCATCGGTTACGCGCGAAAGGCGGCATCGCCGGAAAACGTATGGCTGATGCTTCACGGAAACGCGGGCCAGGCATCCGACCGGTTGTATGCGGTGCCGTGTTTTTCGGGCAAAGACTCCGTGTTTATTATGGAATACCCTGCCTACGGGAGCCGCGAAGGGACGCCGTCAAAAGAGAGTTTTAACGAGGCGGCCCGGGAAGCCTATCTGTTTCTCAGGGAGACGTATCCGGATATTCCGGTCTGTGTGGCCGGGGAATCCATCGGATCAGGCCCGGCTTCCTTTCTTTCAACCCTTGCCGACCCGCCGGACAAGATTGTGCTGGTGGTCCCCTTTGACCGGCTGGCATCGGTTGCGGAAGAGCATTTCCCCGCTGTGCTGGTGCGCCTGATGCTTAAAGACAACTGGGACAATATTGAGGCGCTTAAAGGTTTTAAAGGGCCCATCGATATTTTCGGCGCCGAGGATGATGAGGTCATCCCCGTGCGCCACGCCAAAACCCTTGCCAAATCCGTTCCCGGATCAAGGCTCGTGATCATTCACGGCGGCCATAATGACTGGTCTGAAGGCGGACGGGTGAACATAAGAAACCCGTAGGTTTTTTGCAAAAACCCACCAACAAGCGCAGTTGAGGACACCCCCATGAAATGGAACCCATAGGAATTTCCGGACAAATCTGCGGTTAAACCCTTCCCCGGCTTCGGCAATCGCATCCTCCGCCCCGCAATTTGAGCCGATCCCTGGCCCGGAATTTCCAATTATCCGGCAATCCCTTACGCGTACGTTGATAACCGTGGCTATCTGTGGTATGGAGTTTATCAGCATGGCGTGATATTTACACCTTCTTCCCAACCCCAAGGAGATCATATGGACCAGACAGACCCAAGCAAATGGAAGACCATCATGGGCCGCCGCGAATTTCTCATTACAGCGGCAGGCGCTGCCGCGGCCCTTGCTGCAGGCAGTTTTTTCATTCCCCAACGGCAGGCGCTCCCCCATGTCCTGCCGCCGCTTCCTTACCCGGAAAACGCCCTGGAGCCGGTCATCTCGGCAAAAACCGTGGGCTTTCACTATGGAAAGCATCACAAGGGGTATGTGGACAATTTAAACAAACTGGCGAAAGGGACTAAATACGAGGGCATGTCCCTGGAAAAAATCATCACCTCCACCAAGAGCCGTTCGGATAAAGCCGCCATTTTCAACCAGGCGGCCCAGGCGTATAACCACACCTTTTACTGGAACAGCATGACCCCCAACGGAGGCGGTGAACCGCCCGCCGAGCTGAAGCGGAAAATGACAGCGTCTTTCGGCGGCGTGGATGCCTGCAAAAAAGCCCTTGCCGATGCCGCCACCGGCCAGTTCGGCAGCGGCTGGGCCTGGCTGGTTCTGGATGAAGACAGGCTCAAGGTGGTGAACACACCCAATGCCGGGGTCCCCTTCACCTCCGGTGAGAAACCCCTCCTGGTGATCGATGTGTGGGAACACGCCTATTATCTGGATTATCAGAACCGCCGGGCCGATTATGTCAACGCCGTCATCGAAAAATTGATCAACTGGGGGTTTGCCTTAAAAAATATCGCCTGATAAATTTTTTACTGATACCTAACCGGATGGACCTGATTTCGCTTTTCAAGCGATTCCGCAAAGGCTTCCATCGCCGGTACCTCCCGGTAGAAAACCAAAAAAAACCATTGGCATACTGCCCCGCATCCCTGTCCCCGGAATCCATGCCCGGAATCCATGTCTAAAGCTTTCAACTTTGGGAAGCGTTCATGTGGAAAATAAAAAAAACGCAGATCTCAGCAAGCAAGGGGATGAACCCCATGAAAAACATGAAACTGGGGGGCAAATTTGCTTTGATGGGATCTTTCAGTGTGTTGATCACGGCGGCCGCCCTTTTGTTTCTGGCGCTATTGCAGAGCGGTGAATACAACAAACTTGCCCAAAAAGAAGTGGAGACCCTGATTGACGCCGATCTGGATCATATCACCCAGGGGGTTTATCACCTCGTACAGACCGAGAATGAAGCGATTCAGGCCCAGGTCGACGCCAACCTCAATGTCGCCGGGCACGTTCTCGCCGCCCATGGCAGTGTCTCCCTTGCAACCGAAAGGAACGATTGGACAGCAGCCACTGCCGCCGTTCAATGGACGGCGGTCAACCAGTTCACCAATGAATCCATGGAAATACGCATTCCCAAACTTCTGATCGGGGAAACGTGGCTGGGTCAGAATTCGGAGCTGTCGGTTGAAACGCCTATTGTGGATGATGTCGCCCGGCTGGTCGGGGAAACCGCCACCATTTTTCAGAGGATGAATGAAAGGGGGGATATGCTCCGTGTCGCCACCACCGTGGCGGATATTTCAGACAAACGGGCTATCGGCACCTATATCCCCGCGGTTAATCCGGATGGAACGGAAAACCGGGTGATTGCGGCGATACTCGGAAATAAAACCTATCATGGCCGGGCCTTTGTTGTGAACGCATGGTATTTGACGGCCTATGAACCATTAAATAATAAAGCCGGTGAGTTGGTCGGCATGCTTTATGTGGGCGTCAAGCAGAAAGCCGTCGAATCAAGGATCCGGCACGCCATTCTGCAAACCAGGGTGGGACAAACCGGTTATGTGTATGTGTTGGGCGGCAAAGGAGAAGATCGCGGACGATACATTATTTCAAACAAAGGTGAGCGGGATGGCGAGGATATCTGGCTAAACCGGGATAGTAACGGCAATTTCGTCATTCAGGAAATCATCACCAGGGCAACGGCCCTTCAGTCGAATGAGATGACCACGATTCGTTATCTCTGGCAAAATCCAGGAGAAGGAAAGCCGCGCTGGAAAATTGCCCGCCTCGTGTATTACGAACCATGGGATTGGGTGATCGGGACCAGCGTTTATGAGGATGAACTCCAGACTTACCGGGGCATGCTGAATAATGGCCGGGTTAAAATGATGCAGGACATGGCCGCGACAGGTATTGCCATTACCATTCTGGTGGGACTTATCTTTATCCTGGTGACGTTAAAAATTACGCGGCCGGTGCGCCAGATGACGCAAGTGGCGGAGAAGATTATCAGCGGGGACCTGAATCAGGCTGTTGACGTCAGGTCTGATGACGATATCGGCGTGCTGGCTCATACATTTAATATGATGACCGATAAGCTCAGGGATTCCATGGAAAGCTTAAGGAAGAGTGAGGAAAAGTACCGGCTGATTTTTGAAAACACCCTTGAGGGACTTTTTCAGACAAGCCTGGAAGGACGTTTTATCAGTGCGAATCCCGCCATGGCCCATATCCTTGGATATGACTCGCCGGAGGAGCTTATTGAAAAGGCAACTGATTTCAAGACCCAGATATACGTCAATCCGGATGACCGTGATAGAATATTATCGGAACTTATTAAACATGGAAAAGTCGCGGATTTTGAGTGCCAGGGTTATCGAAAGGATGGGACGAAAATCTGGGCCTCCATAAGCGCCCGTTTAATGAATGACGATACGGGGACCCCAGCCGTCATCAATGGATTTATCTCGGATATCAATGATCGCAAAGCGGCTGAAGAAGAGAAAAAACAACTGGAGGCACGCCTGATCCAGGCGCAGAAAATGGAGGCCATCGGCACCCTGGCAGGCGGCATTGCCCACGATTTCAACAATATTTTAATGATGATTTTCACATGTGCCGAACTTGCCATTCAATTAATCCATGATTCCGGAAAAGCCCTGATCTATTTAAAGGAAGTTTTGAATGCAAGCCAAAGGGCATCGGAGCTGGTTAAACAGATTTTGGCCTTCAGCCGCATGGCGGAGACGTCATACGCGCCGGTTGATCCAGTCGTTATCATTAAAGAGTGCTTAAAAATGGTGAGATCGATCATACCGTCAACCATCGAGATCCGGCAGGATCTTGCCGCTTCCGGTTTAATCATGTCCGATCCCACCCAAATCAACCAGATCATAATGAACCTCTGCACCAATGCCGTCCATGCCATGGGTGAGAAGGGGGGCGTTTTAGAAGTTTTACTGAATGAAGTAACCATGAAAGCGTCTGAACTTGCGGCGGACAATGAACTGACGCCGGGACCTTATTTAAAATTGACCATCCGGGATACCGGTAAAGGCATCGCCCCGGAGATTATGGACCGGATTTTTGAACCGTACTTCACCACAAAGGAATTGGGACGCGGAACCGGTCTGGGCCTTTCGGTCATTCACGGTATTATGAAAAGCCACAAAGGCGCTATTGTCTGCACAAGTATTCCGCATCAAGGCAGTACATTTGATGTTTTTTTTCCCATGATCGAATCAGCGAAAACCGAAGAAGCAGCCATGGAGGAAAAACCGATACCCGGCGGGAGTGAGCGTATTCTTTTTATAGACGATGAACCGGTTATCGCGGAGACCACCGGAAGCCTGCTGCATAGCAGGGGGTATCGGGTGGTTTCCAAAACCGACAGCGCCGAAGCACTTGAAATATTTCGAGAAGACCCGCGGGGATTTGATCTGGTCATCACCGATATGACCATGCCGGGTATGACCGGTGAAAAGCTGGCCCGGGAAATCATTGCCATCAGAAACGATATTCCGATCATCCTTGTTACAGGATATAACGAGCATATCTCAGAGGCAAAAGCCAAAGCCATCGGTATCCGTGAATTTATCATCAAACCCCTGAAAGTGAGAAAATTGGCGGAGATTATCCGAAAGGTTCTCGACAGCCATCCGTGATAAAAGCCACGGCTTCGTCGATTTGGGCGTCATCCATCACAACTTCCGGCATCAAAACATCCGGAGGCAGTGTTTCGGTCATGGGTGTATCCTTATTATTAGGGTGATATGGGTGGATGAAACAAAGGCTGTCAAAAAACGGCTGCTTGCGGAATAGTTTTAGCATATGGCGGAGCCGGATACAAGAAGGAATCCACCTGCCCGGCTTCTTCTGTTTTATCAAACCCGCTGAAAAAAATAATAGTTTTTTGACTTAAAAAATGGTAAAGAACAATTTCCATTAAATGGTTTTTTCTTCTATCGGTATTTCGAACGGGAAGTAATGCTCGGCAATAGGTTCGGGCGTCAGGTTTCTTATGACCGATAAACCCAAATTGATGGATCAACTCCGGGACGCCCTGCGTTCCCGCCATTACAGCCGCCGGACGGAGCAAACATATTGCCATTGGGTGAGGCGGTATATTTTTTTTCACAATGTGCGCCATCCGGCGGAAATGGCCGAACCTGAAATCAATGCATTTCTTAC
>JBAQUK010000168.1:0-2101 GCA_049297455.1 Desulfosalsimonadaceae bacterium | reverse complement strand
GTTTTTCTGGTGAGCCGGGCATCCGCATCATATTCATATTCCGTGACATTCCCGTTTTCATCCGTTCTTTTCAGCGGCCTGTGGATGGCATTGTCAAACTGAGTGGCCACGACGGAGCCGTCCGGATAAACGATTTTTGTCAGCTTGTCCCATTCATCATAACTTGCAGTTGTGGTATACCCGTTTTCATCCGTAACGATGTCCGTCTTGTGGTTATCCGGGTAGGCTGTTTCATCCAGGGCGAAACGCTTCGGAGGATCTTCCGGAGCAACAACGCCGGAAGAACCGCCACCGCTGCCGCTACTGGTGCCAAGAGCGATCGGCCGTGACTGGCTTTCCGAGCTGTCTGTTGAATATTGAATCTCCGGATGCAGAAAATAGGACTGGCGCGGGCACGTGGGTCAGGAATACCGGTTTTGATTATTGAACTTGCTTATAACCACTTTTTTACCGCCAAAGAGTGGGGGTTAAGACCTTAAATGACCCCTTTATTAACATCTATTTCATTAATTTTCAGTTAGTTAATTTGGTCCGACAAGGGGTGACAATACTTATCATGGATGTCCCCCGAATTCCAACACCCAAAACGATCTTTGCGAGGTGTGCCGGTGGCATGAATATCACTCAGGGCGCTGGAAGAGGCGATAAACGAGGCCGTGGATTTTATCAAAATGATTATCCATCGTTACAAGTTCTGCTCCCGTTTCCATAGTCTGTGCCGCAATCCAAATATCGTTTGAAGGAATGGGCGTTCCTTGTTGTTTAAGTTGCGCGGCAATTCTTGAGTATCTGTCGGATGTAATTTCAGATAGCTTAACAATTTCAACTGCATGATGCGACAAGAAGAGGTTCAGTTCTTCCATATTTCTGGTAAATCGTGAACCGTTCCGGAATCCGAACATGAGTTCACCCAGCATAATAGGAGATATAAATATCACATCCGCCTGGGTAAGGCATTCAACGATTTCGGGATAACCCAGTTTAAAACCGACGTAGGCGTTCGTGTCCAAAATAAGTTTCATTTCCACATATCCTCATCAATTTGTTCACAGGATTTGATGGAAAGTTCAAATTCAGCGGCCTCATTTCGGCTCCAACCGCCCGCCAGTTCTTTTAAAGACGATGCCGGAGCTTCATGCTTCTTAAATTCCCTGTAAATGATCTCTTTGATAACCTGATTGATGGATTTCCGGCTGCCTTTTGCGCTTCGTCGAATTTCTTGCTCAATTTCAGGCTCTATGCCCCGTATAGTGATTTGTTGCATGACTCACCTCCTGATTTTTTTTACCTCAGTATACGATGCAACACTTTTTATGTCAATGGTTCCGAGAATCGTTAAAGAAAAATTTTCATGGATAAGAAGATCGATGACTGATGCTGAAATAAATACATGAAATGGCGGGATTGACTGGATATGGGGAAAAGGCCACACTCTTCCGGCGGGGGGAGCCCATTGCGATGCGGCCCCGGGCCTGACGGTTTCCGTGGATCACGGGGGCAAACTGTCTGAGCGGATAGAAGTCGACAAATCTGCCGATGACGATAAACAGGATCGGAGAAACCGATCCCGGTTATCCATTGTATAAAGCGAGTTTTTGCCCACGCCACGGCGTCAGGTCCGGGGAGCTTTCCGCAGCGCGGGGCTGGGTTCTTTTGTTACTTTTCTTGCCCACCAAGAAAAGTAAATCAGAAAAAGAGGTAAATCCTAAATGATTAAAACGCCTCTTGTTCTTCGAACACTGGCAATTCTTGCCAGTGCCACCCGTGCGGAGGCAATAATAAGTTAGGAACGCCCCCCGAATGTCCTAATTTTTACCTGCGCCGCGCAGCGCAGGTAAAATTCAGAATGGTGCCCCCGGAATTCTGTTGATTTTTAACCTGCGGGATTCCCGCAGGTTAAATTTAATCGTTCGACGGAGGGGTTTTGCCCATTGCGATGCGGCCCCGGGCCTGATGGTTTCCGTGGTTCACGGGGGCAAACTGTCTGAGCGGATAGAAGTCGACAAATCTGTCGTGACAATAAACAGGATCGGCGAAACCGATCCCGGCTATCCATATATATAAATCGAGTTTTTGCCCACGCCACGGAAACCGTCGGGAC
>JBAQUK010000167.1:0-3733 GCA_049297455.1 Desulfosalsimonadaceae bacterium | reverse complement strand
CTGTGTTGATACCGTTGGCCTGGATTCGGATATGATCCGAAAATATGTAAAATATCAAGAGAAACAAGAAAGAAGAGCGGAGCAATTAAATTTGTTCGATGAATAAATAAATGGGGGACAACTTTCCAAGACTGCCCGCCAGTGGTCTGGCCGATTATGAGGACCATCTTCCACGGGTCGTAGCTTTTGATTCTCCTGGTGCTCCAGTTGAAGAAAGGCTAAATGCCTTATTACGCAGAATTGATGGCAAGGCTCTGCTGGAAAGGTTCTTTCACGTCGCTCGGAATATACAAGTTGACGTTAAAGGGCTCTTGGCAGACCGCATCAAAGAAAAATCTCGCATTCCGGCGGAAATCGAAATTTTTATTGAGCATGTTGCCGGAACTCTTGGGCGGGCCTAACATGGACAAGGGTGAGAGGCAGATTTTTTTATATTTTTTCAACTATCTTTCTGCTCATCCAGCTTGGAATTTCAATCGAACCAAAGCAACCATTTGAATATAAATGAAATAAATTCTAAAATATACCCCGGAAACCGCTTGAACGCTCCTTTTTGATGCCCAAAAGTGATTTTAAATGAATCACCGGGAAGGAATCCCAGCCTACGGAACCTCGCCCGCTGATAATGCAAAACCATCATGAACCCGCCCACTTTTCCGCTTTTTTTAATCCGGTAGCGCAACCATATCCTCAACCCCACCTGATGTTAAAAACACCATGGTCCGCCTGAAATTCATAATTAATTACGGGAAGTTGTGTTCAGTGAAGATATTTTCCAGCATATCGATGTACACTGTTTACATTTGTACATTTATCGTGTACAACAATAAAAAATGTACAAACTGAATTCATGTGGACCACAGAGATGAAAACACATAAAAATATCAATCACCGGGTTACCGGCGCGATGGAAATTCTTGATGCCGCAAAGCGGGCGTTTGCAGAGACCACCGGATGCAATATACAGGCATTGGAGGCAGCGCCTGCCGGAGAAAAACAACCGGATGCCGTATTGCGGATCGACACGCCTGAAGGTGCT
This sequence comes from Desulfosalsimonadaceae bacterium, assembly GCA_049297455.1. GTDB lineage: Bacteria > Desulfobacterota > Desulfobacteria > Desulfobacterales > Desulfosalsimonadaceae > SURF-3. Next base: position 2,694 of record JBAQUK010000167.1, on the reverse strand, counting down.
ACGAAAGCATATTATGCTGAAATAAAAGGAAATGTTATAAAAGCGACGCTGGGTTATGTGGCGGAGCAGTTGCGCCGTTTTGAAAAACCCGGAATATTGATTACCCGGCATGTCACCCCTCCGATGGCCGAGCGTTTGCGGGCATTGAACCTTGCATTTATTGATACTGCGGGAAATGCGTATATCAATGACCCGCCTCTGTTTATTTACATTGCCGGCCGAAAAAAAAAGGACATTCCGGAAAAAAATATAATCGGCAGGGCGTTCCGGCCCACCGGGCTGAAGGTTGTTTTTGCGTTGCTTTGTCAGCCGGAACTGGTGAATGCGCCCTATCGGGATATTGTACAAGTCACTCATGTCGCCCAGGGAACCGTGGGCTGGGTTATGGCTGACCTGAAACAGCAGAATTATTTGACGGACAGGGGAGAATATGGCCGCAAACTGATCAATGTCGGAAAACTTCTGGATGTGTGGGTTGAAACGTATGCAAGAGAGCTTCGTCCCAGATTGTTTATTGGAAAATATGATACAAAAAAAATCGATTGGTGGAAAACTGTCGATTGGCGGCAAACAAACGCATGCCTGGGGGCGGAGCCTGCCGCCGCTCTTTTAACGGATTACATTAAACCTGCAACAATAACCATTTATGGCCCTGAAGAAATCAATCCGTTTCTGTTAACCCATCGCTTGAAAAAAGACCCGACCGGGAATGTCGAATTATTTAAAAAATTCTGGGAGTTTGATTATCCATGGGATTATGAGGGAATTGCTCCGCCGCTGCTCGTGTATGCGGATCTTATCGCAACGGGGAATGACAGAAATGCTGAAGCTGCAAGAATAATCTATGACAAATTCATCCATCGATTTATCGAAAAATTGTGATCCGTCAATAATTGACTGCCTGACGGATTTAAATAATAAAGCCCGAGAGTTGAATATGGACTTTTTTGTGGTAGGCGCACTGGTCCGCATTCTGATTCTTGAACACTACTATCATATATCAACAGGCGTGGCGACCCTTGATATCGATATCGCAATTACAGTGGCTGACTGGAGCCATTATGAAAAATTAAGAAATTCTCTGATCTTTGCCGGACCTTTTACACCAGATCCCAAAGTATATCATCGCCTCTGGTTCAAAAATAGAAATCCTGTGGATTTAATCCCATTCGGGGCAGTGGAAACTTCAGCAGGGGTGATCCGGTGGCCGCCGGATCAGTCCATTGAAATGAATGTAACCGGTTTTCAGGATGCGTTAAATGATGCAATCCTGGTGCATCTGTCCGATAAGCTGGATGTCCGTTTTGTTTCTTTGCCCGGAATGGCGGTTTTGAAATTAATCGCCTGGCGGGAACGGCATAGTGAATTTCCCACAAAGGATGCGGTTGATATTGCCACTCTGTTAAAATATTATCCGGAGGCGGGTAATGATGAAAGAATGTTTGCGCAACACGCGGACTTGATGGAGACAGCGGATTTTGACTTTGAAATGGCAGGCGCCAGAATGCTGGGCCGTGACATGGCAAAAATTATGTGCTCTCAAACAAAAAAAGCGGTTTTGGAAATTTTAGAGTTTCATACGGACCCAGACAGAAATGATGGCCTTATTCAGGCGATAACCATCTGGCTGCCGGGTAAAAATTATGAAAAAGCTATGAAATTATTGCACAAGCTTAAATTGGGAATATTAGATATTTTTTAAAAAAAATAAGAAGATTACCGGAGGAAGGGCAAAAATAACAGATAGCTTCACCTTTTACAAAACGCCGGAAGGTTTTATCATCCCCAAAAGCATGATCAAATAGCAAAATCGTCGTTCACACAGCAAAGGAAAATTTAAATGATTAATAATGATAATCCAATAATCGAAACTGTCGATGAGTTATCAATCCCCGAGATACTTGCGGCTTTCAGCACATTTGACGGGATTTATAAACGCGAACAAATAGATGCAGCCATCATGCAGAAGCAGGAAATCACCCCCCACCTGATAGAGATACTGGAAAATGTCCTTGCCGATCCTGAAAAATATACTGAAAATGAGGTCCTGTATGACCATATTTATGCGGTCATGTTGCTGGGACATTTTAAGGAACCCAAAGCCCACAGGGTCATCATCGACCTTTTCAGTCTTCCCGGCGATATACCGGACCAATTGTTCGGCGATATTTGCACAACAAACCTGCCGGTGATTTTATTAAATACCTGCGGCGGCGCTGTTGAATCCATTCAGTCCATGATTTTAAACCGGGAAGCGGATGATTACTGCCGGGTGTCCGCTTGTCAGGCATTTGCCTATGCGGTTGTTGAAGGATACGTATCAAGGGAAAAAGCCGTTGCGTTTTTCAATACATTATTCACCGGGGAGGAGGCGGATGAGATATCTGATTTCTGGGGACTCATTGCCGGTTATGTCTGTGCTTTATATCCGGAAGAGAACATGGACGTGATCAAGCAGGCATATGAAGACGAGTTGATCATGCCGGGGATGATTCCATTGAGCGATTTTGAACATGCTCTGAAAATCGGGAAAGATCAATGCCTTGAAGAGTTGAGAATGGATCTTGGGGACTTGGCAAATACAAAATTACCGTTTATAGTGTTTTCATACGACAAAATAAGGAGGGGTTGCGTATGAAGACATCGACTTTGGTTCGGAATGGAATATCAGAAGAACTTGTAGGCTTGATTTCG
>JBAQUK010000166.1:0-97593 GCA_049297455.1 Desulfosalsimonadaceae bacterium | reverse complement strand
GGTGGGCAAGAAAAGTAGCAAAAGAACCCAGCCCCGCGCCGCTTATTTCCCTGACGGGCGGTTTTCCGTGGATGAAGGGGCGCACTGTTTGAGCGGCGGAAGGGCAAGCCATTTAATGATCAAACAGGTTGAGTTTATTCATAAATCATGGAGTGTCGATCAGAAAGCGAGTTTGCGCCCCGCCACGGAAAACCGTCCGGCAGGGAAACAAGCGGCGCGGGGCTGGGTTCTTTTGCTACTTTTCTTGCCCACCAAGAAAAGTAGAAGAAAAAAGGGTCGATGACAGATACTTGGAAATCCGGACAAGACCGATTTTCAGGAAACACGTATATGGTGAATCCATAACAGCTTGATTTATCGGGAACGATGAATCGTCAAACCGGCAGAAACCGACGCTTCCTATCCGCAGACCCGCCCGGAAAATCGTCTTTAAAGCTTGCCAACACCCCCCGAAGCCGATATGATCCCCACAATTTTTTAACAGTTACCGCAATAGGTTACATGCGGTTGAGTTCAACAAACCGGCCACTATATGAATGAATTTTACGCTACCCAAGCCAACCAAGACGACCTCCCCGCCATCCTCAATGTCCAGAAGAAAGCATTCCTGGAGGTGATGAAAACTTTTCATTTGAAATCACTGCCGCCGCTGGAGCAGTCGCTGGAAAGTCTGACCGATGATTTTGCCAAAGGCATGATCCTGAAAGTGTCTATCGGTAATGCCATCGTGGGTTCGGTGCGCGCTTATCAAAAAGACGATACCTGCCACATCGGGAGGCTGGTGGTTCTTCCGGAATATCAAAACCGGGGCATCGGCAAAGCCCTAATGCATGAAATTGAAACCCGGTATACAAATATCGTGAAGCGGTATGAACTTTTTACCGGTGCCCGTGATTCCAAAAACCGGCACTTTTATGATCAACTGGGGTATAAACCTTTTAAAACCGAAAAACTCAACGATGAAATTTCTTTTGTCTTCATGGAAAAAAGCGCGTGACCTTTCCTGCCGGTCCGCCGCCTCAACTGATGAATCACAAAACCAAAAGCCCGTTCCATTTTCATGGACGGGCTTTTGCTTTTGTGGTTCAGAAAAAAATTACTGCAAGAACGGATTAAACCGCTTCTCCCGGCCGATGGTGGTGGCGGGACCGTGGCCGGAATAAACCACCACGTCGTCCCCCAGGGGAAACAGTTTGGTTTTGATGCTGGTGATCAGGGTGTCATAGTTCCCGCCCGGAAAATCGGTCCGGCCGATGGAACCGGCAAACAGGGAATCCCCCACAAACACGACACCGTCGCTATGGAGCGACACCCCGCCCAGAGAATGGCCGGGGGTGTGCAGCACTGTTAAGGTGATGTCGCCGAAGGTAATTTTATCCCCCTCAGCGATGGTCCGATCCGCGGGCGGTGAATCCTCGCCGGACATGCCGAAGGCCATGGCCGACACCGACACCTGGGCGAGCATGCCCGCGTCCGATTTGTGAATCAGGATGGGCGCACCGGTGGCGTCTTTCAGGCGTTTGTTGGCCCCCACATGGTCAAAGTGGCCGTGGGTGTTGATGATGTATTTCACCGTCAATTTGGAATCCGCCAGCGCCAGCAGGATTTTATTCACCTCATCGCCCGGATCGATCACCACGGCGGATTTGGTGTTTTCGCATCCCACAATAAAACAGTTCGCCATAATCGGCCCTAAGGCAAGTGTCTTGATAATCAAGAGGATTCTTCTCCTTTCGCCTTTTTTGCCTGTTCGACGATATCGAGGATGCTGGCGATTTTATTTTTGGGTTTGTCGGCGGTCGCCATGAGCTGCTGAAAGGCAGCTTCCGGCATGTTTGCTTTCAGGTACGCTTCAACCTCAAAGGCTTCCCACCAGCAGTCCAGAATTTTCCAGCAGATACCGTCATCCTCGCCGCTCATCATGCAGTAGTTAAAAGGAATCGGGCTGCCCAGTCTGGGGCATTGCCTTTTCAGGTTGTCAATTTGTTGATCGGACATCACATGATTCCTTATATCTACCGGCTTTTTAATGACTGGGGTTTCGGGTGGCCGGCAAAGATTTTGGCAGCTTCGGCGATCTCTTCTTCCGGAAGCTCGATATCTTTAATGTTTCCGGCAAGATAGTTTTCATACGCCGTCAGATCCAGCAGGCCGTGGCCGCTCCAGTTGAACAGAATGACCTTTTCCTTGCCTTCTTCTCTTGCTTTTATAGCTTCATCGATAACGGCGGCCAAGGCATGGTTGGTTTCCGGGGCCGGAATAATGCCCTCGGTCCGGGCCAGCAGGATGCCGGCTTCAAAAACCTCTTTCTGTTTGACGGATCTCGGGGTGAAAAGACCCTCGTTCACCAACTGGCTGACGGTGGGGGCCATGCCGTGATACCGGAGTCCGCCGGAATGAATCGGGGGCGGCATAAACGTATGGCCCAGACTGTGCATGGGCAGCAGCGGGGTGTATTTGGCGGTGTCGCCGTGGTCATAAACAAACGGGGCCTTGGTCAGGGTCGGGCAACCGGCGGGCTCCACCGGATAAATCTCAATCTGTTTGCCGTTCATTTTATCCAGGACAAACGGGAACGCGATGCCCGCGAAATTGCTGCCGCCGCCGGCGCAACCGATGATGATATCCGGATATTCGCCGATTTTCTCCATTTGTTTTTTGGCTTCAAGGCCGATGATGGTCTGATGCAGCATGACGTGGTTGAGGACGCTGCCCAGGGAGTACCGGGTTTTACCGGTGGGATCGGAAACCGCTTCTTCAATGGCCTCAGAGATGGCGATTCCCAGGCTGCCCGGCGTGTTCGGGTCGCGTTCCAGCGCATCCCGGCCGGCCTTGGTGAACGGGCTCGGGCTGGGGATGCACTTGCCGCCCCAGGTGGCCATCATGGATTTCCGGTAGGGCTTCTGGTCAAAGCTGATGCGGACCATATAAATTTTGCATTCAAGGCCGAACTGGGCGCAGGCGAATGACAATGCGCTGCCCCACTGGCCCGCGCCGGTTTCCGTGGTGAGCCGTTCGATGCCGAATTCCTTGTTATAATAGGCCTGGGCCACCGCCGTGTTGGGCTTGTGGCTTCCCGCAGGGCTTAAGCTTTCGTTTTTAAAATAAATTTTGGCAGGCGTGCCCAGGGCTTTTTCAAGGTTTTTGGCCCTGACCAGCGGGGAGGGACGCCAAATTTTTAATACATCCATCACCGGTTCGGGAATATCAATCCACCGTTGGGTGCTGACTTCCTGTTCGATCAGGTTCATGGGAAATACCGGCGACAACTGATCCGGGGACACGGGGTTGCCGTCCGGGCCCAGCGGGGGATTCATTTTGATATCGGCAAGGATATTATACCATTGCCGGGGCATCTCATCCTCACGCAAATAGACTTTACGTTGTTCCATCATCTAAAATCTCCTTGTCCTTCTAAGGTTTGGCTATGATTGGGTGGTGGCTTATATTTTATTTAATCCGGCGGATTGATTTTTTGGGCATCGACGGCGCTTTTCCGGTAGATGACGTCCAGAATTCCGTTGATAAACGCCCCGGAGTCTTCCGTTCCGTAAAGTTTACCAATATCGACCGCTTCATTGATGGTGACTTTCGGCGGTATGTCCGGACAGAACAGCAGCTCATAGGTCGCGATGCGAAGAATGTTCCGGTCCACAAACCCCATCCGGCTGATTTTCCAGTTGCTGGAAAAGGTTTCGATGGTCTGGTCAATCTGCGGCTTGTTGCAAATGACGCCTTTGATCAGGGCCACATAAAACCCACGGATATCCGGTGACGGTTTCAGCCGCACATCCAGTCGCTCCATCAATTCATCCGATTCGTTTTTCAGCATGTCCATACAGAAGAGCGCTTTCATGGCCAGCTCTCTGGCTTTGCGGCGAGTTCCCATGAATGTTATTTCTGCCCCGCCAGCGCATCCATGAGGTTGGCCATTTCGATGGCCGCGATGGCCGCATCCCAGCCCTTGTTCCCGGCTTTGGTGCCTGCCCGTTCAATGGCCTGCTCAATGGTGTCCGTGGTGACGACGCCGAAAATAACCGGGATTTCAGCATCCAGGCTGACGGAGGCGATCCCTTTGGAGACTTCTGCGGCCACATAGTCGAAATGGGGAGTGGCCCCCCGGATGACGGCGCCCAGACAGATGACCGCATGGTAATTTTTTTTGGCCGCTATTTTGGCTGCCAGCGGAATTTCAAATGCGCCGGGCACTTTGATGATATGGATGTCATCATTAATCGCGCCGCTCCGAATCAGGGCGTCGAGTGCGCCGGAGACCAGTTTTTCCGAAATAAAATCATTAAACCGGCTGACCACCACGGCAAACCGTTTGCCTTTGGCCAGCAAATTTCCTTCGATGATTTTTGACATAATCGTTCCTTTATTAAGGGGTGGTGTCGATATTTAAAGAATGTCCCATTTTCAGGCGCTTGCATTCCAGATAGCAGCGGTTGTGCTCATTGGGCGTGGTTTGAATGGGCACCTGGTCCACCACGCTGATGCCATATCCTTCCAGGCCCACGATTTTTTTAGGATTGTTGGTGATGAGCCGCATTTTTTTCACCCCCAGATTCGCAAGAACCTGGGCCCCGATACCGTAATCCCTTAAATCCGCCTTAAACCCGAGTTTCTCGTTGGCTTCCACCGTATCATAACCCTCGTCCTGAAGGTTATAGGCTTTCAGTTTGTTGACCAGGCCGATGCCCCGGCCTTCCTGACGGACATACAGCAGCACCCCGCTGCCTTCCTCGTCCATCATCTGCATGGCTTTGAAGAGCTGCTCGCCGCAGTCGCACCGGAGCGATCCGAAGATGTCGCCGGTGAGGCATTCGGAATGCACCCGGACCAGGGTCGGTTTTTCCGGATCAATCACGCCTTTTACCAGGGCAATATGCTGGTAATCCTCCAGATCGTTTTCAAAAACAATCACTTTAAAATCACCGGCATGGGTGGGAACGTTGGCTTCCACTTCCCGGCGCACAAAGGATTCGGTACGCATCCGGTATGCGATGAGGTCGGCGATGGTGCAGATGCCGATGCCGTGTTCTTCACTGAATTGTTCTAAGGAAGGCATTCGGGACATGGTGCCGTCATCATTCATGATTTCACAAATGACGGCGGCGGGCTTGAGGCCGGCGAGCCGGGCGAGATCCACGGAACCTTCCGTCTGGCCGGTGCGGACCATCACGCCGCCGCGCCGGGCCCGCAGGGGAAAGACATGGCCCGGCCGGGCGATATCTTCGGGTTTGGCGTTGTCCGCAATGGCGGTGAGGATGGTGGTGGCCCGGTCCGCGGCCGAGATACCGGTGGTCACGCCGTGTCTGGCCTCAATGGAGACCGTGAAACCCGTCTTAAATTGGGAGGTGTTTTCAGACACCATCATGGGCAACTTCAGTTTTTCCACAATGTCCGGGGACAGCGCCAGGCAAATCAGCCCCCGCCCGTATTTGGCCATAAAATTAATGATTTCGGGGGTTACGGCCTCGGCCGCAATGGTGAGGTCGCCCTCGTTTTCCCGGTCCTCGTCATCCACCAGGATCACCATTTTTCCGGCCCTGATATCCTTGATGGCTTCTTCAATGCTTAAATGTGACATAACTATTTAATCTCCTTAATATATTCAAGCACCGGTCATTCGGGTTGCCGTTTGCCGGGCCTGTGATGTATCTTTAATTTTTATATAACGTAATTTTTTTGGGACCATCGGTTAATATGGTTTAAATAAATCCCGTTTTCAATAAATATTCCATGTCCAGCGGTTTATTGCCGGTTTTAGCCGCCTCAACCCCCTTGCCGCGGGTGAGAAAGTTTTCCACATATTTGCCGATCATATCGGTTTCGATATTCACCCTGTCGCCGACATTTTTGAATCCGATGGTGGTCAGACCTGCGGTGTGGGGAATAATACTGACCTCGAATGTCCGGTCGTCGCAACGGTTGATGGTCAGACTGATGCCGTCCACCGCCACGGACCCTTTGGGGATCAGGTATCTGGCCAGGGATTCGGGAACCGAAAATCCCACCAGGATCGCATTGGCATGCCGGGTTTTATGGGTGATTTGGCCGGTGCCGTCAATATGGCCGGAAACCAGATGACCGTCCAGGCGGTCGGACAGGCGCAGGGCCCGTTCGACATTGACCCGTTCACCGGTTTTCACATGCTTGAAACAGGTCTTGTCCACGGTTTCCGGCGACACATCCACTTCAAAGCGGGTGCCGGAAATAGCGACCGCCGTGAGGCAGGCTCCGTTCACCGCAATGCTGTCGCCGATTTTCGTCCCGTTAAGGGGAAAATCGGCCGTAACGGCCAGCCGTTTCCCCAATCCTTCAGGCCGGACGGCGGCGATGACCCCAAGACCTTCTATGATGCCTGTGAACATGTTGGTCCGTTTCGCATGGGTAAAATGGTTAAGTCATTATACAGTTAATCAGGTCGTTTAGACTGTAGGCAGTTAGACTGTAGGGCGGTCTGAATAAAAATCATTATTAAAAAACGGCCCATTCCGCCTGCCCTATTTGCCTATAGCCTACAGCCTATTCACCTTGCTTACATAGCCTTCGATCATCACATCCTCGTCAAACTGCCGGACCGTGATGTCCGTTACCGGGATGGCATGGCGCATCAATTCCGGACCAGTTCCCCGGCACATGGGGACCCCATCGTCCCCCCCCAGAATTTTGGGTGCGTAAAAAAAACAGATTTTGTCCACAATACCGGCCTTAAAAGCCGACGCCGCAACTGTGGCCCCGCCTTCAATCAGGAGGCTCGTGACACCCATCTGCCCCAGCCGGTTCATCAGGGCATCCAGATCGATCCGGTTGTCTTTAAGGTCCGCAATGATAATTTTAGCGCCGGATGCTTCAATCCATTCCCGTTTATGGGATGGGGCGGCATTTCCGGTGACGATGATGGTATCAGCGGCAGACGCAATCCGCAAGACGTTCGCGTCTTCCGGGATGGATAAATTCGTATCTAGAATAATCCGGACCGGGTCAACGCCCTCTTTGCCTTCCAGCCGGGTCGTTAAACTGGGGTTGTCGGTTGTGACGGTATTGATCCCCACCATGATGGCGTCCATCCGGTGGCGAAGCTCATGGACATAATTCCGGGAAGCCGGACCCGTGACCCATTTGGAATCGCCGGTACGGGTGGCGATGCGGCCATCCAGCGTCGCCGCGCATTTTAAAACGACAAACGGCCGTTTGGTCCGGATATACTTGATAAAAATTTCATTCAGCCGCCGGGCCTGATCTTCACGGACCCCGGTTTCCACCGTGATGCCGTTGCGGATTAAAAAATCCGCGCCCCCGCCTTTCACGTCCGGATTCGGGTCCGCCATTGCCATGACCACATGCCGGATCCCTGCGGAAAGTATTTTATACGTGCAGGGCGGGGTCCGGCCCACATGGTTGCAGGGCTCAAGGGTGACATACAGGGTGGCGTCACGGGCCCGTTCCCCGGCATCGTCAATGGCATGCACCTCCGCATGGGGGCCGCCGGCTTTTTGGTGCCAGCCCCTGCCCACAATCTCGCCGTTTTTTACCACCACCGCGCCGACCATGGGATTCGGGGACGTATAGCCTGCGCCTCTGGCCGCCAGTTCCAGAGCGGTTTCCATAAAATATTGGTTGTTCATGGGCTGTAAATTAAATTTTTTTTAGAAAAAACGTTGTTTCGTCATTTGCGACGGATAAAAATGGAATGGTTTCGCAAAGTATTCTTTGCGAAACCATTCCATAAAATTCGTCCGTCTGTCAATTATTTCAATGTTTTCAGTTCGTTTTCAAAATCCGTGACATCCTTGAAATCCCGATACACGGAAGCAAACCGCACATAGGCGACCTTGTCGAGTTTGTGGAGCATGGCCATCATTTTTTCCCCGATAATCGTGGACGGAATTTCCTTGGCTTCGGATTCGCGCAGATCCCGTTCGAGTTCGCTGGTAAACGCCTCGATGACATTCATGCTGATTTCGCGCTTTTCACAGGCCTTCAGGAGGCCCGCCCGCACCTTGTCGCGGTTGAACACCTCCCGCCGCTTGTCCTTTTTAATGATCATGATGGGAATGTCTTCGATATATTCGTAAGTCGTAAACCGCCGTTCGCAGGCGAGGCATTCCCGGCGTCGCCGGATGGCGTCCCCATCCTTGCTCAGTCTGGAATCAATCACTTTGTTATCGTTTTCACGACAGTAAGGGCATTTCATCGGCTGTTTTCCTTTTTAACCCGGCACTCGGGGGGAGGACGCACATAATATGATTAAGAATTCCTCAATTGTATCACCTCAATTTCCGCTTCCGCCAGCATGGCTTCGGACAGTTCGTCCGCATATCCTTCCAGATAATATATCCGTTTGATACCCGCGTTGATGATCATTTTGGTACAAATGGAACAGGGCAGGTTGGTGCAGTACAGCGTGGCGTTCCGGATGGAAACCCCGTGATAAGCCGCCTGAATAATGGCGTTTTGTTCGGCGTGAATTCCCCGGCAGAGTTCATGCCGCTGGCCGGAGGCGACCTTCATGGTTTCCCGAAGGCAGCCGATCTCTATGCAGTGCCGGATGCCGCTGGGTGCGCCGTTATAGCCGGTGGTCAGGATGCGCTTGTCCTTGACGATGAGTGCACCCACCATTCTCCGCAGGCAGGTGGACCGTTTGGCCACCAGAACGGCAATGTCCATGAAATAGGCGTCCCAGGTCGGGCGGTCTCCTGCGGTCATATCTAAAAATTCCTTTTTACAGATGACGTTGCGGCCTGCCGATAACGTTCAACTCCGCAACGGATTCATCATCCTAATCATTGTCCGGATAAAGCGGAAATCCGGAGCACAGCTCATGAACGTCTTTTTTGATCCGGCTGATGACGGCCGCGTCATGGGGGTGTTTTAACACATCGATAATAAACCCGCCGATCCGTTTCATCTCGGATTCCTTCATGCCCCGTGTGGTGACGGCCGGGGTCCCGATGCGAATGCCGCTCGTTATAAATGGGCTTTGAGGATCAAAAGCGATGGTGTTTTTATTCACGGTGATGCCGGCCTGTTCCAGCGAGTGTTCGGCGTCCTTTCCCGTAATGTCCAGACTCCGCAAATCAACGAGCATCAAATGGTTGTCGGTGCCGCCCGACATAAGCCGGATGCCGTTGTCCATCAAGAACGCGGCCAGGGTGGCGGCGTTTTTGACCACCTGTTGCTGGTAGGTCTTGAAGGAATCGGCCAGGGCCAGCTTGAAAGCCACGGCTTTGGCGGCGATGACATGCATGAGGGGGCCGCCCTGGATACCCGGAAAAATTTCCTTGTTTAATTTTTTTTCCAGCGCAGCCGGGGCGAGAATCAGCCCGCCCCGGGGGCCCCTCAGGGTCTTGTGGGTGGTGGAGGTCACGATATCCGAATGGGGAACCGGAGAAGGGTGCACGCCGCCGGCGACGAGTCCGGCAATATGGGCCATGTCCACCATCAGGTAGGCGCCGACGGATGCGGCAATGGTTTTGAATGCCTCAAAATCAAGAAATCGCGGGTAGGCGCTTCCCCCGGCCACAATCATTTTCGGCTGGTGCTCTTTTGCCAGGGCCGCGAGCCGGTCGTAATCGATGGTGCCGGTATCCTCGCCCACCCCGTAATGCACAAAATTAAAAAGCCTTCCGGAAAAACTGGCGGCCGAGCCGTGGGTCAGATGGCCGCCGTGGGACAGGTCCATTCCCATCACCGTATCGCCGGGCTCAAGCAGAGCGAAATAAACAGCCATATTGGCCTGGGAGCCGGAGTGGGGCTGGACGTTGGCGTAATCCGCGCCAAACAGCTTTTTAGCCCGCTCGATGGCAAGGGATTCGGCGATGTCCACATTTTCGCATCCGCCGTAATACCGTTTGCCCGGATAGCCTTCGGCATACTTGTTCGTCATCACACTGGCCTGGGCCGCCATGACCGCAGGGCCGACGATGTTTTCAGAGGCGATGAGCTCTAAGGTGTTCGTCTGCCGGATGCGTTCTTTGGAAATGGCGTCGGCGATTTCCGGATCCACTTTTCTTATCACATTGTCGTCCAACTCTTGGTTCTCCATAAAAATTGGTGGTCTCAAAATTTCAGGTGTTATTTTGTCAAATCCGGTCCAGTTTATCAATCCGCCTCTGGTGGCGTCCCCCTTCAAACGGGGTTTCCAGCCAGACCCGCACGATCTCCTTCGCCAGTTCCGTTCCGATGACCCGGCCGCCCATGACCAGAACATTGGCGTCATTATGCCGCCGGCTCATGGCGGCCGAGAAAATATCGTTGCACAGGGCCGCCCGGACGTTTTTGATGCGGTTGGCCGCCATGGACATGCCGATGCCGGTTCCGCAGATGAGGATGCCGCGACGTCCGGCATTGGCCGCTACTTTTTGCGCCACTTCAAGGCCGATGTCCGAATAGTCCACGGAAGCCTCGCTGTTTGCGCCGCAGTCCTCAACGGCAAGGTGCAGATCCGTTACATACGCCTTGATGAATTCTTTGAGCGCATATCCTGCGTGATCACTTCCGATAACAATGGCCTCTGGTTTTTCCATATCTTTTCCCCGTGTCATCAGGTCTTTGAAATAATATAGTCAATGGCCTTCTGTACAGTGGCGAGTTTTTCAGCATCTTCATCCGGGACTTCAATATCGAATTCTTCTTCCATGGTCATGATGAGCTCAACAATGGCAAGGGAATCCGCCCCCAAATCATCAATGAGGGAGGCCTGGGGAACCACGTCGCCGATATCCACATTCAGTTTTTCCGCGATCAGCTTTTTGACTTTGTCTTCGATCTTCATGAAACTTTTCTCCTTTATCTATATGTACATCCCACCGTTAACATGAATGACTTGTCCGGTAATGTAGTCTGCGCTTTCGGAAGCTAAAAAAACAGCCACGCCGGCGACATCTTCGGGTGTGCCGGCGCGGGCCAGCGGTATTTGTGACAGAATATCCGATTCCAATTTCTCCGCTATTGCGGCGGTCATGTCGGTTTTAATAAACCCCGGCGCGATCGCGTTCACGGTAATACCCCGGGACGCAAGCTCCCGTGCGGCGGTTTTCGTCAGGCCGATGATGCCTGCCTTGGATGCCGCATAATTGGCCTGACCGCTGTTGCCCGTGACGCCCACAACGGAAGAGATATTGATGATGCGGCCGTATCGCTGCTTGAGCATTAACCTGGCAGCGGCTTTTGTGCAGTTAAAGGTGCCTTTCAGGTTGACGCGGATCACATCATCCCAGTCTTTTTCTTTCATCCGGAGCAGCAGGCCGTCCTTTGCGATTCCCGCATTATTCACCAGCACGTCCACCCTTCCGGTCTCATCTGAAATTTTTTTAAAGAAATCCATAACTTCGATTTCAGACGACACATCGCCGCGAACCGGCACCGGAATGCCGCCGGAAGCCATGATGTCCCGGGCGGTTTCACAGCCCGTTGCTTCGGCAGACTGGAAATTAAAATAAACCGTTGTCCCCGGCCCTGCAAACGCTTTGCAGATGGCCCTGCCGATGCCTTTGGAGCCGCCGGTGACCACAACGGTCCGGGGAACCGCCTGGCGGTTGTCCGGACCATTGTCTGATTGGCGGTTGCTGTCGCTTATCATATATTATATGAAAACAGGAAAACCCGATGCCACGCCGGAAGATTTTTTCATATGATCTCCGGTGTCTGTCGGGTTATTACGGGTGATTTCGGGAATACAAGGGCGTGATGGCGCTGAATCCTTTTCCCGGCTCTGTCATTTGATTGCCAAAGGCGGCCCGAGTTCGGAAGCATCGGGCGTCTCACCAGCTATTCGGCTGCTGCTTTAATGTTTCTTCCTTTATAGACGCCGCATTGCGGGCAGGCAAAATGCGGAAGTTTTGCTTCGCCGCATTCCGGACAGGAGGAGACATTCGGCGCGGCCGTTTTTTGATGGGTTCGTCTTTTGTCGCGTTTGGATTTGGATTTCTTATGCTTTGGTACCGCCATGATTAACTCCTAACTAATTGTATTTTTTAAAAATTCATGCAATTACAGATAAATTCATTGTTAAATCATGTATGTTAAATTGCATTTGTTGTCAAGGGAATTCATCGGATCCCGGTATTTTGATTCTTGTATTTGCCGGGGCTCTGTGGTAGCTTAAAAATTTTTTAAAAATTCGATCCTTATTATCTTTAAACAAGGTGTTATGCAATGGACAAATCAACTATTATTACCCGTTTTCCGCCGAGCCCCACCGGGTATCTGCATCTGGGGGGCGCCCGAACGGCGATTTTCAACTGGCTGTATGCCCGGCACACGGGCGGCCGGTTTATTCTGCGCTTTGAAGACACGGATGTGGAGCGATCCACCCAGGAATCGGTGGACGCCATATTCGAGGCCCTGGACTGGCTGGGGATCGACTGGGACGAAGGCCCGTATTACCAGTCAAAACGCTTTGACGTGTATGAGGAATATATCGGCCGCCTGATTGATTCCGGCCATGCCTATTACTGCACCTGCACCCCGGATGAGGTGGAGCAGATGCGGAACACCGCCAGAGAGAGCGGGGGCAAGCCCCGGTATAACGGCACCTGCCGGGAGAAGAATTTAAAGCGACAGGACGGGGCCGTGGTCCGTTTTAAAACACCCCTGACCGGGTCAACGGTGGTGGATGATAAAATCCGGGGGCCGATAGCGTTCGCCAACGCGGAGCTGGATGATTTCATCATTGCCCGGGGGGACGGCTCGCCCATGTATAACCTGGCGGTGGTGGTGGATGATATCACCATGAATATCAATACCATTATCCGTGGGGACGATCACATCAGCAACACCCCGAAACAGATTCTGCTGTATCAGGCTCTGGGTTGCGAGATTCCGGATTTCGGGCATGTGCCCATGGTGCTGGGCCATGACAAATCCCGCTTGAGCAAGCGGCACGGCGCCATGTCGGTGACGGCGTATCGCGATATGGGCTATCATCCCGACGCCATGGTGAATTTTCTGGTGCGGCTGGGGTGGTCCCACGGGGACCAGGAGTTTTTTACCCGGGCCGAGCTGATTGAAAAATTCAATCTGGATCATATCGGCCGGTCCGCCGGGGTGTTTAATCCGGAAAAGCTCCTGGCTCTCAATGCCGAACATATCCGGGCCACCGCCACCCCGGATCTGGCGCCGCATCTGCTGCCGTTTTTAAAGGCAAAAGGGATCTCTGCGGAACCGGGCGATTATCTGAACGGGGTGATTGACACCCTAAAGCCCCGCAGCAAAACATTCATTGAAATGGCGGACGGCGCCGGGTTCTATTTTCAGGAAAAGCCGGTTTATGACGCCCAGGCTGCCGCGAAATTCTTAAATTCCGGGTTGCTTGCGCCCATGAGGCAATTGACCGACGCCGTCTCGCAAGCCCAAACGTTTGATGAACCCACGCTTGAGGACATATTTAAAAAGGTGATGGCGGATGCGGACCTGAAATTCGGGAAAATCGCCCAGCCGGTGCGGGTGGCCCTCACCGGCGGCACCGTCAGCCCCGGCATTTTTGAAATGATGATCGCTTTGGGCAAATCGCGGGTGGTTTCGCGCCTGAAAGACGCGGTGGCGTTCATGGAAAAAGAATAGTCCGCCTATTTTTTTACAAACACGCCGGTCGGATCGATCTCCTCACGGATCAGCCTTATTTCCTCCCCGGTCGGCGGGGCGAACGGCATGACATCCGCAGCCACCAGCAGCTCAAAACCGGTGGCCGCCTGGATACTTGCCACGGTTTCACCGGGAAACACGGAAATCAGGCGCATCCTTTTGGTTTTCTCCTCAAAATCAAAGATGCCTTTGGTTGAGATCAGCCGGTAAGGGCCCTTGCCCTGGAGACCTGCGTTGTAACGGGCGTTCGGGCTGCCGTCGAGATGGCCCGGGCTGGTGACATAGGACAGCTTCTCCTTAAATTTGCGTTTGTCATGGGGAACGATCAGGATGGTCCGCTCGCAGGAAGCCGCCATATCGCTGGCGCCGCCGCTGCCGGGGAGCCGGACCGCCGGTTTTTGATAGCCGCCGGGGTAATCCCCGATCATGGTGGAGTTCAGGTTCCCGAACATGTCCACTTCCGCGCCGCCGATAAATCCGAAGTCCGCGTACCCGCGCTGGGTCATCTCAAAAGCGGCGTTCAAACCCTTCACATAGGAAGCCCCAGTGAACGTCTTGGAGTCGCCCACGGAAATGGGCAGGCCGACACTCAAGGGCGGCCCCATGGCGCCCGCTTCAAAAACCGGAATGAGCCCGGGTGCATGGGTCAGTTTCGCCAGCAGGGTGGCCACCATGGGAAGGCCGGTGCCCACAAATACGATTTTTCTGTCTTCCAGGATTTTTGAGCCTGCCACTACAATAATTTCCTGGGCGGTATAATTTGTCGAAGCTGTCATGGCGTCCCTCCGCAGTTAAAGGACTCGACCGCCTGATCGGCCATCAATTTATCGGCCGGAAATTTTCGGATGAAATCGCCAAAGGTGTCGACCCCGTAAATGTATTCGTCATAATATGCCCGCAGGGCTTCCGTAGCGCCGCCTTTATTCATGGGGGCCGCCGCCGCATGGAACCGGCGGATGTGCTCTCCGTTGAAATAGTAATGGCGCCGGCAGGCGCCGGGATAGGCTCCGAATGGTACATGGACGACGGCATCCACCGCTGGAAAGGGAATTCCCACGTCCTTGGGATGGTTTGCGATCTCTTCATGACCCACGAGCTCCTCACAGGTGACAATGGTATGGGCTGCTGCCATTGCAATTTCCGGGCAGGTGGCGTCCGTGCCGCGGATAATGCAGTTGCCGTATTTGTCGGCCGCATTCACGTGGATGATGGCAACGTTGGGGTTGCTGGCGGGAACCAGCGCGATGTTCCGTCCGGTAAAGGGGCAAATAATGATTCTGGTGCGATTGGATGAAGGAACGTCGCCGGCGAGCGGACTACGGGTGGGCAAAAACGGCAGACCCATGGCCCCGGCCTTGAACCTGGCGGACATGTTATAGTTGCTCCAGTCTTCCATCTCGATTTTCCCGCGTTCCGCAAGGTAGCGAAACATAGGGGAAAGCCCGAATGATTCGTGGGCCCAGTATGCCAGCTCCAGCCGTTTAATGGAAAAATGGCTTTCATCCAGCATCATGGCCCCGGCCAGATAGTCCCCGGCCAGGCCCGCAGATTGAAAAGAAAGGGTCAAATCCTTAAATCCGTGGCGAACCATTTCATGGGTAATGGCAATGGGCTGGCGGATATTGACGAAACCGCCGACGCCGACGTTGTCCCCATCCTTTATAAACCTCCCCACCGCCTCCTTCAGCGTCATGGTCTTGTCCCTCATGGACTTGTCTTTGTTGACAAGTGCCTCCCGGGCCTCATCAGGCGATAAGCCGGTCCAGCACATTTGCGTGAGCGGTTCCAATTTTGTGTCCCTCCTGTCCGCCAAGGGTTTGTTTACCAGAAAAACAACCGGATGTTCTCCCCTTACTTTTTTGGATATAATAACAACCCCATGTACACTCGGCAAGAAACAAAATCCGCTTTTCCCAGAACCGGCATCCGGGAAAAAAAATCCGGTCCCTGCCCCCGTGCCGGACCGGAGACTTGCCTCCGGCCGGAATAAAAATTTGACTTGACACCAGGCGGGTGCTAAGTTATTGAGACAATTTATTTCATGAGGGTTGGTGCAGCGGCAGCACGACGGGTTCTGACCCCGTTAACCAAGGTTCGAATCCTTGACCCTCAGCCAAAAATCAGATCTAAGGGTTATCGTTTGGGTTTATTCCCTTATGGCGATAACCCTTTTTTTATCTTGCTGTAACCTTTAATGAATGCCTGCGAGTTTGATATGAAAGTCGCCTTGATTGCCCCGCCCTATCCTTTGGAAGAAGCCCCGTCCCCCCCTCTCGGCATCTGTTATGTGGCTGCCGCCTGTGAAGCTGCCGGCGCGGAAGTCCGGATTTTTGATTATATTGTCAGCCGGTTTACGCCGGAGCAGTTTTGCCGGCAACTGGACGCATTCCAGCCGGATGTGGTGGGCGCCACATCGGTGACCTTAAATTTTCCCGCCGGCGCGGACATCCTAAAAATCGCCAAACAGCATAATCCGTCGCTCATTACCCTGATGGGCGGACCCCATGTGACCTTTGATGCGGAAAACACCCTGAACCTGTATCCGGAAATTGATGCCATTGTTCTGGGCGAGGGGGAACGCACGTTAATGCAATGGCTGCCGGTGTCAGGCAATCGATCGGCCTGGAAGGCCATCAAGGGTCTGGCGTTTATGGATGACCACCGGTTTGTCACCACCGGGCCGGGCGAATTTATTGAAAATCTGGACGAATTGCCCCTGCCTTCCCGCCATTTGCTGCCCCTTTCCCGGTACAAGGCCCTGGGTTTTCCCATCAGCCTCATCACCAGCCGGGGCTGCCCCAACCAGTGCATTTTCTGTCTGGGCAGAAAAATGGTGGGATCCAAAGTCCGGTACCGTGATCCGGCCCTGGTGGTGGATGAAATTGAAGCGATCTTGTCCATGGGATTTGAGCGGATCAATATTGCCGATGATCTGTTCACCGCCAATAAAAACCGGGTACGGGCATTGTGCGGGGAAATTTTAACCCGGGACATCCGGTTCGGATGGAGCGCGTTTGCCAGAGTGGACACGGTGGATGAGGAAACCTTAGCTGTCATGCGGAAGGCCGGGTGCGATGCGGTCAGTTTCGGCATTGAATCCGGCAATCCCGAAATGCTCAAGCGGGTCAAAAAAAGAATCACCCTGGACCAGGCGCGGCAGGCGGTCCGGGCCTGTAAAAACACCGGAATGATCGCCCATGCGTCATTTATGGCGGGTCTTCCGGGGGAATCGGCCGAAACCCTGACCGACACCATCAATTTTGCCCGGGAGCTGGATATCGAGCACGGCTTTCATTTTCTGTCGCCGTTTCCCGGAACCACGGTCAGGGAGCATCTGGCAGAATATGACCTTGAAATATTATCAAACGACTGGACCCGGTATGACGCGAATTCGGCCATTGTCCGCACATCCCGGATCTCCCCGGCGGAGATGGAGGCGCTGATCACAGATGCCTACCGCCCCATGGTGGAAGCGTGGGAAGCGGCCAAAAAGCAGTGTCTTGATGGCGGGGGCACGGACAAGGAACGCCTGGCCGTGAAAAGTGAAAAGCGCCTGAAATTGATTTTTGATATCCTCTCTAACGACATGATTGAAGAACTGGGCAATTTTACGGCCGCAGGAGATGACCCGGTCAGGGCGTTAGGCGTCCGGATCGCCCGAAAAACGGGCATGGAGGAAGGGCTTATTTGCAACTATCTCAATTTATGGAAGGTTAAAAATTATCTGACGTATGCTGAAACCGGAGGGCAGGTTCGCTGGGCCTGGAACCCGAACCCAGCGGGGAAGCCATAACTAATATTGATTATTGAAAAATGAATATTGAATAGTGGGCCTCCCGTCAGGATGACGACTTCTGTCCGATAAAAACGGTGGCGATCCCGAAGGTTAGCCGCCGCCACTTGATTCCGGTAAATCCCGCCTGTTTCATGATGGCCGCAAACTCTTTCGGGGGCGGGAAATTGAGGACGGAAGCGGGCAGATAATCATAGGCTTTCAGGTGCCTGGAGAAGAGCGCGCCGATGAGGGGCAGTATCCGGGAAAAATAAAACAGGTACAGGGCCAGAAAGAAAGGATGGCTGGGGGTGGCCAGTTCCAGCACCGCCATCTTCCCGCCGGGCTTTAGGCAATCGAAAAAGCCGGCGAGCGCGGATTTCCGGTCCATGATATTGCGGATGCCGAAGGCAATGGTGACGGCGTCAAAAGTATCGGATGGAAACGGCAGATGCAGGCCGTTCCCGGCCATGAGATGGATGCGGGTGTCAAGCTGTTTCCGGATAAGTTTGTCTTTTGCAAGCATCAGCATCTGGGGGGCAAAATCAGCGCCGATAACAAGCCCCTGGTTCGGCCGCTGCTCTGATATTTCAACCAGCACATCCCCGGTTCCGCAGGCGACATCAAGGACAGCAGCATCCGGCGGCAAATGGAGCGCCGTGATCATAAACCTTCGCCAGTAAACATCCTGCCTGAGGCTCAAGAGCCGGTTTAAAAAATCATACCGGGGCGCAATCGCATCAAACATGTCTTTGATGAACTCAAGTTCCATATTGACAATCATAATTTATGCATTAATGTAACGCCAAGGATAATTGGCCCTGCCCGTTCTCATACCATAATATCACCGGCTGTCAAAGATTTTGATGGGATAAAATAAGGTCGGACATTCTGTTCTGAAAAACCTGAGCAGGATGTTTTTTGTATTGAATAAATCCGTTATGAATCGTTTTATGGGAAATTCATGAGTTCAAAAAGAGATTATTATGAAATTCTCGGCGTCCGGCGCGATGCGGATGCCGGGGAGATGAAGTCGGCATACCGCAAAATCGCATTAAAGTATCACCCGGACAGAAATCCCGGAGACAAGCAGGCGGAAGACCAATTCAAGGAAGCTGCCGAAGCGTACAGCGTGTTGTCGGACCCCCAAAAACGCCAGGTCTATGACCAGTTCGGGCACCGGGGGCTGGAGGGCATGGGCGGGGGCGCTTCCGGCGGTTTCGATGATGTGTTTTCCAGTTTTGGCGATATTTTTGAAGATTTTTTCGGTTTCCGGACCGGCCGAAGCGCCAGAAACAGCGCCCAGCGGGGCAGTGATCTGCGCTATGACCTGACCATCGATTTTATGGAGGCCGCATTCGGGATAGAGACGGAAATCAGTATTGAAAAGTATGAGAATTGTCCCACCTGCGAAGGCAGCGGCGCAAAACCCGGAACTTATCCGGAAACCTGCTCCCAGTGCCGGGGAACCGGCCAGGTTGTCAGAAGCCAGGGATTTTTTTCAGTCAAGAGCGCCTGCCCATCCTGCCGGGGAACCGGCCAGGTCATAAAAGATCCATGCCCCCAGTGCCGGGGGCTCAAGCGGATCATCGTCAATAAAAAAGTATCCCTCAAAATACCCGCCGGTGTGGACAACGGATCCAAACTGAGGCTGACCGGAGAAGGCGAGCCGGGCACCCGGGGCGGCCCTCCGGGGGATTTATACGTATTTTTATCGGTGAAACCCCATGAATTTTTCAAGCGCAACGGCACGGACGTGATCTGTTCCGTGGAGTTGTCGTTTGTTCAGGCCGCTCTGGGGGGGGAAATAACGGTGCCCACCTTAACCGGTGAAGAAACCCTTAAAATTCCCAAAGGGGCCCAGTATGCCGATACCTTCCGGCTCCACGGACAGGGGATTCCCTCCATCCGGTCCAATGTGCGGGGGGACCAGATTATTCAGGTGGACCTGAAGACCCCCAAGAACATGAGTAAAAAGCAGGAAGAGCTCTTAAAAGAATTTATGCACTTGGACGAAGAAAAATTAACCAAAAAAATCAAGCGGTTGTTTAAAGGCGGAGCAAGCCGGGCCGCCAAATAAAAGGCCGATGAACTCTGACAGGAAAGAGATACCATGTATGAACTGAAAGTCGTTTCCCGGTTTGCCGCGGCCCATCAGTTGCGGATGGTGGCTGAAAAATGCGAAAACCTTCATGGCCATAACTGGAAGGTGGAAGCCCATATCGCCGGAAAAGAAATAAACAACGCCGGGGTTTTGATGGATTTCGGCGAAATCAAGGTCCACTTAAGTGAGATTATCGAATCCCTGGATCACAAATTTTTAAACGAATTGAATCTGTTTGACGACGGGAACCCGTCATCGGAAAACATTGCCCGGTATATCGCCGAAGCCCTGAACGCCAAAATCGCAACGCCTGAGGTTCGCGTATCCCGGGTGGGTGTCTGGGAATCCGATGATTCCTGTGCGACCTATATCATGCCATTGTTGTAAACCTGAAGCAGTTCGTCTTTGGTGATCAGGGAAACCACATCGGGAACCAGGGCTTTGATGTTGTCAATGCCGCCTTCCTGCCGATCGATCATGACGATGATCCGTTCAACCCGTAGCCCTTCTTCCCGGGCCCGTTCAATGGCCTTGATGGTTGAGCCGCCGGTGGTCGCCACATCCTCGACAATGGCGACCCTGTCTCCTGAGCATAAATCGCCTTCTATCCATTTAATGATGCCGTGGTCTTTTCTGGTTTTGCGGATGGAAAATGCTTTGACGGGATGTTGTTTTATTTCAGATACAAACGATGTCGCCATGGCAATGGGATCCGCGCCAAAGGTCAGCCCGCCGACGCCCTGCACGTCCATGTCGCGGATGGCGTCGAACACCAGATGACCGATCAGGTACATCCCCCTCGGGCTTAATGTCACGGGTTTGCAGTTTACATAAAAACTGCTCATTTTACCCGACGCCAGTTTAAATACGGGCTCCTGGCTGTATTGAAACGATTTTTCGCAGATCAGTCGGATCAGCTCGGCTTTCATTTTATACTCCTGTTATATGCTTTTTTCCCGGACGCGATTCGCAGGAAACGCCGTTTATTTGTGGCAATAAATGTTGATTTCATGCGAAATATTCGATAAATAAAACCCCCACTGAGGGAAGAAGCTTTTTATGGGATCAGTGGGGGGAGCAAGAAAAACTGGAGACAGCACTCCTTGACTCGACACAGCCCTATCAATAAAACCTGTTCCGGTCAATGCTTTAATATCAGCTCAAAAAAGGTCTCGCCATATGTTTGTCATGCACAAAGAAAATACCATCATCCGCATGTTTCGTGTCAGCAAGCGCTATGGGAAAATGGAAGCATTGAGTGATCTGACGCTGGATATCCGGAACAATGAATTCGTATTTGTCACCGGCCCCAGCGGCGCCGGCAAGTCCACGATGATCAAGCTGCTGTACATGGGCGAAACCGCCTCGGAAGGCGCGATTATCGTTGACGGCGTATACATGGAACGCATCACCCGGAAGCAGATCCCCCGCCTTCGCCGCAAATTCGGCGTGATTTTTCAGGATTTTAAATTGATTCCCACCAAAACCGTGTTTCAGAATGTGGCGCTGGTGCTGGAAGTCGCCGGCATCAGACCGAAAGAAATTCAAAGACGGGTTATGGAATCCCTGGAGCGTGTCGGGATTGACGACCGGGCCGGCGAATTGCCGCCGGTGTTGTCCGGGGGCGAGAAACAGCGGGTGGCGGTTGCCAGGGCCATCGTGGGGGAACCGAAAATTATTCTTGCGGATGAGCCCACCGGCAGTCTGGACCCGGAATCAGCCAGTCATATTTTTCACCTATTGCAGGAGGCCCATGCAGACGGAACCACCGTCGTCGTCGCCACCCATGATCAACGGATGATCAACACCGGTCATGGCCGGGTGATCCGGCTTGTTAAAGGCCAGTTGAATACGGACAATGAAGTCCGGGGAATTGATGGGGGGATGGATTCATGAGCATGCTCGCCGTCAAACGGGCCTTGAGGGATATTAAGAATAATAAATTTTTAAACATGGTCAGCATATTGACGATTTCGTTGTCGGTGTTCATCGTCAGCGCTTTTGTGCTTTTTTTTATCAATGCGACGGATTTTTTGGATGGATGGCGAAAAGGCGTCCGGGTTATCGCCTATATGAGCGACGGAGTGTCCGAAGCGGAACGCCTGGCCCTCACAGATACCATTCAAAAGTCGGGCGCTGCGGAAGACATTGTGTTTATTTCCAAAGATGCGGCTTTTAAAGACCTGAGGGAAAAAATCGGAGAGCAATCGTCCCTGCTGGAGGGCTTGGATAAAAATCCCTTGCCCGATTCTTTGGAAATTACGCTGAAAGACACGTATCGCAGCCCGGAGGACATTGAAAAGCTGGCAGATCGCATCAAAGGCCTGCCGAATGTGGAAGATGTTGAATATGCGCAAAAATGGCTGCACCGGTTTACCGGCGTTTATAACCTGTTTAAAATCACCGGGCTGGTGCTTGCCAGTATCTTTTTTATCGCCACCCTCTTAATTATCGCCAACACCATCCGCATGATCATGTACTCGCGGCGGGAAGAAATTGAAATCATCCGGATTGTGGGGGCGGATGAAAATTTTATTAAATATCCGCTTTTTATTGAAGCGGTAGTCCAGGGTTTTCTGGGGGGGCTGATCGGGATTGTGGCGCTTTTTCTGGCATTTGTCCTGACGGTGCCCGGTCTATCGACCGAAGGCGCGTTCTCTTTTTTTAAAATGCGCTTTATTCCGGTGACGTTTTCTCTGGCCATAGTCCTGTGCAGTATGATGATTGGATGGATAGGGTGCTATTTTTCTATCAGAAAATTTTTAAAACTCTAATTTTTTTAGGGTTTTTCTTGATCTTGCTGCTGATGCCGGACAAGATGACGGGGGCGGCGTCTCCGGAAATCGGGGTTGTCGGCGTTGACCGTCTGAACATGCGGCAGGGCCGGGGAATCGATCATCCGCTGGTGAAGGTCTTGGAAAAAGACGATCAGGTTCAGGTGATTTCCCGGTCGGACGGATGGATCAAGGTTCGGCATGAGGGGGACGTGGGATATGTCTCCGACCGGAAGAGTTTTATCAATTTGCGCCCCGATATCGGCGCCGGTAGCCGGAAAACCCCGAAACTGGACGCGGCTGCCGCCAAAGCATCTGACATCATTCGTAAAATCAAGCAGCAAGCCTCGGAAGTGTCGGCATTTAACAGGCAGGAAAAGGAAATCATCAACCGTCTTGATAAAACGGATCGGGCCTTGAGCGAGGCCCGGCAGAAGGCGGCCGCAATGGAATTCGAGATGAAAAAACTGTCGCATCAGATTTCGGAAATGAAAGATCAGGTCGGCGTCGTTCAAAAGGCCATTGACGCCAA
Organism: Desulfosalsimonadaceae bacterium; assembly: GCA_049297455.1. Taxonomy (GTDB): domain Bacteria; phylum Desulfobacterota; class Desulfobacteria; order Desulfobacterales; family Desulfosalsimonadaceae; genus SURF-3. The sequence goes on along the minus strand of JBAQUK010000166.1, from coordinate 74,818 downwards.
AAGCGGATATGCCGTGAAGCGACTGGTGGCGCTGTATAAAGTTGACCGGCTGGGAGAGGCGAATCTGCTGGCGTCGGCGACCACGCTGAATGATCTGCTGCATCGGAAATCCGCCCTTGAAAAAATACTGAACCACGATTCCCACGTGGTCGCAGATCTTGCGGCGGAAAAAAAACGATTGTCCGGCCTGATGAATGAATCGGCGCAAAAGATAGAGAAACAGGAATCGCTCAAGAAAGATTACCAGAAAACCATTGCCGAACTGTCTGGAGAAAAAGCGGAGCGGGAGCGATTACTGTCTGAAATTAAAGATAAAAAAATAAATCGTCTGGCCACCATCAAATACCTGAAAGCCGCTGCCCGGGAGATGGACCAAACCATCAATGCACTCCGGCAGGAACAGATACGGGAACAAAAGAAAGCGGAAGCCAAGGCGCTGAAGGAAGCCCGGGAAGTCCAGGAAGCGCAGATGGCGGCGCAAAAAGAAGCGCGGGAAAAGGCGCGAGAGACGACGGAAAAAAGTCAGGAAAAAATTTCCGCCGATGCCCGGATAAAATCACCTTCGAAGACGCGGGACAAAAACCCGGCCCCTGCCGCGCATGTGGAGAAGAAAGCGGTACGCCGGGCGGCAACAAAGAATATGAATAACAATGATTTTTCCGCGCATCAGGGCTTGCTAAAAATGCCGGTAAGCGGTAGCATTGTCTCAAAATTCGGGAAATACATCGAGCCCCATTCCGGCGCGGTGAATTTCCGAAACGGCATCGAGATTAAGACCCAGCAAGGTACGCCGGTCCGGGCGGTATTTTCCGGACAAACGATTTTTTCAAGCTGGCTCAAGGGATACGGCAATGTCATCATCATTGCTCACGGGGAACATTTTCATACCGTTTACGCCCATGTCCAAGAGGTTTTCAGTGCCAAAGGCAAGCCGGTGGAGGCCGGTGAAGTGATTGCCACCGTGGGTGACAGCGGCTCCATGAGCGGCCCGTCTCTATATTTTGAAATCCGCCATCAGGGAAGTCCCGTAGATCCGCTTAAGTGGGTAAATAAAAGTTAATAAGGAGATATTGATGAGTCTAAAAAAGAAACAGGTAATCAAAAACGTTCTGCTGGTCATGCTGACGGGCACCGTGGTTGTGTCGGCGACTTGTGTATATGGCGCCCTGACGAAGAACAGCAATGAAACATATGAGGGGCTTAAACTTTTTTCCGATGTGATAGCGGAAATTGAAAATAGTTATGTGGAGCCGGTCAAGACCAAAGACCTGATCGAAAAGGCGATTCAGGGAATGGTCAGCAGTCTGGATCCCCATTCGGCGTTTTTGCCGCCGGAAGCATTTGACGATCTCCAGTCTGAAACCAAGGGCGAGTTCGGCGGCTTAGGCATTGTGATCACCATGCGCGACAACCAGTTGACGGTGATTTCGCCCATTGAGGGAACACCGGCCTATAAAGCCGGCATTCTGGCCCAGGATATAATCGTTAAAATTGACGGCGAATCCACCAAGGAAATGATGCTCTGGGAAGCGGTGAAAAAATTAAGGGGTGAGCCGGGTTCGACGGTGGAAATCAGTATTTATCGGCAAGGCGCGACGGAGGTGATGGATCTTAAGCTGGTTCGGGCGGTGATTCCCATGGACAGTGTCCGGGCGCTGACCCTGAAGCCCGGTTACGGATATCTCTGGGTCACCAATTTCAGGGAAAATACGGTGGATGAGGTTGAAAAAGCGTTAAAAAAACTGGAAGCCGAAAGTTCGCCACTGAAAGGGCTGGTTCTGGATTTGAGGGATAACCCCGGCGGCCTCTTGGATCAGGCGGTTAAAGTATCGGATGTGTTTCTTGAACAGGGAGCCATCGTCAGCATCAGGGGTCGGGATGAAAAACAGATGGAAGAATACACGGCCCGGGCGGATAACCGGGCAGGCAACTATCCAATGGTTATTTTGATCAACGGCGGCACCGCCAGCGCTTCCGAAATCGTCGCCGGCGCTTTGCAGGACAATAAGCGGGCATTGGTAATCGGGACAACCTCCTTCGGCAAGGGATCGGTCCAGACGGTGCGCCCATTGCGGGACGGGTATGCATTAAAATATACCATCGCCAGATATTACACGCCTAGCGGGAAGTCCATCCAGGCCGAAGGCATTCAACCGGATCTGGTAGTCAAGCGGCGTGTTCTGGATGAAACCGCTGCTGACGGATTTGATTCGGATTTGGTCAAGGAAGGGGATCTGAAAAACCATCTGACGTCCGGTCAGGAAAGTGACGCCGATAAGCCGGCTGAGAAGAAGCCTGTGAAAGAGAAAAAAGACACTAAAAAAGACAGCGATAATGGTAAGGATGAGGAAGCAACGGAACTTGAAAAGATTATGCGGCTGCGGGACGCCCTGTATGAGCACAGCTCAACCAATTCAAACGCCATGCTGCTCGATTCCCAGGTAAATCGCGCCTATGAAATCCTCAAAGGCTATGAAATATTTCAGAAATTGTCCCGGAACTAAATTCCGGGAACGTTTGCAATGATCAGATGATACGGTTTCGGAAGCGATGACAAAAGGCGCAATGGGTCTGCCCCGTTGCGCCTTTTGAATTATAATTCTATTTCACCACCAAAATGGTTTGTATGATAAAAAAAGCACCGCCCTCAAAAAAAGCGCCCGCTAAAAAGCGCGTTTTGGCATCATCCGCAACACGATCCGCTAAAAACACCACGCCCCGGAAGAAGGCAGGGGTAAAAAAACCACCGGCAAGCAGGAAGGCCAAACTCCGGAAGGGGAAAGCCGGTTCAAAGGCAAACAGCCTGATGGAAACCCTGGCAACGGGTTTGACGACCGTTTTTTTTGTCCTGTTCGCCTTGTTTGTCGCTTATGTCATCCTGCATCCCAAAACCGATGACACGCCGCCGCAGAAAGCCCGAACAGCGGTTGAAAAAAAGAATTTACCGGTGAAAAATTCACAATTTGAAAAACCCGAGTTTGAAATTTATCCGGAACAGCCCATTCCGTCCCAACGGTCCGCAGCCACGCCTCCGGCAAAAGCAACTTCGGCAGCCGCCGTAAAAACTCCCCCGCCGGAAAGGCCGGTGATCCCTGAGGATGTTCTGCCAAAAGTCGCCATTATCATTGATGATTTCGGATATGACCTATTGATGGCCAAGCGATTTTTAAAACTCGGGGGAACCTTGACCTGCGCTATTCTGCCCCAAAGCGTTTACGGCAGACAGATCGCCGTGCTGGCAAAAAAAAACGGGAACGAGGTGATGCTCCACCAACCCATGGAGCCCAATGAATACCCGATGGTGGACCCTGGGCCGGGCGCACTGCTGTCATCCATGACGATAGATGAGCGGATCAATCGCTTAAATGCCAATATCGATTCCATCCCGGAGGTTAGAGGAGTGAACAATCATATGGGGTCCAAGCTGACGACCCTGTCCGATGAAATGAAACAAGTGTTTACGGTGCTTAAAACCCGTGATCTGTTTTTTGTCGACAGCCGTACGACGGCCGCCACGGTCAGTCAATCCGTTGCCAGGTTATTCAATGTTCCCTTTGCGGAACGGGACGTGTTTCTGGACCACGTCCGCGAGGAAGCGCAGGTCCGCGCCCAGATCGAACATCTGATCAATATCGCCGAGATTCATGGAAAGGCGGTGGGTATCGGACATCCCCATGAGGTGACGTATCGGATGTTGAAAGAAGCCATGCCGGAGATGAAAAAAAGGGTCCGTCTGGTACCGGCATCCGAGATGGTGGAATTATTTTAATCTTTTTGCGTCTTAACAAAAGAAAATTTAAAAAATACCTTGCTTTTCCCAATTAATGTGGTAAAAGACATTCAATCAATAAAGGGCCATTCTTAATTGGCGGCCCAGTTTCGTTCTGAAGGAAACATCCATTTGTCAAAGTGGCGTCCGACAGTTTGGAACCATGAGAATTATTTTTAAAAGGAGGATATCACGATGGCCAATGGAACAGTAAAATGGTTTAACAACAGCAAGGGTTTCGGTTTTATCGCTCAGGAAAATGGCGGACCGGATGTGTTCGTTCATCATTCCGCAATTCAGGGAAATGGTTACAAATCTCTGAATGACGGCGACCGGGTTACCTTTGACATCGAGCAGGGTCAAAAAGGACCTGCCGCAGCCAATGTCACTGTAGTTTAAGCCCCACTTCCAAACAATTAAGGGCATTCCCGCGCAATCGTGCGGGAATGCCCTTTTTTTTTCCGGTGCGTTCCTCGTCCTCTATTTGCGGGTTGCAGCAATGGCGACCCATTCTTCCATATTTAATGTCTCCCTGATTTCAAACCCCCGGTCAATCAATTTATGTTCAATCATGGTCTGTTTCGGCTGAATGATCCCGGAGCAGATAAACGTGCCGCTTTTCTGTAAAACAGTCGGGATATCATCAATGAGCGTCATGATGACTTCGGACAGGATATTGGCGGTGACGACGGAGAATTGGTTGCTAAGGCCGCTCACCAGGTTTCCGGTTCGGATGTCATACGTGTCCGGTTGAATGTTGTTTTTCTTTAAATTCTGCTCCGCCACCGCCACCGCCACTGCGTCATTGTCAATGCCCGTCATGGTTTTCGCCCCCAGTTTGGCGGCGGCAAGCATCAGGATGCCGGAGCCGGTCCCCACGTCCAGGAATGTATCGCCCTGACATATCCATTTTTCAATCAACCCGATGCACATTCGGGTGGTGGGATGGGTGCCGGTGCCGAAGGCCATGCCCGGATCAATTTCCAGCACAATTTCTCCGGGGGCAGGCGTGTACTTTCGCCAGGAAGGATTAATGACGATCCGGTCCGTGATTTTTTCCGTATAAAAATACTGTTTCCATGATTCCGCCCAGTCCTGCTCATCCAGGTCATGGTATCCGATGGTATATGTCAGTCTATTTTCTTTTCCCGTTTCAAGTAGCTGTTTCAGGGAGACCATCCGCGCTTCCAGAATCCGGCATTTTTCAGGAAGGTCTTTGTTTTTGGGGAAATATCCGGTGACCGAGTGGTGTGCCGGCACGGGAAACTCATTTTCCGCCCAGTCCAGACCTGGTTCAATTTCCGGGGTTTCCACGGCCACGCCCTGAAGTCCGAAATCATAAAATATTTCCGAAATCAGGTCCGCAGCCGCCCTGTTGTCGGACGATTCAAATATGATTTTGGCTTCCAGCCATTTCATTGGTTGTATGTCTCCCAGTCATTGGGTCTTAATATTTTTTCAAGACCCGCCAGATCTTCGCTTTTCCCCATGGCAATCACCGTGTCGTCCCCTTTAATCAGGGTTTCAAACGAGGGATTGAACAGCATATCGCCGTGAGCTGCTTTGATGGCAATGATAATCAGGTTGAATTTCTGGCGGATTCCGGAATCTTTCAGCATCACGTTCACCAGTGATGAGGCCGGGTCCACGCGGATCTCCTCCATTTTGATGTCCTTTCGGTCATAGGCGAAAACAAGATCCATAAATGAGGTGACTGAGGGCCGGAGAACACGCTGCGCCATGCTGACGGCCCCGACTTCATAGGGGGATTCCACCCGGTTGGCACCGGCAGCCAGAAGTTTTGATTTGGCCCGTTTTTCAGTGGCCCGGGCCACGATAAACAGATTGGGATTTAACTGCCTGGCAGTCAGCACGAGAAATACATTGTCCACATCCCTGGCCAGTGCAGCGACCAGCACCTTTGCTTTTTTGATGCCGGCGGACAGCAGCGTTGTTTCTTCCGATGCATCCCCTGAAACATACAGAATGCCGTCGGACTCCAGTTCGGGAATCCGGTCCGGGCTGACTTCGATGACCACCTGCCGGACCCATGGGTGCGCATTGAAGTGCTGGCACAGGACCCGGCCGATACGCCCGTATCCGCAGACAATATAATGATTTTTCAGGTGTGCGATTTTTTTGTCCAATGTTCGTCTCCCCATAATTTCCCGGATTTTTCCTTCCACCATGAATTGCACCAGAGAACCGGCAACATACAGAAACGTGGCAACCCCGGTAATAACCAGCACGATGGTAAACATCCGGCCGGCCTCACTCATTTCATGGACTTCACTGAAACCAACGGTGGTGATGGTGATGGCCGTCATATAAACGGCGTCGATCAGGCTCCACCCTTCGATGATCATATAGCCGGATACGCCTGCCGTGAAAATAATCAGCGCCAGAACAACAGATGTAAGGAGGTATCGTGTGCTTGTCATTTAAACCGTTTGTATTCATGGATGAAGTTAAAATTTGTCCGACTACATTATGGGTCATTCCAATAAAAAACAAGGGTTTTTTGCTTTTCGTGAAATTCGTGCGAGGCCGCTTTTATTATTAATTCATCAGTTTGCAGGTGTGTTATTCGCTTGACGGATTCGGGATGAATTGCTAATGGTCTCTCTACAATGACAGACGATACCCGAAAATATCAGCGATTGCGGGAATCCATGGTGAAAAACCAGATTGAAGCCCGTGGAATCACCGATCCCAAAGTCCTTGCAGCCATGCGCAAAGTACCGCGGCATCTTTTTGTCAGCGAGGCCCTCATGGATCAGGCTTATACGGACGGCCCCCTGCCCATCGGCGAATATCAAACCATCTCCCAGCCCTATATTGTCGCCCACATGACCCAGTCTCTTGAACTCGGCAAGGATGACCGGGTGCTTGAAATCGGCACCGGCTCCGGTTACCAGGCGGCCATTCTGGCCCAGATCGTTTTCCGGGTATATACCATTGAGACCATCCGGACCCTGCACATGCAGGCCCGACGGCTGTTTGACGCGCTGAATTATTCGAATATCGTGACCCGGTACGGGGACGGCACTTTGGGATGGAAGGACGAAAGCCCGTTTGATGCGATTATTGTCACGGCAGGTGCCCCGCAAATTCCGGAACCCCTTGTGGACCAGCTCGCCGTGGGCGGGCGGATGGTTCTGCCAGTGGGCGGACAGTTGAGCCAGGAAATGGTGAAATTAACCAAAGACTCAAACGGCGTCATTCATCAGTCGAAGCTTGGCGGGTGCCGGTTTGTGAAATTGGTGGGCGATTACGGGTGGGGGAAATAGCAGCATCCCGCCCCGGTCGTTCTTTAAAGCTGCCTGCCAACCTGCCTTATTTATAAATTCATTTTTTTTCTGAGCGCCGCATGAACCACCGGCGGCACCATGGTTTTAATATCCCCGCCGAACTTCACCGCTTCCTTGATGATGGATGAGCTGGTGAATATCCAGCGCAATCCCGTCATGAGAAATACGGTCTGGACCTCACGATTGAGTTTGCGGTTCATCAGCGCCATCTGGAATTCATATTCAAAATCCGATACCGCCCGCATCCCCCTTAAAATCGCCGTGGCATTCCGCTGTACCGCGTAATCCACAAGGAGTCCGCCATAGGAGGCGATTTCAATACGGCTCATATCCTTTAAGGATTCCTGAAGAAGTTCGACCCGTTCACTGACGGTGAAAAGGGTCTGTTTTGCCGGATTTTCGAGGATCGTTATGATGATTTTATCAAAAAGGGTCAGTCCGCGTTTGATAATATCCAGGTGGCCGTTGGTGACCGGATCAAATGATCCGGGATAAATGGCGATTCGCTCCATGAGGGATTCCTTTTGCTGTATTTATATGATTTCGTTTATCACGGTCCTTAAAAAAGAAACAACGGTTTTTCCGTATATCCGCTGGTCGGTCAGTTCAAATCCGGCAATGCCGGAACCAATGGGTTCTGTTGATGCGTGTTCGACGATGATGGATGCGTTGTTTTTCAATACCCCTTGTTTGATCAGATGCCGTAATGCAGGATTTATGAGATCCGCATTGTAGGGGGGGTCCATGAAAACAAGATCAAATATGGGGACGGCGGGAGAAAGGCAGTTCAGGTTCCGCCGGATATCCCAGCGGATGACCCGTGACCGATCCGTTACCCGGCAGGATGCGATATTTTTTTCGATGATTTTGACGGCGGCAATCTCGGAATCAATAAAAACCACCGACGTCGCTCCCCGGCTGAGCGCTTCAAGGCCAAAGGCTCCGGTGCCGGCAAACAGGTCCAGAACCACCGCGTTTTGAATGTCTGAGGCACGAATATTGAAGATGGATTCCCTGAGCCGGTCAGCGGTCGGCCGGGTGGCGGTGCCCCGGAAGGAAGCCAGTTTTTTCCCTTTGAAATCGCCGGCGATGATCCTCATGATTTCAGGTTGATCTTTTTTTCCAGATACGCTTGATCCACGCCGATTAATTTGGCTGTTTTGGCGATATCCCGGTTGTTTTCATCCAGTTTTCGATTGATAAATTCTTTTTCAAATTTTTCCAGAGCCGTGCTTAACCGTTTGACGTTAAAAAGAGAGGATTCTCCGGACGGATGTGCACCCAGCTTGGGGTTATAGGGCGCTGGGATGTCGTCAGCCCGGATAGTGTCTCCCTGAACCAGAATCGCCAGCCGCTCGATTAAATTTTTAAGTTCCCGGACATTTCCCGGCCAAGCGGCGTTCTGCAATATCCGGAGGGCATCCGGCGTTATTTGTTTCAGGGACATCCGTTCTTTTTCCGCAACATGTTCCAGAAAGCCTTTGGCCAGATCCGGAATATCCTCCCGGCGTTCTCTTAACGGCGGAACATTCATGGGAACGACATTCAACCGGTAATACAAATCCTCCCGGAAACGACCGGCTTGAATCTCTTTTTGCAGGTTTTTATTGGTGGATGCGATGATGCGGACATCGGCGGTGAGGGTTCGGCTGCCTCCCACCCGCTGGAACTGTTTTTCCTGAAGAATGCGAAGGAGGCTCGCCTGGGTTTTAAGACCCAGATCGCCGATTTCATCAAGAAAAAGCGTCCCCTGGTGGGCAAGTTCCAGTTTGCCTTTCTTCTTTACCGTGGCCTCGGTGAATGCGCCTTTTTCATGGCCCAGGAGCTCGCTTTCAATCAGATCATCGGATATGGCCGCACAGTTCACATCGATGAGGGGGTAACCTGCTCGGGCGCTGAACTGATGAATCATGCGGGCGACCAGTTCTTTTCCGGTCCCGTTTTCACCTGAGATCAGGACCCACGCATCCGTGGGTGCGGTGATGCCGATCTGCTGCCGTAAGGAAGCAATGGCCTTGCTGACTCCGGTAATGGAATTTTTTTCAATGGTTTTTTTCCGCAAATACCGGTTCTCTTCTTCCAGTCGACGGAAATTTAAGGCATTGTTGATGGCCACGATGACCTTGTCGATGGAAAGCGGCTTTTCAATAAAATCAAATGCGCCTATTTTGGTAGCAGAGACGGCGGTTTCAAATGTCCCATGGCCGGTAATCATGATCACCTGGGTCGCGGGAAAATTCTTTTTGATTTCCTTTAACGTGTCGATGCCGTCGATGCCGGGCATCCAGATGTCCAGGAGAACCAGGTCCGGGGACGCCGCTTCCAGGGTTTTCAATCCTTCATAACCGTTTGAGGCGGTCAGGATTTCAAACCCCTCATCAGAGAGGATGCCGGAAAGGGATTTTAAAATGGATTCTTCATCATCCACGATCAATATCGAAGGGAACATGGGAACGACTCCTTAATGTATTTATTTTTTCTTTGGAAATCCCTTATCTTTCTCACACCGGCAGTTCAATAATAAATTTTGCGCCTTGGGGGGTATTGTCCTCAACGGTGATTTTGCCGTTGTGGTCGGAAATAATGGTGCTCACAATGGCCAGCCCCAGTCCCATACCGGATTTTTTGGTGGTAAAATCCGGTTCAAATATGCGGGTTTTGGCGGCCTCGGAAATTCCGGCGCCGGTGTCGGCCACCACCAGAGTAACGATTTTTTCTTCCGGGTGATGGGCGACCGAGAGGGTGATCTCGCCTGTGGTGCGGATGGATGCAATGGCATTGTCGATCAAGTTGATCAGGGTTTGCTTGATCTGTTGACGGTCCAGCCGCATGATCGGCACATCCGCCGGGACCTCAACGTTGAATAAAATATTCGGGTGTCCTTCCTTATAAAGGGCGATGGTTTCGGAAATAATGACGGGGAGCCGGCATGGCTCCGGGTTCGCGGTGGGGAACCGGGCGAATGTGGCGAATTCATTGACCAGATTGCGGATGAGATCCGTATGGTCGATGATGGTCTGGGTGCATTCCTCAAACACCGGGTCATCAATGACGTTTCTATATTTTCGTTTCAGCCGCTGGGCAGAGAGAGAAATCGGGGTCAGGGGATTTTTGACCTCATGGGCGATGCGCCGCGCCACTTCGCGCCAGGCGGCCATTCGCTGGGCTTTTTCAAGCTCGGTCATGTCGTCAAACACCATCACCAGACCGATTTGGAGACCGGTGTCGTCTTTAAGGGAATTGAAATTTACCTTAAAGCTTTTGGGCTTTCCCGCAACCGTCATATGCAGGGACCGGGACAGGCTTTCCTCGTGTTTATTCCAGAACCGGTCATAAATTTCATCCGCCAGATCCTTGTGCTGGTCTTCCAGGATGCGTTTATAGCTTTTTTTGATGATGGTTGACGCATCCAGATCGAGCATTTTTTCAGCCGACAGGTTGATGGTGGTCACCAGGCCGTTGGCGTCTAATGAAATGACGCCGGCAGACACATTGTTCAGCACAATCTCCATATACCGCCGTCTTGCTTCGATTTCGATGTTCTGCTCAAACAGTTTCCGGGTGGATAGTTCAATGTCTTTACGGTTGAACCGCAGATCCCGGGTCATTTTATTAAATGAATCCACCAGGGTTTTGATTTCGTCGTCGGCAACCACATTGATATGATAGGTTAAATCCCCGCCGGCCACCCGCCGGGTGCCTTCCGCGAGCTCCATGATGGGGACGGTGATGCCCTTTGACAGGTACATGCCGAACCATACGGCGCAAAACACCACGAGCAGGGCCACAATCGTCAGTATTATATAATAGGTAATCCGCACCGGCTGCTTGAGCATTTTGGTCTGCTGATATTCTTCAAATCCGCTGGATATGGACAGAAGATTCCTGGAAAGATCCGGTGGCAGCAAGACGCTGATGACGACAAACCCTTTAATTTCGTTGTCTTTTTTCCCAAACGGAATGGCACATATGTTCCGGATGGCCTCGCCGTCGCCAACATTTTCAGAAACCGACCAGGTTGGGGATTTTCGTTCCATGCCGTTTTGAAAGACATCCGCAGGCACCGGCGGAAAGGTTTTAATTCCAAGCCCTGAAGCCACCGAAACCGTCAGACGTTTGCCTTCTGCGGAGTAAATTTCCACCGCGTGCAGGTTAAATGAGCGCTGGGCAATCTGGGTATAATTTGAAAGCTCGGCTTTGTTCTCCGGCAGGATGATGCCCCGGGAGGTGATCTGATAGGCAATTTTATCTAAATAAAAGGTGTTGTTATCTTCCAGCAACCGGTAGATATTCCGGCCCACGGCCAGGGAGTTTTCCAGAGATTGATCAATGGGAATTTTAAACCAGAATTCAATGCTGGAAGTAATGAAATGGAGGGAAAAAAAGAACAGCACCGTTGATGGCAGCAAGGTCAGTGCGATAAACGTGGCTACCAGTTTGGTGCGGAGTTTGCTTCCCTCCGCCTTTTGCCGGCGCTCATAAAACAGCTTGATCAGATTCCGGAATACGAGAAAAATCAGCAGAACAACCAGGAGCAGGTTGATATTGATCAGCGTAAACATCAATACCATATTCGAAGCAGGCATTTCGCCGCTGAATCGCAGGGATTTGACCGTCAAGCCCGACAGCATCGCAACAATCGCAATGACCACCACAATGATGATGACATCTCGTTTGCGCCGCCGGCGATTTTCCGGGGTCTCGGCAATATCAGGTTCTTTATACCTGTTTTGTCTCATGAAGTCCGTCACGTGGTATCGATAACCTCTCAGAAATGCTTACCGGGTCGACGGCGTATGGATGAATTCATAGGAATGCCAGCCGGTTTCAAAATCCCACAGAAATGTGAAAAAGAAGATATAGTTAAAAAAGAGCGGCAGGTTGACTTTGTCCAGTTCCGCTTTTGCCCTGATTTTATAATGCATTCCCGGCGTCAGATTTTTAAGCGACGTTAGTTTCATGCCCTTTATTTCAGACATCAGGGCCTGGGCCTCTTCAAACGAATCGGTGGTCAGGGGTTTGTTGCCCTCCCAGGATCGTTTCACAATAAAATGATTTTTCAGGACATGGTATTTTAACGTATGGGTGGCGGTGATATCTTTGATGGTGCTGTCCGGCAAAAGGGATCGTTTGAGATCCAGGGTGATGAAAAAGGAGAAGGTCGCCGGAACCCCGTTTAATATCGCTTCCCGGAGTTTTTCATTAAACGCCCCAACCACGCGGAGGCTGAGCAGCAGGTCCTTGCCATTGTCGGACACCCCGAAATCGGTCAAAATCGCATCATCTGCATCCGCAAAAGCGGGCAACAACAGCATGACGCATAAAATCACGGCAGTCATTCGGGCGAGTGCCTGGCGGGCGAGTGACGGCATTTTCATCCGATAGGGCGCTCCTGGGTATCGGGTCGATAGGAAGCTGGTTTCATAGAACCGCTGGCTCGGGATTTTTTTGGTTTGCGGTTTCAAATGCCTTTAGGGTCATGGTCTCCCATGACCCTTTCTGTTTAAAAAATTCTTTTAAAAATTCATGATTGAAATGGTGGCCGGATTTATACAGTATCGCGTGCCCGATAATCGGCATCCCCAAAAGGGAAAAATCGCCGATGCAGTCAAGAATTTTATGCCGCACAAATTCATCCGGATACCGCAGGCCGCCTTCGTTCATGACCGTATTTTCATGAATCACCACCGCGTTCTCCAGAGAGCCGCCTTTGGCAAGGCCATAGAATTTCATGGTTTCCAGCTCATGCAGGAAACCGAAGGTTCGCGCCCGGCAGATTTCTTTTTCAAAGGTTTTTTCCGTCAGATCCAGGCTGAACGTCTGACTGCCGATAATCGGGTTGTCAAAAGCAATGGTGCAGGTAATTTTGAAATGATCGGCAGGAAGCAGATGGACTGATTTTCCGTCTTTTTCAAGTTTTATCGGCGAGTTGACCGCAAAATACATGCGCGGGGCATCCTGCCGGACAATACCCGCTGTTTTGATCATCTGGGTAAATTGCGCTGCGCTGCCGTCCATAATGGGGGTTTCATGATTATCGATCTCCACCACCACATTATCGATGGAAAGCCCGGCAAGGCAGGCCATGATGTGCTCAATGGTTGAAACAATGCATCCCTGATCGCCGATAACCGTCGCCAGGCTGGTGTCCACCACCCGGTTGAAATGGGCTTTGATGGTGGGCTGGGCCGGAAGATCCACGCGCTTGAAATGAATGCCGTAGTTGGGCGGTGCGGGTTTTACCGTTAAATTGACGGTCACTCCCGAATGGACGCCGATTCCCGTAAAATAAACCGGCTGTTTGACGGTCCGTTGATAATATTCCATCACCATAGTCGGTTAAATGATCCTTGAATGGGTTTGATTTTTTGGAAATACATTACCACCCGGGTAATTTTTTAAACGATATACCTGATATGATCAAAAAATGCAATCAGCGGCCCGGTGTTTTCGTGTTTTTCATATAATAGTGATTGTTCTCCGTTGTTGGCTTTGCTATATTGCATTTTTTTGGGTGTTTTGTCGATAAAATAATCATTTTATTGATGATTCCGCCAAAAAGCCTGTTTTAAAAGGGGGGAAGGTTGCTCGCCAAGGTATTGACCAGCGCGGTTGTCGGTATTGACGCCTATGTCGTGGAAGTCGAGGTGGACATTTCCTGGGGCCTTCCGTCTTTTACCACCGTGGGACTTCCGGAAATTTCGGTCAAAGAAAGCAAGGAGCGGGTTAAGGCCGCCATTTCAAATTCAGGGTATGTGTTTCCCGACGACCGGATAACCGTCAATCTGGCGCCTGCGAACGTTAAAAAAGTCGGCACCGGATTTGACCTGCCCATTGCCATGGGCATACTGGCGGCCACCGGCGTTGTGCCGGAAAATGACGCCGGCCGGTTTCTGATGATGGGCGAGTTGTCTTTGGACGGCCGCATCAAGCCGGTCAACGGCTCTCTTTCCATGGCCATGGCGGCGAAAGAATCCGGCTATGCGTCGGTTCTGGTGCCTTATGATAACCGGCGGGAGGCATCGGTGGTGGGCGGTATTTCGGTGGTGGGCGTCAAAAACCTCGCCGAGGCAGTGGATCATGTGCGGGGCGTGAGTGAAATCGCGCCGGAGCAATTTGATCTCCTGGAAGCCTTTCCTAATCTGGGCCGGATCGAATTTGATTTTTCGGAAGTGGCGGGCCAGGAACACGTCAAACGCGCCATGGAAGTGGCGGCTGCGGGCGGTCATAACCTCTTAATGATCGGTTCGCCGGGTTCCGGAAAAACCATGATGGCCAAGCGCTTTTCCGGCATTGTTCCGGCCATGACATTTGAAGAAGCCATTGAAACCACAAAAATTTTCAGTGTGGCGGGGCTGCTGGAAAAGGACCAGGCCCTTGTTACCCAGAGGCCGTTTCGATCCCCGCATCACACCATATCCGACGCCGGCATGATCGGCGGGGGAAACATGCCCCGTCCGGGCGAAGTCAGTCTGTCCCATAACGGGGTATTGTTCCTGGATGAATTGGCGGAGTTTAAACGCCCGGTCCTGGAAGGTCTCCGGCAGCCCCTGGAAGACCGGCAGGTGACCATCTCCAGGGCCGCCACAAGCATTACTTATCCATCCGGATTTATAATGATTTCAGCCATGAACCCCTGCCCTTGCGGATATGCCGCGGACCCGAAACAATCCTGCAAGTGCTCATACCATCAGATTCAGCAGTACCGGAATAAAATTTCAGGTCCGCTGCTGGATCGGATCGATATTCATGTGGAGGTGCCGCCGGTAGCTTACCGGGACTTGAGAAAAGCCTCTGCTTCAGAATCTTCCGCAGCCATCCGGGAGCGCGTAACAGCGGCCAGGCATCGTCAGACCGTCCGGTTTGGGGGAGAAAAAATCCTTACCAACGCCCAGATGCAAAATCGTCATATTAAAAAATTCTGCGTGATTGATGATGTTGCCGCCCAGCTTCTGGA
This sequence comes from Desulfosalsimonadaceae bacterium, assembly GCA_049297455.1. Lineage (GTDB taxonomy): Bacteria > Desulfobacterota > Desulfobacteria > Desulfobacterales > Desulfosalsimonadaceae > SURF-3. The sequence continues at coordinate 59,781 of JBAQUK010000166.1, read as the reverse complement.
GGCTGCGGTGGAGAAATTCGGTTTGTCCGCCCGTGCGTATAACCGGATTTTAAAGATTGCCAGAACCATCGCAGACCTTGCGATTGATGCGAACATAAAACCGGAGTATATCGCCGAGGCGGTTCAATACAGAAGCCTGGACCGGAACAAGTAGCGGCAGGGGCGAAAAGCCTGTGAACAGCGGAGAGCAATTGACACCACATGATGTCTGGGCGGAGATTGATCTGAAATCGATCTCACATAATATCAAAGCGATAAAGAGCATTTTAGCCTCTAAAACCGGACTGATGGCGGTGGTCAAGGCCAATGCCTATGGCCACGGCGTTCTGGAGGTGACCGAACAGGCCCTGTCTGCGGGCGCAAGCGCGCTTGGGGTCGCACGCATCAGTGAAGCGATTCAGATCCGTGAAGGGAGCTTTGATGCGCCGATCCTTATTTTTGGGCATACCCCGCAGGCCCTGGCCGGGAAACTAATCGATTATGATTTGACCCAGGCCCTCTGGTCGTATGAAACCGCCGACATTCTGTCCCGAATCGCCCGGTCCGGAAACACGAAAATTAAGGTCCACATTAATATCGACACGGGTATGGGCCGCCTGGGGATACTGCCGTGTGATCTCACCAGACCCTATGAACCCGGTCATATTTTAAAAGACGCCGTTAAAACGGTGGAAGCCATCCACCGGCTGCCGGGCATTGAAGTAGAGGGGATTTATACCCATTTTGCATCCGCTGATGAAGCGGACAAAACTTCCGCCATCCGTCAGCTTGAAATTTTCACTGAATTTCTGACGCAGTTAAAACAAAGGGGAATTGAATTTAAAATCAAACATGCCGCAAACAGCGCGGCCATTATTGATATGCCGGAAACCCACCTGGATATGGTGCGGGCGGGAATTGCCATTTACGGCTATTATCCGTCCCGATCGGTGGACACCCGGAAAATCAGCTTACGTCCGGCCCTGACGTTGAAATCCAGAATTATCCATCTGAAAAAGGTGGGGGCCGGGTTTAAAGTCAGTTACGGGAGCACCGAAGAAACAGCTCATCCCACCGCCATCGCAACCGTATCCGTTGGGTATGCGGACGGATACAGCCGCCGCTTGTCCTCAAAGGGCAAAATGATGATCGGCGACCGCCTGGCGCCGGTGATCGGCAGGGTCTGCATGGACCAGACCATGCTGAATGTGGGGCATTTGCCGGATGTGCGGGTGGGGGATGACGTGGTGGTGCTCGGATCTATGAAAAATTCGCCAATCGCTGTTGACGAGATTGCAAACTCATTAAATACAATAAGTTACGAGGTACTTACAAACATATCCCATCGCGTTGCCAGGGAATACCTCCGATAGAGAATGATGCGATCGGTTTGTACGATATATTGTGGGTGCCGACGTTTTTTTGTCTATATATTGCAAGTGATCAAATTTATAACTGTTTATAACTGTTCACAAAAATGAATGCCCAAAATCTCTTGACAAGAAATATGGGAATTGGTAATTGCATTTCTTTATGCGGTGAAAAAGCTTATATCACTGGTGTGATATTGTATAACCACTTTAATTTTAAATAAAAAAATGACACTGTCGTATTTGGGTTGCGCTCAGGCCGATGCACAACCCCGGAAAACAATAGATAAAAACAAATCCTATGAATCTAAGAGTTTGCTAAAATGAAGAAAGGGGGTGTACCGGTCAATTCAGCAACAAATGTGGGCAGTACAAATATAAGTGGAATTTTTTTTATTCACTTTCATTAAACGTAACAATTAGGAGGTAAGAATGCCAAGTTTCGTAAGAACAGAAAAATGTGACGGATGCAAGGGCGGGGACAAAACAGCGTGTATGTATATTTGTCCCAATGACCTGATGGTTCTGGATCCCAATGCAATGAAGGCTTATAACCAAGAGCCGGATCAGTGCTGGGAATGCTTTTCCTGCGTAAAAATCTGCCCGACCCAGGCAATCGAAGTCAGAGGCTATGCCGACTTTGTTCCAATGGGAAGCAGCATTATGCCGATGATGGGTACCGAAGACGTGATGTGGACCTGCAAGTTCAGAAATGGTCTTATCAAACGCTTTAAGTTCCCCATTCGGACCACCCCCGAAGGCGCGGCAAATGCATATCCGGCCCTGAAAGGAAAAGATCTTGACAGTGCCCTTCTTTCTACGGAAGAAGCGGATGGCTACACCATGCCGAGACCGCAAGCACTTGTATAAACAGTACAGTTCTGTTGAGATTCAATTAAATTGAAGAAAATTAATATCTTAAGGAGGATATACGATGGGATTACCAAATAAACCGATGGGTGAGCTCAAGGCCGTTAGAAATCCGGAAGTCGAAGAGAGAGAAGTCGACATTCTGATCGTCGGCGGTGGCATGGCAGCTTGTGGCACAGCGTTTGAAGTAAAAAAATGGGCTTCTGCGGATACGAAAATTCTTCTTTGCGACAAAGCAGCAATGGAAAGAAGCGGCGCGGTTGCGCAGGGCCTTTCCGCCATCAACACCTATGTCGGCACCAACACGCCGGATGACTATGTCCGGATGGTTAGAAACGACTTGATGGGTATTGTTCGTGAAGACCTTATTTTCGATCTGGGCTGCCACGTGGATGATTCCGTTCATCTGTTTGAAGAATGGGGTCTGCCGGTCTGGAAAAAAACTGCAGAAGGAAAGAACCTCGACGGTAAACAAGGCCTGAAGGCTGGCTCTCTGAAAAGCGGCGCCACCCCGGTTCGTACCGGTAAATGGCAGATCATGATCAACGGCGAATCTTACAAAAGAATCGTTGCCGAAGCAGCCAAACTGGCCCTGGGCGATGCAAACATTCTTGAAAGAGTTTTCATCGTTGAGCTGCTTAATGACGCCAACAACCCGAACCAGATCGCCGGCGCTGTCGGTTTTTCCGTTCGTGAAAACAAAGTCTACATCATCAAATGCAAAACCATGATGGTCGCCTGCGGCGGCGCGGTTAATATTTATCAGCCGCGTTCGGTCGGCGAGGGCAAAGGCCGCGCATGGTATCCGGTATGGAACGCAGGTTCCACCTACACCATGGCACTGCGCGCCGGTGCTGAACTCTCCATGATGGAAAACCGTTTCACCCCGGCCCGTTTTAAAGACGGATATGGCCCGGTCGGTGCATGGTTCCTTCTGTTCAAGGCGAAAACATTGAACGGTCTGGGCGAAAATTTTGCAGCAAGTGATGCCGCCAAAGCAGAACTTGCAAAATATGCGCCTTACGGCACAGCAGCCATTACCCCGACCTGTCTGCGTAACCATCTGATGCTGTTTGAAATGAAAGAAGGCCGCGGTCCCATTATGATGGATACCGTCACCGCTCTGGCAGCACTCGGACAGACCATGGACAAGAAAGAACTCAAGCATCTGGAATCAGAAGCATGGGAAGACTTCCTTGACATGACCTGCGGTCAGGCCAATCTGTGGTGCGCTCAGGATTGCGAGCCGGAAAAGAAAAATTCCGAAGTTATGCCCACCGAACCGTACCTGCTGGGATCCCATTCCGGCTGCTGCGGTATCTGGACCTCCGGCCCGGATTTTGACTGGGTTCCGGATGCATACAAAATCAAATTCAACGGCAAGGTTTACAACAGAATGACCACGGTCGCCGGTCTGTTCACCTCTGGTGACGGCGTTGCCTGCTCCGGTCATAAGTTTTCTTCCGGTTCTCACGCGGAAGGCCGTATCGCCGCCAAAGAAATGGTGAAGTTTGTCCGTGACAACGCCAGCTTCAAGCCCACCCTGAAGGAAACCAAGGAACAACTGGTGGATCTGGTTTACAAACCGGTCAGAACCTTCCTGGACAATTGCGAAGCCACCACCGCCGTCGACATCAACCCGAACTATATTAAACCCAACGGAATGATGTACCGGATGATGAAAGCCACCCATGAGTATGGCGCGGGCACATCCACATACTATCAGACCAGCAGCAAGATGCTGGAAGTGGTTATCGGCCTGCTCGAAGGTATGCGCGAAGACTGCGAAAAAATGGCTGCCGGCGATCTGCATGAACTCATGAGAGCCTGGGAAATTCAGCACAGACTTTACACGGTTGAAGCCCATCTGCGTCACATCCAGTTCAGAAAAGAAACCCGCTATCCCGGTTTCTACTATCAGGCGGATTATCCCGGACAGGATGATGCCAACTGGTTCTGCTTCGTCAACTCATCTTATGACAAGGCAAAAAATGAGTGGAGCCTGAAGAAAGTTCCTTACATTAAACTCATTCCGTAGAACCCGTACAACGGCTTAAGGTCGTGAACACTGCCTCCAGGCGCTGAATTCAGGCGCCTGGAGGTTTTTATTAAACAGCTAATGTTTTGATTGCACGTCAAATCGAATGTGAAGGCAAGAGAAAACCCCAGCCTGAAGGCCGGAGTCCAACCGTTGTTTGTGAACCGGCCTTGAGTTTGAGGCTTTGCATCTGAGCCCGATCCAAGAAGCATGTAAAAAATAAGGGCACCGCACCAGCGGCCCATAAAAAAAAACAGAAGAGTTTACGGTTTATTTTATTTTTGTAACATTTAATGCACGGAGGGATAGCATGACTGAAGACAAATCAGCCCCTTTTAGCGGAAGCATTATGGTGGTGGGCGGGGGAATCAGTGGACTCACCACGGCCCTGGAAGCCGCCGAAGTGGGGTACGAAGTGTTCATCGTTGAAAAAAATCCTTATCTGGGCGGACGCGTTGCGCAGCTTAATCAGTATTTTCCCAAGCTGTGTCCCCCCACCTGCGGTCTGGAAATCAATTTCAGAAGGATCAAGGACAATCCGAACATCAAATTTTTTACATTGGCGGAAGTGGAGAAAGTCAGCGGCGGCCCGGGCAATTATTCGGTGTCGATCAAACTGAACCCCCGGTATGTCAATGAAAACTGCACCGGTTGCGGCGCGTGTGCGGACGCCTGTCAGGCGGAACTGCCCAGCGAGTTTAATTTTGGTTTAAGCAAAGCCAAAGGCGCGTATCTGCCCCATGAAATGGCGTTTCCCTCACGTTATGTGATTTCTCCCCAGATTATCGGCACGGAAGATGCCAAGCGCTGTCAGGAAGCCTGCAAGTATAATGCGGTGGACCTGGAAATGAAGGCCAAAACCATCGATATGAACGTCGGCGCCATTGTATGGGCAACGGGCTGGGAACCCTATGACGCCGCCAAAATAGACAACCTGGGATTCGGCAGATATCCGAACATCATCACCAACATGATGCTGGAACGCCTGGCCGCGCCAAACGGCCCCACAAAGGGCCAGATTCTGAGGCCTTCCGACGACAAAGCCCCGGAAAGCATCGCTTTTGTTCAGTGCGCCGGTTCCCGGGATGAAAACCACCTGCCCTATTGTTCCTACATCTGCTGCATGGCCTCATTAAAGCACGCCACGTATATCCGGGCGCGGTATCCGGAAGCCAAAATCTATATTTTCTATATTGATATGCGGACCCCCGGATATCGGTATGAAAAGTTTTATCAAAACATCAAGGAAGACAAGAACGTTTTCTTTATCAAGGGAAAAGTCGCTGAGGTGCAGCAGGCGAATGACGGCCAGCAGATTACGGTTATTGCTGAAAACGCCGTAACCGGTGAAAAAATCCGTCAGACAGTGGACATGGTTGTTCTTGCCACCGGCATGCAGCCCACCGCCGCAAAATCAAAACTTCCCGCCGGAGATCTGAGATATACGGAAGACGGGTTTATCGTGAACGACATGGAGCGGGGCGGCATGTTTGGTGCAGGATGCGCCAATAAGCCTGCCGATGTGGTGTCGTCAAACCAGAACGCGACGGGTATAGCCTTAAAGGCGATTCAAACCCTGGTGAGAAGATAGGAGGATGCCCATGAATAAAAAATATGGTGTATATATCTGCACGGGATGCGGTATTGGTGATGCCCTTGATGTTGAGGCACTCAGCAGTGTTGCCGGAGATGAAGGGCTTTCCTGCCAAACCCATCCGTTTCTGTGCAGCCAAGATGGTGTGGCGTTGCTGAAAAAGGATATTTCCGAAAACGGTGTCAATACGCTCATCCTCGCGGCATGTTCCCGCCGGGTGAACTATGACGTGTTCCGTTTTGATGGTTGCATTGTGGACCGCGTCAATATTCGCGAAGGGGTGGTATGGTCCCATCCCCGGGTTCAGTTTCCGGCCCTGACGGAAGAAGAAAAAGCCGATTCCGACAAATTCGACCGTGTCCAGATGATGGCCGAAGATTACTTGCGGATGGGTATGGCCAGAACGGAAAAAGTCAAACTGCCGGAACCGTATCAACTGGAGAATTTCACCCGGAAAATTCTGGTTCTCGGCGGCGGCGTGACCGGCATGTCGGCAGCTCTGGATGCTGCCAAGTGCGGCTATGACGTGACCATTGTTGAAAAAGCCTCCCGGCTCGGCGGAAACGTGGCCGAATGGCGGCGTCAGCTGCCGGTTGCCGCTCCTTACGAAACCCTGATTCCGACAGTGGTTGCGGATAAAATCAAAGCGGTGGAAGCGGCGGCCAACATTACAGTGAAAACGGAAACCGAGGTCGCCCGTATCGCCGGCGAACCGGGGAATTTTACGGTTACCTTAAAAAAAGTAGGCGAGAAAACCGAGTTTGACGTGCCCTTCCCGCTGCCTCCTGAAATGAAAGTGGATGAGAACGGCAAAGACTTGGACGTGGATGCTTTGCTGGTGAAATATACGGCGTTTAATGAAGGGAAAAAAGACATTCTGCAATTCGACCCCAACGGCGAAAAATTCGGCGCTGTGGTGCTGGCTGCCGGATGGCGTCCGTATGAGGCAAAAGAGGGCGAATTCGCCCACCTGGGCTTCGGGAAGACTCCGGATGTGGTCACCAACTACCAGTTTGAGCAAATCGCCGCCAAAGGAAAAATTGTCCGTCCGTCCGACGGCAAGGAAGCCAAATCCGTGGTGTTTATTCAGAGCCCGGGCGGCGGTGACGACGCGGATTTCCCTTACACCGGCGCAGTCACCAGCATGGTGGCGTTAAAACAGGCCAAGTATGTCTGCGATGACTACACGGACGGGAAAGCATATATATTTTATCAGCACATGCGGACTCCGGGACTCTCGGAGAATTTTTATAAAAGCATGCAGCAGACCCCAGCCATTTTTATGACCAAGGGCGAGGTCACCCATGTGGCGAAAAACGGAAACAGCCTGGCGGTTTCGGCCAGCAATACGTTGCTTGGCGAGAACATCCAGGTGAATGCGGATATGGTGGTTCTCGCGACCGGCATGGTTCCGGTCACGGTGGATGACCCGGTGGTGAACCTGGCTTATCGGCAGGGACCGGGCTTCCGGGACAATGCGATTTTTAACGGATATGCGGATTCCAATTTTATCTGCTTCCCGTACGAGACCCAGCGGACCGGTATTTACGCAGCCGGCGCCATCCGTCGGGCGCTGACGGTGGAAGAATCCGTCGAAGACGCAACCGGCGCGGCCTTAAAGGCGATTCAGTGCGTCGAGTCCGTTAACCGGGGGGTTGCGGTACATCCGAGATCGGGTGATATGACCTTTCCGGATTTCTTCTTCCAAAGATGCACCCAGTGCAAACGCTGCACGGAAGAATGTCCGTTCGGGGCTTTGGATGATGATGAAAAGGGGACCCCGAAACCGAATCCGGCCCGCTGCCGTCGCTGCGGCACCTGTATGGGTGCGTGTCCGGAACGGATTATCGGTTTTGCCGATTACAATATCGACAGCATCGGTTCCATGGTGAAATCCGTCAAAGTGCCTTCCTCAGATGATTATTCTGAGCCGCCGATGCGGATTCTCGGCCTGGTCTGTGAGAATGACGCGCTGCCGGCCCTGGATATGTTAGCGCTCAACAAGCTGTCCTATTCTGCGGATGTGCGCCTGATTCCCGTTCGCTGCCTGGGATCGGTCAATGTGATCTGGATCAAGGACGCCCTGTCTCAAGGCATGGACGGCGTTTTCCTCCTGGGTTGCAAGCATGGCGATGATTACCAGTGCCACTTTGTCAAAGGCAGTGAACTGGCCAGCATCCGTATGAAAAAAATCGGCGAGGCACTCCAAAGTCTGGCCCTTGAGAATGAACGGGTGGCGCAGTTTGAAGTGGCCATTGATGACTATCACAAACTTCCGAAGATCATTGATGATTTTGTTGAAATAATTGAAGGTCTTGGGCCGAATCCGTTCAAGGGATTCTAATGTTAATTCCGCACAGCCCCAGGCGCCGCTTGGGGCTGTGCTTTAATTTCTTTGTTGTGAGCGCGCAAGGCAAAATAGCGTTCACATGCCAATGCCAGTATGGGAGGTAGCAATATGGCGGATAAATACCTGGTCGAACCAGATGTTGGATTTATAAAAGAAATTGGCGAATATGGCGGAGATTCACTGAAAAAGTGCTTTCAATGCGCGACCTGTTCAGTGGCCTGCCCGATTTCGCCGGACACAAAACCCTTTCCCAGAAAAGAAATGATCGCGGCTTCCTGGGGACTCAAAGACAAGCTGGTGGGCAATGGCGACATCTGGCTGTGTCACAACTGCGGCGATTGCTCCACCTTGTGCCCGAGAGGCGCCAAGCCGGGTGATGTGCTGGCAGCCATTCGGTCCTATGCCATCGCGCATTATGCCGGTCTGCCGGAACTGGGAAAAATCATTAATGACCCGAAAAAACTGCCGGTCCTGGCGGCGATTCCGGCGGTATTGTTCCTGGTGCTGGGACTCATCCTGAAAATTTTCGGAGTTCACTGGCTGAATTTTCTGCCGGAACGGGTAATGGAAGAAGGAGATGCGGTGGGGCATATCGCCCATCACGCGTTTTTCCACACCTGGCTGGTGGATTTGATTTTCGTGCCCACATCGATTTTTGTGGTGGCGGTGTTTGCGCTTGGGCTGAAACGGTTTATAACGGACATGCATCAAAACGCGCTGCTTGAAGGCAAAACCGATAAACAGAAAATCGACCCCAAAGGGTTTATTGAAGCCCTGATCCGGGTGGTTCCGACCATATTAAAACATTCCAAATTTTCGGAATGCGGTGAAAATTCGGAACGGGGAACCCCGCACATGATGGTATTTTTCGGGTTTATCGGTCTGGCCGTCGTGACCGGCATCTTTTTTGTGGTGCTTTACGGATTCGGCATTCATGGCCCGTATAAACAATACAACCCGGTCAAACTCCTGGCCAATGTCAGCGGTATCGCCCTGTTTATCGGCGGCCTGCTGATGATCAAAAACCGGATGGCCAAAAGTGAGGACCAGGTATCTACCTATCGAGACTGGTTTTTGATCGGCCTGGTGTTTGGTCTGGGTGCCACCGGCATGCTGACCGAACTTACCCGGCTGGCGGATGCGGCATTTTTGACGTACGTGTTCTATTACATTCACCTGATGTTTGTTTTTGTTCTGTTTATTTCCCTGCCCTTTTCAAAACTGGCCCATCTGGTTTATCGAACCACTGCGATGGCCTATAATGAGTATGCCGGTAGAAAATAATCTCATTGTTGAGCAGCAGCCGGACAGACTGAAGGCTTTAAGGCTGTAGCCTGAATAACCCTGATCGGTTAAGGAGATTCGGATATATGTCCGGATCTCCTTTTTTATTTTATTGCCGTTCCTGCACGGCGAGAAAAGGGAATCGCAAATCCGAAGGCTTCATTGCAGACGTGGCACCGTGTTCCACATTGATATTTGGTGATGGGAGAGCCCTTTCCGCACGATGCAGGTGATTCATCATGGTGTCCGAAGTGGCGACGATGTGCCTTTCGCCAAATAAAAAAAGCCCGCTCTTTTTCAAGAGCGGGCTTTTTTATTTATGACCTGTTTAATCAGGTTTCTGGCTATTAGAGCGACTGATAGTACCCGATCAGGATATCGGCTACTTCGGGGCGTGAAAATTCTTTCGGCGGTTTGATGCCGTTGCCCAGCATTTCACGAACCTTGGTTCCGGAAAGAAGCACAAAGTCTTCCTTGGTGTGGCCTTCCACACGGTTCATCATGACCACCTTGCCGAGTTTTTTGGAATAGGCGGTGTGGTCGGCTCTGTAGATGTCGATTTGCAGATCGTCTTTGGAGATATTGTCGAAAATGGTCTGTGCATCAAACGGACCATAATAGTCGCCTACGCCGGCATGATCGCGGCCGACGATGAGGTGCGTGCAACCGGCGTTTTGACGGAAGCAGGCATGGAGAACGGCTTCACGGGGACCGGCATACAGCATGTCAAATCCATATCCGGTAACCAGAACGGTATTGGGCGGAAAATAGAGTTCCACCATCTTGCGGATGCAGGCATCGCGAACGTCGGCAGGAATGTCGCCCTTTTTCAGTTTGCCAAGCAGCATGTGGATCAGGATGCCGTCCGCCTTCAGATCGTTATAGGCCATGCGGCAGAGTTCTTCATGTGCCAGATGCATCGGGTTGCGGGTCTGGAAAGCAACGACTTTTTCCCATCCCAGTTTTCCCATTTCTTCGCGGAGTTCCACTGCGGTCTTGAAGGTTCCGGCAAATTCCGTGGGGAAATAGGAGAAGTTGAGCACCTGGATGGGGCCGGCGATGCAGGTTTTGCCGACGGTATTGAAAGCTTTAACGCCCACATGTTCCATGTCGTCCGTGCCGTAGATGGCTTTGGTCATGGTGGCCATCTGGTCGGCGGTAAACTCTTCAATGGATGTAACATCCTGAATAGCGATAACCGGGTTGCCGGCGACGTTCGGGTCTTTCAGGGCAATCCTTTTTGCGCCTTTGATGGCGGAAGCGTCTTCCACAACGTTCAGCAGGGGGGTCGGCCAGAACTGACCTTTTGTGGTTCTCATGTCTTTGGCAACGCTCATGGCATCAGCAACGTTCATGTAGCCTGTCATGGGGTTGAAATAACCGCCACCCAACATGACCGCATTGCCCGCAGCAGCGGAACTGATGAGGATTGACGGCAGACCTGCGGCTTCTTTGACCAGTGCGGCGCGTTTTGAGTCGTCTGCCACGTACAGTGCATTCAATTTCTCTGAACCAAGCGGTTTAATCATAATTCTCTCCTCTTTTGCTTTTGGATTATAACTTAATGACTTATTTCAAGTCTGTGTGGTAAAGTTATTTTTAAGCCCATGGGCTTGCAGTAAATTTCATCCGACCTGTTGAAGCATTGAAAGTGAGTTTACCGCATGACGCTTTAAAAACTGATTCTACTTTAAAGTGGAAATAATTATCAATTGCTTTGGCCCATGTCAAGATGATATTCGCCGCCTGTTTCCTTTTTATGGGAATAAGGATAAAAAATCAGATTGTTCGAGGTAGGCGAGGCTTGTCAGGAAATCGTCCTTCTCATGGGGCTCCAGGGTAATGACCGGCAGCTTCGGCAACCGGTTTAAAAACCCGAACAAAAGAGCAAAATCGATGTTTCCTTTTCCCATTCCGAGATGACTGTCCCGGTCACCGGCATTGTCGTGAAGATGAATGTGTCCGATATAGGCTCCGATCCGCGTCAGCCATTCCTTCAGGGGGATTTTTCCGAAAACCGAATGGTGCCCGACATCCAGGCAGTATCCGACCTGTGTTTTATCCAGATGCTTGAAAAGCGTCACAATCTCCGCCGGATCGGTTTCATAGACATTTTCCAGCATGAGCCGTGCGCCCCGGTGATGGAGTTCCCGGCCCAGCCATTTCCAGGCGTCGATGGTGTGACCGAGCCATTGCTCCCTGCAGAAAGCATAGCGGCCGGAATCGTACCCCGCATGGCAGACCACATTTTTGGGACGGAACACGGAAACCGCATCCAGAAGTTGGTCAAACCGGTGCCGGGTCAGATCCCTGATTTTCGGATCCAGCGAACCCGGGGACAGATCCATAAACGGTCCGTGGATCGTAATACTGCGATGAAGACGGTGAAAGGTATCGGCGATGTCCTTGAATTCCGACAGGGAAAATCCGTCGAGGGCTGCCGCGTCCAGACCGATTTCGGGGTTTAAACCCGAACCGATAAAAAAATCCAGCCACTGATTTTCCGCCAGCATGGTAAAGGGAATATTGACCTGGATATGCCGGAGGATGCGGTGCTGGGCGGGCGAAAAGGATGTCTGGGTCGGGTTCATGAACGTCTCTGCATCATTGACTATTTCAGTCGGCCGGGAGATCGGTTTTGGAAATAAAATCCTGGATCAGGCTGTCGACATAGTCAAAGTCCAGATCCGATTGTTTTTCAAGCACCAGATCCTCATTGGCATGCCGGAGCTTATTTAAAAGGTTGAGAATCATCAGCATCAGTACTTTATTTCCGGCGTTCGGGTAGGTTTTAAAATAGAAGATCAGGTCTTTACGGTTGACTTTCATCACCGTGGTATCGGTTGAGCAGGTAACGCTGGCGGTTCTTTTGGTGGCCAGAAAAATGGCGGATTCGCCGAATATTTCACCCGCATGGATGTGGCTGATGATAATTTTTTCCTGCTGCGCGTCTTTGAGGGATACATCCACGCTCCCGCTGATAACCGCATATAGCGCGTCTCCCACTTCACCCTGGGATATGATGATTTCACCTTTTTTATAATGATGAATGGCGGCAATCAACAGTATCTTTTGAAGTTCTTCTTCATGCAGCCAGTGAAAAATCTGAATATTTTTAATCGTCTGAAGATATTGCAAAATATTGGTTTCATTTTCCATGGCGTCCCTCACCGTAAAAATTGTTAATGTGCGTTCTCGGAACCGTCGTCGTGGCTGATAAAAATAATTTAAAAATTGTATCGGGGCATAAGAATGGTGTCAATAAAATTGACACCATAAAGTGGATGGCCTGAAAGCGATCTTGTCCCGTCAGTCTGGGGGAAAGGCTGATTTCGGGTGCGAGTGGATTTGTTTTTTTATTTGTGATGTATTTTATACTGATTACAAATTTGTAATATAAAATACGGAAATATCCATCCCCGTTTCTTGCCGCAGGGGTGCAAATTTAATAACTATTTGATATAAAACAAATAATAATTTAGGATGGATTTTATGGTTAAAATGGCACGCTCTGTGCAAAAGCTGAAAGAAAACACGAAACGGTTATTTTATTTTAATACATTTTTTAAATGAGGAAGGAGTCGGTTATGAAAGCATGTAAATCAGCGGTGTTTATTTTTTTGGCAGGAATGTTGATGGTTTCGGGGATTGCTTTTGCCGCGGATGTCACCACTGCGGTGGATGTCAATTCCGCCTATGTGTGGCGGGGAATCACTTTTAACGATGGTGTGGTGGTCCAGCCCAGCGTGAATGTGGCCGCCGGCAACGGGTTTAACCTTAATGTCTGGGGCAATCTGGATGTGGATGATTATGATGATGCCCTGGACAGCGGTGAATTCTCAGAGGTGGACCTCACCATGAGTTATACGCACCAGGCCGGTCCGGTGGCGCTCACCGCCGGATACATCGAATACCTGTTCCCGACCACCGAGACGGGCGGCGCGGAAGGCACCCGGGAAGTGTATCTGGATGCCAGCATCGCACCGGCGGAAGGGTTTTCCATAGGCCTGACCAGTTATTATGATTTTGATGAGGTGGATGATTATTACTTAAATCCATACTTAGGTTATGGCATGGAGCTGATGCCGAAACTCTCCATGAGTCTGCGGGCCGCTGCCGGGTATGCGGGTGAGGATTTCGCCGCTGCGTACGGCGGCGAGGACTCAGGTTTTTTTGATTACACCTTGAGCGCGGGGTTGACGTATGCCGTTATGGACAATGTGTCGGTGACCGGCAGGCTGGCTTATACGGATGCCATTGATGATGATGTGCTGCCGGAACAGGATACGGATCTCTACGGTGGTGTCGGGGTTGCCGTAACTTTTTAACCCCTTTTAAAATTTCGTAATTTTTTTAACACACAAGACGGCCCTGTCGCCTTTCCGGCGGCAGGGCTGTTTTGTCTTTTGGCCGAACCCTCCGCCCATTTTTATTTGATTGCGCTGATTTCCTTTGATGCTGCCGTTTTATTTGCAAAATCCTTGCATCTCTGGTTATTTGACGTATTGTCTGGTAATATCTTTTTTTCGTTAATCGTGTTGATCACATTATGATAAAAAAGGGAAGTGCGGTGGATAAAAAACAATTCAAACTGATCTCGTGGAACGTCAACGGGCTCCGAGCGGTGTTGGGCAAGGGATTTTTCGAGTCTTTCCAAAGCCTTGATGCGGACGTGATCTGTATTCAGGAAACCAAACTTCAGGACCACCAGTTGACCGATGAACTCAAATCCATTGACGGGTATGCGTCGTACTGGTCCCACAGCACGGCGAAAAAAGGTTACAGCGGCGTGGGGACCTGGACCCGAGTTCCACCGGCTGCCGCCAAAACCGGTCTGGGCATCGACGCCTATGACCGGGAGGGCCGGGTCATTGAGCTGGATTTCGGGAAATTTATTTTATTCAACGTGTATTTCCCCAACGGCCAGATGTCGGAAGACCGGCTGAGTTATAAACTCAATTTTTACCGGGATTTTTTCGCTTACGCCGATGGCCTCCGCGCCGCCGGCCGCAGCCTGGTGATTTGCGGGGATTACAACACGGCCCACAATGAAATCGACCTGAAAAATCCCAAAGCCAACGAAAACACGTCCGGATTTTTGCGCATTGAGCGGGACTGGCTGGACCGCATCACGGCCGCAGGTTATGTGGACACCTTCCGGCACCTGTATCCGGACATGGTCAAATATTCATGGTGGACTTACCGGTATCAGGCCCGGTCGCGAAACGCCGGGTGGCGGATCGATTACTTTTTTGTAACTCAGGAGTTAATAGACAACAAAATTGTAAAGCAGGCGTTTATCGATAATGATATTATCGGCTCGGATCATTGCCCGGTGGGGCTGGTGCTGGAATTTCCATAGGCGTCATTTGGAGACGGAGAAGCTATGAGCGACATTGTTGCGATATATGGAAGCCCGCGGAGAAAGGGAAACTCGGCGGCATTGCTGAAACGGGCCGTGGCGGGCGCCCGGGATGCAGGGGCGGATGTGGATGAAATCGTCCTGCGGGATTATAAAATTTCCCCTTGCCTGGAAATTTACGGATGCAAAAAGGAAGGCGAATGCGCCATAAAAGATGATTTTCAGCAAGTTCGGGACCGGATTCTGGCAGCAAAAGGACTGATGATCGCCTCCCCCATTTTTTTCTACACGGTCAGCGCCCATGTCAAAATCCTCATGGACCGGTTTCAGTCCCTGTGGGTCAAAAAATACTGGATCCACCAGACGCCCTTCAACACCTGGACCCCGACCCGCAAGGGGTTCGTGATTTCGGTGGGCGCCACCCGTGGCAAAAAGCTGTTTGACGGCATGCTGCTGACCATGAAATATTTTTTCGATGTGCTGGACATGGAACTGTGGGATTCCCTTCTGTGCCGGCAGCTTGATTTTGAAGGGGACGTGGAAAAATTTCCGGAGTATCTTGAGCAGGCCTACACCCTTGGCGGAGAGTTCGCCAAAGCGGTCCGGGGGAGTTCATGACTCTGAAATTCAAACCCATCGGCCTGCCGGATCAGGCATCGTATCAGGCGCATCTGGTGAGGTGTCCCCTGGCCACATCGGATTACAGCTTTTTAAACCTGTGGGCATTCGCCCCGGCCTACGGCCTGGAATGGGCATGGGCGGATGATCTGGTCTGCCTGCGCCAGTCCCGGCCGTCAACGGTGTTCTGGGCCCCGGTGGGGGATTGGCAGACAGCGGATTGGCCAGGATTTTTCAAGAAATTTCCGTTACTGAAATCCGCTCTTATCCGGGTGCCCGGCCCCCTGGCCCGCCTGTGGGCATCCATTTTCGGCGAAAGGGTGGTGATCTCCGAAGACCGGAACCAGTTTGACTACCTGTACAAGGCCGAAGACCTCATCCTTCTCAAGGGCAACCAGTACCATAAAAAAAAGAACCTGATCCGGCAGTTCGAAAAACTGTATGATTACGAATATGTGCCCATGACGCCCGACATGGTTAAACAGGCAAAAACCCTTCAGGAAGACTGGTGCATGTGGCGGGACTGTGATTCCGATGACCAGCTTGCCGCCGAAAACCAGGCCATTGCAAGAACTTTTGCCGAATGGGAACATCTGTCCGGCGTTCTGGGCGGCTGCCTGCTGGTGGACGGCCGGGTGGCGGCTTACACCATCGGCGAACGCATGTCACCCGATACCATGATCGTTCACTTTGAAAAAGGCGGGGCAGCCTATAAAGGCGTGTATCAAACAATCAACCGGTTGTTTCTGGCACACGAAGCAAACGGCATTGAATGGGTCAACCGGGAACAGGACCTGGGGGACGAAGGTTTGCGAAAATCCAAGGAATCCTACCATCCGGCCCGGTTTTTAAAAAAATACCGGGTGGAATTTCTGTCATAACCGTCTGAAGGATAGTCGTCATGCGCATCCTTGTGATCGAAGATGAAAAAAAAATCGCCGCCTTCATCAAGCGCGGCCTGACCGAGCAGAACTACACGGTGGATGTGGCCCCGGATGGGGACGAGGGCCTGTATCTGGCGGAAATCAATCCTTATGACCTGATTGTGCTGGATGTTATGCTGCCCGGAAAAGACGGGTTCGCGGTTTGCCAGACCCTCCGGCGAAAAAACATCACCACCCCCATTCTCATGCTGACGGCCAGGGACGACCTGCGGGATAAGGTTTTCGGCCTGGATTCGGGCGCGGACGACTACCTGACCAAGCCCTTTGCGTTTGCCGAGTTTCTGGCCAGGGTCCGGGTGCTGCTGCGCCGCCATGGAGGGAATAAATCCACAACCCTGCGGGCGGCGGACCTGGAACTCGACCAACTGACCCGCCAGGTGGCGCGCGCCGGGAAACCCATCGACCTCACCCCCACCGAATACGCGCTCCTCGAATACCTTTTGCTGAACCAGGGGCAGGTGGTCACCCGCACCATGCTGTCGGAGCATGTCTGGAACCAGGATTTCGACAGTTTTTCCAATGTCATTAACGTCTATGTCAACTACGTGCGCAAAAAAGTGGATGCGGATTTTGACGTAAAACTGATCCATTCGGTCCGGGGCGCAGGTTATATGCTGAAAGAACAACACTGATGAAGCTCAATTCCATCCGGTTCAAGGCGAGCGTCCTGTATACGTCCATCCTTTGCGTGATTCTGATGGTGTTCAGCGGCGTTCTGTTCAGCGTCACCCGGCACATCCTGTACCGGGACGTGGACGACAGGCTCCGGATGAAGGCCACGGAAATCGTCAATATTTTAAAATCCTATGAAAAGCTCAAACAGACCGAAACCCAGCAGCAACACCTCATCAACAAACTGCTGGGCCTTGAGGACCGGGCCCGGCTTATTGTGGACGATTTGTGGCGGTCGAATGTCCGGGCCCTGAACTTAGCGGACGACTATATCAATATTTTAAACACCCACGGGCAGCCCATTATCCGGTCCCAGAATTTCGATCAGCAAATCGACGATCTGTTCCGGCAGAACATGCCTCTCACGTTGAACTATGTGGTGTTTAAGGATATTATAAATAAATCCGCAAGGTTGCGTGTGGTAAACCTCCCTTTTTCCTACAGCAACCGGCACCTGCTGATCATCCAGATCGCCACGCCCCTGGATTCCGTAATCCATGTCCTTGCCCGCCTCCTGTATTTTATCATTGGGAGTATCCTGTTTATCCTGGCCCTGACCAGTTTTCTGGGCGGTTTTTTCGCCCGCCGCATCCTGAAACCCGTGTCCCATGTCACCCGAATCGCCGACGATATCTCCCATACGGATTTGAACCGGCGCATTCCGGAAATCGGTGCGGATGACGAGATGCAGGGGCTGATCCGGTCATTGAATGCCATGATCGGGCGGCTGGAAACCGCTTTTGCGCACATCAACCAGTTCAGCTCCCACGTGGCCCATGAACTCAAGACACCCCTGGCCATCGTCAAGGGGGAAATTGAGCTGGCTTTGCGCGAGACGCGGAGCACCGACGAATACCAGCGGGTTCTCGCGGTCTCTCTTGAGGAAGTCGACCGGCTGGTAAGGATTATCCGGGATCTGCTCCTGCTGGCCCGGCTGGATTACAGCCCGGATGTGTTTGCATTTGAAACCTTCGACCTTTCGGCATTTCTCGCGGATATTCATGAGCACAGCAACATTCTGGCCGAACCCAAACATCTCGCGATCCATCCGGATGTTCCTGCCACGCCCGTATGGATCCGGGGGGATCGGACACATTTGCGGCGGCTTTTTTTAAACCTGATTCACAACGCGGTCAAGTTCACGCCGGAAAAAGGGCAAATCATGATAACGCTGGGAACTATAGCGGGCCATGCCCGGGTGACGGTTTCCGATACCGGCAACGGCATCGCCCCGCAGAACATCGGGAGCGTCTTTAATCCGTTTTTTCATACCCGCCCGGATGATCCGGACGCGGAACCCGGCTCCGGGCTGGGCTTAAGTATCGCCCAAGCAATCGCCAAGGCCCACAAGGGGGAGATTACCGTTCAAAGCCCGCCGGGGGAAGGAGCCGCGTTTACCGTCCGCCTGCCTTTGGTGTGATGGGATTTTTATAAATTTTCAACAGGTTAACCAGGAGGAAACATGATTATCGGAATTCTGAAAGAAATCAAGAACGAGGAATACCGTGTCTGCATGACGCCCGCCGGTGTTGAGGTCATGATTGCCGCCGGTCATCATTTGCTGGTGGAAAAAGGGGCCGGCGAAGGCTCCGGGTTTGACGATGCCGCATACCTGAAAGCCGGTGCGGAAATTGTGGAAACCGCACCCGAAATTTATCAAAAATCCGACATGGTCATGCATGTCAAAGAACCCCTGCCTTCGGAATATGCCCTCATCCGCGAAAACCAGATCATCTTCACCTATCTCCATCTGGCGGCGGCCAGGGAGCTGACCCTGGCCCTGGTCCGGAGCAAGTCGGTTTGCATCGCCTATGAAACCATCCAGAAACCGGACGGCTCCCTGCCGCTCCTGACCCCCATGAGTGAGGTGGCGGGCCGGATGGCGATTCAGGAAGGCGCCAAATACCTGGAAATGGCCCAGGGCGGGCTCGGACTTCTTCTGGGGGGCGTACCCGGTGTCGATCCGGGAACTGTTCTGATCATCGGCGGCGGAATTGTGGGTATGAACGCCGCCAAAATGGCTTGCGGCCTGGGCGCAAAGGTGTATCTACTGGACATGAATCTCGATCGCCTGCGGTATCTGAGCGATGTGATGCCCCGCAACTGTTTCCTGCTCATGTCCACCCCGTCGGCGATTCGGGAACTGATCACCAAGGCGGATGTGGTGGTGGGAGCCGTGCTGGTTACCGGCGCCAGGGCGCCGGAGCTGGTCACCCGGGAGATGCTGAAAACCATGAAAAAAGGGGCGGTCCTGGTGGATGTCGCCATTGATCAGGGCGGATGTTTCGAAACTTCCAGGGCCACGACCCATTCCAACCCCATCTATACCATCGACGGCGTGACCCATTACTGCGTGGCCAACATGCCGGGAGCGGTGCCCAAAACATCCACCCTGGCCCTGACCAACGCCACCCTGCCTTACGCCCTAAAGATCGCCAACCAGGGGTGGAAGCAGGCCATGAAGAACAGCAGCGAAATCCGGCTGGGGGCCAATGTGGTCAACGGCCATGTCACCTGCAACGCCGTGGCCGAGGCGTTTGGTCTGGAATACGTCCCGGTCGAGACCCTGTTGTAATCGGAGAAAACAATCCTCACTCAGTGAGCGCCCTTTTTGCCAGAAGGTAATTTCAGTTGCACGTTTGACGCTGTTTGATCGGGTATGCCTGTTGTTTTAAATTTTGACGATAAAGGGATCTGTGAAAGAATGACTCGCGAAGAAAAAATCACCCAGTTAATTGCAGCAATACCGGGATTGAGCGACTACCGGCTTGGTCTTGTTCAGAATATGGTGCGGGTCTTCTCGCAACCTTGGACAATCAAAAGAGCGCCTGATTCGGATATCATTTCAGAATTCGCCCTTTTGGATTTTGGCGACATAATGAGAATTCATCACTGCTTTTCAAGAGAGCCTTTTTCCAAGGATAAGTTCGAGTTCGCCCTGGAGGCGGTTCTAAGAGCATCCGGCATGGCGGCAGAGTTAGCGCCGCGAGGCAGGCGAGGCTATGACATAAAGATAGCCGAGCGTAATGTTTCACTCAAGACCGAGGCGGCTAAGGCTATTCGTGATGATGTACTGCATATCTCAAAATTTATGGAACTTGGTGGAGGGCATTGGGGAGATGACCCAAATGATCTGGACGGTCTTCGCCAACAGTTTCTGGATAATCTTGCAGGCATTGACCGTATTTTAGTTTTACGGGCGCTGAGAAAAGGCGAACCTGATTACCTGTATGAACTTGTTGAAATACCAAAGAATCTGTTGGAAAAAGCTTCAGAGGGGCGCTTTGAGATGCGGACGGAAAGCATTCAACATCCAAAACCTGGGTATTGCTATGTTGAAAATGCCGGGAAGCTTCTTTTCAGCCTCTACTTCGATGGCGGAGGAGAGCGGAAATTACAGATTAAAAGTTTAAAGAAGTGGTTATGTAAGGTTCATGCCTCTTGGTCGTGGCAGTTTCAGTCCCCGTAGAAAAGTCGAGATCAAGATCAAGATTCGATGTAAGCATAAACAGACGTTGCCTGGCAATGTCAATATAGTCGGATTTCAGTTCGACACCGACACACTTGCGCCCCGTTTCAATGGCAACCACTCCCACGGTGCCACTGCCGAAGAAGGGGTCCAGCACCAATCCACCCTTTGGTGAACCTGCAAGGAGACAAGGACGTACCAACGCTCTTGGAAAGACGGCGAAATGAGCTTCTTTGCAAGGCTCTGTATTTATTTGCCAAACAGTCCGCTTGTTTTTGAATGACTTGCCGTCAGCCGTTCGCTCTTTGATTGCGGCTTGATCAAAATAATATTTTTCGCTTTTTGAAAGCATAAAAATATATTCATGTGAAACGGTTACCCTATCTTTGACCGACTCGGGTTGGCAGTTTGGTTTGTGCCAGATAATATCTGAGCGAAGATACCAGCCGTCAAGTTGGAGCGCCATGGCCAGCATCCAGGCAACACCAATCAAATCTTTGGGTTTAAGCCCTGTTGGGGTGTCAGGGCGATAAGACATCGCACGCCCCATGTTTTTTGCATCCGATTGACGCCAGGTTCTCCCACCGGACGTATAGGTGTTGCCGATATTGAGCCATAGTGTACCATCTGGCCGCAAGACTCGTCGAACTTCACGAAACACTTTGACCAAATGCGCGATATAGTCATTGATTTCCGTCTCCGCCCCTATTTGTCCCTCGTACCCGTAATCACGCATTCCCCAATAAGGAGGGGAAGTTACGCAGCAGTGAAAGGTATCGTCCGGGACCAGGGTAAGTTTCTGACGAACGTCACCTTGGATAATCTGAACCGGGTCAGTTCCCAAAAATATATCTGCCTGAAAGCAGTTGACGGATTTAGATGAAGCGATCACTTTTTCCCCCGATTTTCTTCCGTTTTAGCACTATCGTTGTAAGCGGCGGTTTCTTCGTTGACCCGTGAAACCAGTGCGTCAATGATATAGGCATGAAGAGACATATCCGACTCAATCGCCTTATGTTTAAGGGCTTTATGCAGACTTTCTTCGATCTCAAGCGGGAACGTTTTTTTTGACTTGGATTTGGCTGGCGTATTCATGTTAGTAAAGTTACTCTGGTAACCAAGGTAAGTCAAGTGAATAATCCACTTCAAAGTTCATCATCATGGGCGCAAATGACCTTGGCTTCTTTTTCCCATGCCACGATAATCGGCCCTGCCTGCTCACGGAATCGTTTTCACACCGGCAAAGCTGGGCTCGTGCAGGGGCAGCAGAATATCGGCCAAGCCCTTGACTTTCAGCATGATATCATAGGCCGCGCAGGGATTCACCGAAGTGCCGGGGGGAATGACGTCCATTTCCATGCCCGTGATGGCCGCGGGCGGGTAAAAATTTTCCATGATCACGCAGAATCCCGAGATTGCGGCAATCCCCTTTTCCGTGTCGATCAGCACCGTCAGCCCGCCTTCCGTGTGCACCGGGGTATGCATCACCCGGATGCCGGGCACAATCTCCCGGTCTTCCGTCACAACAACAATCTGGCCGTTGTCCTCAATATCCTCGATATAGTCTTCCAGATACCGGAAATCCAGGGGATGGGGATCATGAATGTGTTCCAGCTCCTTTTCATGCACGTAAAAGACGGCGTTTGTGCATTTGAAATCGTTTTCGCAATGGTCGTTGTGCAGGTGGGTATGGATCACGATATCAATATCCTCCGGCGTCAGCCCCCACTGGGCGAGTCCTTCCTCAAACGTGAAAATCCTGCCGCCGATGGCCGATTCCCGGTCTTCGGAAACAATCGGCCGCATTTCACCGGTATCCACCAGGATTTTTTTATCCCCGCCCTCGATATACCAGCAGTAAATGGGAATGGTGTATGGCTTGCCGTAATCGTGCTGGTAAGTCATCATGCCTTTGTCAAAAACCTTGGTGCCCATGACAATGGGATGAATTTTGTATGTGGTCATCATAAAATCCTTTAAAATCAAGTGGTATTCATTTTAACCAACCGCCTCCGGATACCCCATGAGCAGCCGGTTCTTGGGGGTGATGTCCTCCGGAATGGTCCGGGTGATGACTGTGTAGCCCTGCTGCCGGAGCCAGGTTGCCCGCATGACATCCACGGCCAGCGGCCCGTTGACCCAGCCTTCAAGCCCGCCGGTGGAAGGCAGGTTCAGATCGTGACAACAGGGCAGCACCGCCACCCTCGCCCGGGCATCCACCGCAAGCTTTAATACCGTATCCGTCAATATTCCGCACGCATGGACCGACACCACCAGATCATCCGGCCGAATCTCAAAATCCGCTATGGGCGCTTCCATATAATGAATCCGACCCGTTAGCCGAGGCCAGGCCTGGATGACGGATTCGGACAGCCGTCCGGCGTTTTTCGGGACATCGACATCCACCACCAGCGCCTCTTTTGAGGTATCATCCAGCACCAGCAGGATATGGGCCAGCAGCCCATGCCCCCCGGCCAGATCCATCACCCGCCCGCCACGAAACTTTCTGCGTATCCTGCGGGCGGATTCCCATGCCTCATACAGCTCTTTTACGGGCAAGGTTCCTGCCCGGCACACGGCCCGGGCGATTTTATCGAACACCGTATCACCCGGAAACCCGTCCATCTGCTTTTCCGTGAGCCGGCTTTTGCTGGATCGTTTCATTTCTTGCCTTTGCGGTGGTAAAAAATATTTATGGAACAATATGCTTTTTTCATGCTATTGACAAGCCCATGATAATTAAACGACGAATAGGCACACCTGAATTCCGGGATTATGAATACCGGAAAACCTCCCTGTATTTCGCCCAGATGGCTGAGGATATCAAGGCCATCGGCATGGAAGAACTCCGTGAACTCGGCGCCGCAGACCTCCAGGCCGGGTATCAGGGCATTCATTTCACGGCGGACCAGGAAACCCTGTACCGGATCAATTATATGTCCCGGCTGGCTTCCCGGATATTGGCCCCGCTCATGTCCTTTGACTGCCCGGACACGGACACCTTATACGAGACCGCCAAAAAAATCCGGTGGCGGGATTTTTTTGGCGACCTCACCACCTTTGCGGTCACCAGCAATGTGGCGGACAGCGCCATCACCCATTCCCATTTCGCGTCCCTGCGCCTCAAGGACGCGATTGTGGACGATCTGCGCGAACGGACCGGTGAACGCCCGAATGTGGATGCACGGGAGCCGGATCTTCTGTTCAACCTCTATATCAACAAAGACCGGGCCGTCATCAGCCTGGACACGTCCGGCCAGCCCCTGCACAAGCGCGGGTATCGCGAGGAAACCGTCACCGCTCCCATGCAGGAAACGGTTGCGGCGGCGATCATCCGTTACGCCGAGTGGGACGGATCGGTTCCGCTTCATGATCCCATGTGCGGTTCCGGCACCCTTTTGTGCGAAGCCTTGATGCGTTTTTGCCGGATTCCGGCAGGCATTTTCCGGGAAACATTCGGGTTTGAACTGCTGCCGAATTTTGATGCCAATCTTTGGCAACAGGTTAAAAAAACGGCAGATGCCGATATCCGTCCCCTGCCTGCGGGACTGATCAGCGGCAATGATATTTCACAGCAGGCAGTGAGTGCTGCCAGAACCAACCTCATGGGACTGCATTTCGGGCGCAATGTGGCCGTTGACCGGCTGGATTTTTCAGACCTTCCCCCCATGCCGCCCGGTGTGATTGTCGCCAATCCGCCTTATGGGATCCGTATGGGGAAAGACCAGAACCTCAGCCTGTTTTATAAAACCCTCGGCGATTTCCTCAAACAAAAATGCCAGGGGTCAACCGCCTATATTTATTTTGGTGAACGGGCGCTGGTGAAAAAGCTGGGACTCAAATCCACCTGGAAAAAACCGCTGGCGGCCGGGGGGCTTGACGGACGGCTGGTGAAATACGAGATGTATTGAAAAATATGCGGCCATCATGAATGCGGATTTTCTACAGTCTTCATCAGCTCACTTGCGATATTGACGCTTTCGATACGCATCATGCTTTCCTGGGCATTGCCGTAACTTAAGAGATTAATGCTCCCATACCACACCACTTTCTGGTCCATGATCGCAAATTTCTGATGAATATCCGATTTATAGACAACGCGGATATCGTTCGTCTTTACAAAATCCAGAATTTCCTGCACCGCTCCACCCGCTTCCGCTTTCAAATCCTCTACCGGGCGGGTCACAACAATCACCCGGATGTGTTTCTCTAACGCAATTTTTAAATGCTGCACCATTTGAAGCGTGCGCCTTTTTTTGACATACGGGCTGACGATGACAATTTCCTTTTTCGCGCTAATGATATCGTGACAAAACACGGATAAAAAATTATCTTCATTAAAAATAATATCCACGGGCGCTGACGTTATATCTTCGCCCTTGGCTTTGTATCCCATGGAAGCATAGCCAATCAGCCGCTTTTGATACATTTTTTCCAGCATCCTGACATGGACATCCACGTAATCATATATCCGCACTTCTTTTTTATTGTCGAAGAGCCGGTGAAGCCTTCCGGCATATTGTTGCAAAGTGCCTTTCCATGATATCGGCATGGCCAGAAACAAGGTATCGAGACGCGGCTCGTCAAAACCCTCACCGATAAAGGAACCGGTGGCCACCAATATAAGATTTTGATCAGCAGGCGTCTCACTGATGCGGCTGAACATCTCCCGGTTTGCTTTTGCGCCCATGCCCCCTGTCAGCTTCAAAACGCCCGGAACTTCTTCCTGCAATTTTTTGGTAAGATTTGCAACATGAGCGGTTCTCAAGGACAAAACAATGCAATTTCCGCCCCGCTTATAGCTGGCCAGCACATCATCAACAATCTGCTGATTCCGGAATTCATTATCCACGATTTCGGAGTATAACTCCTGAATGGAAACGTCCTTTTCATTGGTGCCCAGGGGCGTCTTCATGGATGTAAACCGAGGGATAATATAATGATCAAACGGCCGCTTCTCGGCTTGTTGTTTTGGATTATCGCGAAACCGTATGGGGCCGCAATGCATAAACAGAATCGGATGATGTCCATCTTTTCGCACGGGTGTGGCGGTCAGGCCATAAACGAATTTCGCGTTTGCGGTTTTTAAAATACTTTCATACCTGAAAGCAGGCGCATGGTGACACTCGTCTGCAATGATCATCCCATAATTTTTAATACAATCCTTGACCGCTCCCAATCGGCTTAAAGATTGCATCACCGCAATATCCACAATGCCGTTTAAGGTGTTTTTACCCGCGCCCATCTGTCCGATAACGCTTATTTTTTTCTTTTTCCCTTTTTTCTTGCCTGTTGCATGATCTCTTTCCGGCAGGATGTCATTTACGATCAAAAATTCCGATAATTTTTCTTTCCATTGGGACAGCAGCGTGACTTTATCCACCAGGATCAGTGTATTCACCTTTCTTTCGGCAATCAATTTAATGGCGACGATGGTTTTACCAAAGGCGGTGGTTCCTGACAGTATGCCGGTATCATGATGCAATAATTCTTTAAGGGCCGGGGACTGCTCTCCCCTTAATTCACCATTGAATTCAACATTGATCCGGGTGCCGGAATTGGTTTTATCGATAAGAAGGACCTCGATGCCAAACTGTTCCAGTTCCGACAGCAGATCATTCTCACACCCTCTCGGCAAACACAGATATTCCCCTGTTTCATCCGCGCAGGAGATGATCCTCGGGTGTCCATAGGTTGACAATCGCATTGCCTGCTGCTTGTAAAACATCGGATTCTTAAAAGAAGCCAATCTTTTCAGATGGTTCAACGCCCTATGGGAGATCGCCGCTTTTGGAATAAAGAGCATATTGGCTTTCACGATTTCGATGCGCTTTGGAAAATCAGTCTGTTGCAGGTTGACCTTGCGTGTTTCCCACGGTTTTTCCGCGTCTTCTTCATCGTCGATTTTTAAAACACCCAGTTCCTGGCCAAGCTCGTGTTTGGAGCAAAGTTCAGATATGAGGCCGGCAACCTTTTCTTCCGAAATCTTTTGAACCGAGGATAAAAACGCCCATTGATCAGCATAGGATTCAAAATTTTCATCGACAAATTCGCTGTTGTGATTCTGCCTCGCCGCTTTTTGAAACGGCAGGGCGATCAGATTCCCAAAACCGCCTTTGGGCATGGTATCCTGATTGGGGAAGAGTCGATCATAGGATTTAAAACGGATTTCATGTCGTCTGCTCATGGAAATGGTCAACAGGATAGTGCCGAATTTCCTGGCTATTGCAGCGGGTATGGGTTGTGTGAAGAAGATCCAAACATGCCCGCCGTTGCCGGATCGCGATCGTTCCACAGCAACAGGAATATTCAGTTCTGTGCAAACCGCTCTGACTATTGAGATATCGTTTTGCCAGTCCGCTTCATCAAAATCCATTGCCAAAAACCAGCATGTTTCATCGGGCAGCATCGGGTAGATGCCGGCAACGATACTTCCCCTCAGATGGTTCTCGATGACATGTTCATCCAGAGCGGCATATGATTTGTTTGTGCATTGGGCACAGGGGGTCTTCGGCTTGCCGCATAATCCCGCCTGCCATTGATTCAGACAAACCGGCGCATATCCCGAAGTTTTTTTCTTTTTGTTCTCCCACCGAGTTGCATATACATCGTCACGACCTTTAAAAAGGGACATGAACAAATTGATTTTTGAGATGGAATCGGATATGTTGCTGACACTTGAAAATATTATGATATTAGGTAATTGATTTTCTTGGAAGACTTTTTCCTCAATTGTTTCGGGCATGGGGTTTTCAGATGGCTCGGACTGGGGTATCTCCAGCATAGACTTCAACCGATTGACTTCTTTTATCAACCGGGTATTCTCGCTTAATAAAAGAGTGTATTTTTCAATCAGTTCTTTGTAATCCATATCTGTTCCCGCTGCTATGACCTCAAGAAGCCGCTTTTTATATAAACAACCGGGCAAGCGAAACCATTAAAATTCCATTCCCTCCATTCTTAACAACCGGTGCCCTTCAAAAACAGTCAGTATCTCAATGCAATCGGTTTCAAGCCTGTAAACAATCCGGTATTTCTTGAATATTAACTCTCTGATGCCGGAATTCCCGATTTCAGGAACCATTCTCCCCATGCCCGGATTGTCCTTTAATGCTTCCGCCTGTTCAACCAGTTGATCGACAAAAATTGCCGCCCGTTTCGGACTGTCTTTTGAAATATAGCCTTCAATTTCAGCTAATTGATCAAGCGCTTCTTGTGACCAAACAATTTTCATTCAGCCATCAGCCTTTGTTTCTTCGTTCGGACAGAATGGCTCTGATTTCTTCAGTCCCGTAAGTTTTTCCGCTTTCCGCATCCGATATGCCTCTGGCAACGGATTCCAGAAACGATTTTCGATATACCAGTTCATCAAAGTCAGCGGGGGACAGCAAGACCCCGGCCGGTTTTCCATTCTGCGTGATAATCAATGGGTGTCCCGAATTCTGGAGCGTCCTGAACCATTTGGAAATCCCCGCCTTGAATTCGGCAATGGGGACAATATCGTTGGCGATGGTTATGGTTTTCATGAAATGAGTCCTTATTTTGGCTTATTTAATAGTCTGAATATAGGCCAATGAACAGATAAATCAAGTCTTTGTTTTTCTGATTCTGCGCCTAACTCCTTTTAACCGCACCGGCAGCCACCAAATAAACCAGCGCGGACGCAGGATTCAGGCCCAGCAGACGCCGCGCTTCCCCGTCATAAATGGCCCCGATCCCGCAAGCCCCCAGTCCCAAAGCAGTCGCCCCCAGATAAACCGCATGACCCAGCCGCCCGGCAGTCAGCATGGCGTACCGGTATCCCCGTGCACCCCACTGCCGGTCAAGAACCTCCGGATTCGTCATAAACAAAACATGAACCCCGGCGTTACCCAGCCACCGCTGGTCCAGGCAGACAGCGGCCATCTCGCTCATCACACGGCGTTCAAATACCCGATGGAGCATCCGCTGCCTATCGTCCACCAGATAAAACCCGGGGGCCATGCCGTCCACATTTCCCGCCAGCAAACCCACGGCAATGGGTACGGCATACCCATGACCGCCATCCATTGAAACATCCGATGCCCGGCAGACCAGATCCAGCAAATACGCCAACTGGTCCGGGTGCATGGAATGCGCGACAAAATTTCTCCGGGACCGGCGGGTGTAAACTGCCTGAGCATAGGAAAGGGGGGTTTTTCCGGGCGCATTCGCATCATTCAATCCATTCGGGGAATGGATCGGCCCGAAAGGGAAATGCGATACCCCTATACAGTCGATCATGTCCGAAGGCGGTCCGATTGGTACGATAATATCTAATCCCGCCCGGTGAATGTCCAGAATCTCCTGATACCGGATTTCTCTGTCGGAAGTTTTGCAGGCTTTGCGGATGCTTTCCGGCAAGGGGTCCATTTTGATATTGGGCAGAGCATCCGGAGCAGCGGCTTCTTTGTCCTTGCCGCTGCCGTAAACATAAACGCACCCGATACCGGCCTCCCGTTCCGGATCAAAACCCAACAGAAGATTGACGGCCGTGTCATCAAACGCAAACGACAACCGGACGGAAAACCCGGCGGCCCGGATGGCGAATCTAAGGCTTTCCATGACATGCCCGGCGTCCATCAGCACGTATCGATAAGCCCGTGCCCTGTATTTCCATGCGCTGCGGAAAAATATGCCGGAAATAACAAACACCGCGACAGGATCGGATGGTTCCCCTTCGGCAGGAGCCCGGAACAGCGAAATAAAATTTCCCTGCCGCAACGGGGAGAGGCTCCGGTTGTGGATGCCGCAGTGATAAACGCCGGGGGCCGGATCACCGCTCCCCGGCCACACCAGGTAAATTTCATTAGGATACAGGGCCCCGGCGGACGGCGCACTGCGAAAATAAAAATCCGCCCCGCCCTGCCGGGCTTTCCCGGTCAGCCCGTTTGCCAGATACAGGATTTTGGACAGGTCTTGCATATCCAAGGCGCGCCCGGATGGCGATATGTCTTCAATCCCTGCCGCATAGCCCATGGTTCCGGGATACAGGCCGCGGATTTCCGGCAGCGGAACCGCCTGAATCCCCGGATAGATTTTGTACGGCACGGGCTGATTCGCCCAGTCCAGGGCATGGGCGGACATGTCATGCCGGTCGTAACTGGTGGTTTGGTGATAGAAAAATGATGTCGTCATAATTTAAAAGTACCACATCCGGCCTCTGCGTCAAGCTTTTATCCAGAGCGCAATGAGAGCCAACTGCCTGAGATTCCATTTATTCACATCGAACCCGTCCCGCCGATTCTTTCCTGCCAAATCCATTGACTCCAAACCCTGTTTTGAAATATACATACCTCAATAAAAAAACAGGGGATGCGAATGATTCTTGGCTTGAAGCGAAAAAAAACACTCATTGATCAACGACCTGCGGAAGCGCCATACTTTCTGGCCGGCGAGGATATTTTTATCCCGGCCGGTGACCAGGAAATTTTTGTCAAACGAATTTTTTCAAAAGCGGAATGCCTGCCGAAATACGGACCGGTGATCATGGCGCCGGGCGTATGCACCAATGCCAATATCTTCCGGATGGACGACAAGGGAAGCTGTCTTGACTTGCGGCACAACCGGTCGTTTGCGAACCTGCTGGCTTCCGAAGGCTTTGATGTCTACCTCTATCACCCCGGCTATTCCGACCGGGTGCACAACCGCTACGTGAGCCAGAACTGCCCCCAGAGCATCCACTACCAGCAGCGTTACCGGGTGCCGCCGGATTTCAGCTACGGAGATATGGTCAACACGGAAGTCCCCGCGGTTATTGATTTTGTCTGTCGTCACAGCCGCTCCAAAACCTTGTCCTGGATCGGTTACAGCCTTGGCGGCATGATCGCTTATTCCTATATGTCCAAAAACCCGGTCAATCCCATCAAAAACCTGGTCACCATCGGCAGCCCCATGGCCTTGAATCAAATTTTCTTCCGGTTTGTTCCGTTTATTAATTTTACTTCCAGAATTCTGGGAGTTGAGGAAGACACCGTTCTGGGGAACCTCTCCCATAACCTGGTGCCCCTGACCCGCGCCATTCGCGCCCTGCCGGACTGGTTTGTCCGGTTCAACCTCATCACCCCGTATCTTTGCAACCCGATGAATATCAGCAACGCCACCGTGAGGGCCATTCTGGGAAATATTGTGGAGCCCATGCCCAAAGCGCTCCAGAAATTTTTTTCCCGGTTTGTGCAACAGGGATATTCGTCCCAGGAAAGAATTACCCAGTATCTGAATCAGTTGAGACGTATCCGAAGGACACGGAAAAATTTTCTGTTTTATTATGCCACCGCCGATCTGATCGCCACACCGGAAAGCGTGTTTCTGGCCCGTGAAGTCATCGCGCCCCATGACCCGTACAATCTGGTCGGCATCCCCTCAGCCGGTCATGTGGATCTGGTTGTGGGAAAAAATGCGAGTGAAAAGCTATGGCGGCCATCCACCGAATGGCTTTTGAACCGGCATCGCAGCAACTGAGAAACGATTAAATTGAGGCGACATGCGCTACCAAGGCAGAATCACACGCTGGAATAATGACCGGGGATTCGGCTTCATCACCCCGAACGGCAGCCGGAATCTGGTGTTTGTTCATATAAAGGCATTCTCGGACAGGCCGCGCCGGGCGGTCTTAAATGAGATGGTGTTTTATGAATTAAGCATTCCTGATCCCAATGAACGTCCGGTAGCGGAGAACGTGATGTTCGTGGACGACGGCGCACCGGCTGCGGGGGATTCCCTCAGATGGATGATTCCGATCGTCCTGGCCGCATTGTTTTTATGCGCCGCCCTTGTCTGGTTATACACGCCCCAGGGATCCGGAATGCTGCGCGCCCTCCTGAACTGGATGGGTTGGGCCGGGTTGACTTGGCCGGGCTGAACCCGTCCATTTGCATAAATCACAAGAAAAGGTCTTTAACCCGCCGCACCCATTTGCGTTCCGCATGCGCATAATCCGCAGAGCCGCCGGCGGCGGACTGCCAGAATTCAATCCGGTGGCCTTCCGGGTCACGGATGTAAAACACCCGCGCGTTCCAGGGATGGTTTTGGATGGGGGAAGGCGAATACCCGCTTTGAACCAGCAGATTCCATTCAACATCCAGGTCGTTTGTTTCCAGGGACAGGGTCATCCCGTTTCCGGCACCGCTTTTTATTGAAGCCCGCATTTCATCGGCCACGCTTAAACGGGCATTACCCGAAACAGTAAATTCAACAAACCAGTCGTTGGAAAAAGAAACCGGCAGCCCCAGCCCGTCGCGATAAAAAGCGACCGTCGCCTTCCATTGCCTGCAATACAGGATGGTGTTTCCGGATTTAAATCGGTTATTCATTTTTCAGGAATAAAGGAGATCAGGAGCCTTCAGCCATATCAAAGGACTCGACCTTGATTTCGATTTTTTCAGGAAGATTCTGGGGGGGCATATTTTCCTGGGTCATATAACAAGCGACTTCTACAAAGCTGAATTCGGTTTCGGCACCGGGTGCCAGATAATTGATGGTGTCTTTCTGGGTTTCCGTTTTTTCACAATCGGAAGTAAACCATTTATTGGAGAGCATTTGGAGGCCACAGGACCTGCAGTAACCGGTCACCACCACATTTTTGACAGCCAGCTTGCCGGTGTTTTTAATTTTACCTTTTGCGTTCACCACAAAGGAGGATTTATGGGTTTGTTGGATGCTGTATTCCACGTTTGATACCACAAGACTGGCGGGGTCCGCCTTTTCCGCCAGCTTGCTGCATGAACATAAACAAATACCCGTAATCAATACACAAAAGACGCATACGACCATTCGATTGTAACCAGTCATCGTTCCTCCGGATTCCAGTTAAAAGTTTTGTCTGAAGATGAAATTTGACGAGATACAAAAGGCTGAATTTTAAAAATATTAATGGTGCATTTTGGCGAACTAGTCAAGCTGAAATTCAGTTGAAGCCTGTTGCGGTGCTGATGAACCGTCTCCGGCGGTTAATACTTGGCCGATAATATCCGAATTGACAGGGCCGCTTTATCCGGGTAATTATTAAGTCTCTAAGACTTCAGATAAAGGAGAATCCGTCAATGAACACCCCCGCGCCGCCCCGTTACCAGACAGGCAAGGCTTTTTTCGACAAAGCCCTGATTGATTGCTACCACAATTTCGGATACCCTGACCGGTGGATTGAAGAGGGCAAAGGGTATGAACCGGAAGACGCTTATGTGATCAGCCACCCCACCTGGTTTATGGAGACCGTTCCCCCGGTTCCCCAGGTTTCGATTTATCAGTTGTTCAGGGAAACCGCTCAAAAATTCCCGAATGACACAGCCGTTATTTTTTTAGACAAAAAAATCACTTATGCGGCCTTAGATGATCTCATCAGTAGATATGCGGCAGTGCTTCAGGGCCTTGGCATCGCTAAGGGAGATGTGGTGGCCACCATGCTGCCCAATTCCCTCCAGCACATTGTGGCGTTTTATGCCGTAGCCATGATCGGCGCGGTTCATACCCCCATTGACGTCATGTTCCAGCCCAAGGAAATCGCCTATCAGATCAAGGATTCCGGCGCACGGACCGTATTTATACTTGACATATTATACGATAAAATCAGGGATCTGAAATACAGCGGCCGGATAGACCATGTCATCGTCACCAATGTCAAGGATTGGGCTGCGGAAAACGCGGTGATTCCCAAGGCCATTAAATACTTCTGGGATACCCCGAAACAACCCATACCCGGAACCCTTGATTTTTTCCCAACTCTGTCGACCACCCCGCCCCTTACGGAACCGGTTACGGTGGATGCCAAAAAAGACACGGCTCTCCTGTTGTATACCTCCGGTCCCGGCGGCAAACCGCTGGGGGTTATTGAAACCCATTTCAACCTGGTGTTCAATTCCCTGACCCACGCCCATGCGTTTCGCGCCTGGGAAGGACGGGAAATCAATTTTTCCATCATGCCCATGTTTCATACTTCGGGCTACCTGCTGCACCAGCTCCCGACCCTGTATCAGGGCGGCACCGTGATACCGATTCCGATGTTTGATCTGGAGGACGCCTTCCGGATCATCAAGACCTACCGTGTCAATGTGGTGTTTGCGCCCCCGACGTTTTTCATCGCCCTCATGTCCCGGCCGGATATGATGGATCTGTACGATCTATCCAGCATTAAAGCCAGCGTGGGGTGCGCGGCCCCGGTGCCGGTGGAGGTCCAGGAACAATGGAAAAAACTGACCGGTATTTCCCTGACCAACGGCTGGGGAATGACGGAAACCAACAGCGGCGGCATCATTTCCATTCCGGGAATCAAGGAAAAAAGCGACGCTCTGGGCATCCCGGTGTATTCGGAAGTCAAGATAACGGACGAAACGGGCAAGATCGTGGGGCGCAATGTGGAGGGGGAAATCTGCTACCGGGGCCTTCAGGTGGCTGCGGGCTATCTCAACAACGCCAAGGAAACCGAAGCCGCGTTTCTGCCGGACGGATGGCTGCGGACCGGTGACCGGGGCTATATCGATGAGCAGGATTTCGTCCATTTTTCCGGCCGGATCAAGGACCTGATCGTGGCTTCCGGATACAATATCGCCCCCAAGGAGATCGAGCATGTGCTGTATCTCCATCCGGCGGTGGAGGAAGTGGCGGTGGTCAGCCATCCGGACCCGTACCGGGGGGAAACGGTCAAGGCGGTCATCTCCCTGAAGCTGGAGTATATGGGAAAAGTCACGGAAAAGGACATCACCGATTTTTGCAGGGAGCATCTGGCGTCGTATAAAGTTCCGAAAATAATTGATTTTCGGGATATCCTGCCCAAGAGTCCGGTGGGGAAGCTGATGAGGCACGAACTCTGAAAAGTCCGGATCAGGTCTGATCCGGACTTTTCAAACAGACTCCAAGAAATATCAGATCCCCAGAATCATCCGGCGCAGCATTTTGTGAAACATCGCCTCAAATGCCGTCAGCGATAGGGACAGGTCGTCCGGCTGATTTTCCATTCTGCACCGCCGGCCCACGGTAAACAAAAACTGAACGATTGCCGCGAGATGGGGGCCGAGCAATGTTTTTCCGGTGGTTTGCAGGGAAACGGAAATATCCCTGGCCGGATCAGCCCAGCAAAAAATATTCATAAACCCGATATGCCCGAAAGCAGATTCCGTATACGGCCCCCACATGCCCACCGGTGACGCACCCAGCATCAGCCCGGCGCTGTAGCGCATGGGGACCACCATGGTGCCGTCAAACCACATTTTCGCCACGGGGGCCACGGCCCGGCTGACGGTTTCCGGTTTAAAAATCCGCTTGCCGTTCAGCTCACCTCCGTCCAGCAGCACCTGAAAAAACTGCGACATCTCGTCTGCGGTGGCCACCAGATTGGCGGCCGGAATAATGGCCCGCATAAACCGGGGCTCGTTTGAAATCCGCACCACTTCCCCCCAGGATGCGCTCAAGGCCCGTTTGGCGATGGCTGAAATCGGAAAAACCAAAGGAATCCCGGTATCATAGTTCTTCGCCACCCTTGGAATATCGGCTTCCGGCACGCCGTAATTAAAATACCGGAACCCCAGGGGCTTTTGAACGGCATCCGCCAGCATCTCCCGGATGTCCTTTCCCGTCACCCGCCGGATGATTTCCGCCATGATCGTGCCGCCGGTGATGGCGTGATACGCCATGTGCCCGCCGTCCTTTGACTTTGGTTTTATCCCGCAGATCAGTTTCACGAAAGCGTCATGGTCGAACAGAATGTCCGGATTCGCGCCGTTGGGCGGGGCCGGAACCCCGCCGTAGTGGGAAAGAATATGGTCGATGGTGATTTTGTATTTGCCCAGAACCGCAAATTCCGGAATATAGGTCACCACCGGATCGGCCAGGGAAACCTCCCCCCGCTCGGCCAAGAGATGCATCATCATGGCCGTAATGGCCTTGGACGCCGAATACTGACAGACCGGCGTGTCCGGGGTCATGAGAATTTTTTCATCATCCGGCCCGTCCGTGAAATTGCCCGGAGGGCCGCCCCCGTGGCTGTGGCCGATGGCGCGGTTCAATATCTTTTGCCCATGCCGCCGCATGCAAAAAGACAAGCCCGGATAAACGCCTGTCCGGTAAAGGTTTTCCACACTCTCCCAGATGGCGTCCACATCCTGCCGGGTCATTCCGGCAAGAGCCGGGTCCGCTTCATCCGCCGGGTCATAGGTGATGAGGGGGGACAGATCCTTCGGAACCGGGATGGTCCGGAGGGCTTTGGAGATTACAGCATCAAATAACTTCATCGGATTTTAGCCTGGAACAGTAAAAAATTATTATAAGAAACAAGACGTTAATACAGAACAAGTCAACCTCTATCGGCAAAACTTTGCCATCAAAGCATCGAGCGTGACATTCGCCGCAATTTCATCATGGGGAATCAAGGCATACCGCCAGGGTTTTTCGCCGTTATTCAGGGCATGGCTGGACGCATGGGCGCACCATTTCACGGCAGCTTCTTTTTTTGCAAGGACAACGGGATCTTCCATCTCATTAACCGCTTTCGGCTCAAGCATAAAAATCGTATCAGCGGTCTCGGCCACGAAATCCGGGAGGTATTCCATTTGATCGGCCCCGTTCCGGTAAAAAATAAGGAACTGGCCTTTGGCAGGCTTTATCCATTTTAAAGCGTCCCGTTCCAGAATAACGGACAGTTTTCGCTCCGCATCCGATCCGAATTTCTGCACCGGATACAGACAGCGGGAAAATCCGCCAAACAGATACCGGGCCATATTGCTTTTGTCCGGGGGAGAGACGCGGTAATCCGCGACCGGTTCTTCAATTGCGGCGGTATAGGCGCTGGATTTTAGCTCCGTAAAACCCTTGCTGATTTTCACTTCATAATCAACCGATTCCTCCCAGTAGTGGGCCTGCATCTGCGCATGAATGACCCGGGCGATATTTTTCTGGTAACAGCGAAGCACTTTGCGGGCTTCATCCTCTGAAAGATAAGACCGGAAATGCCGTACTGTCTGACCGGCAAGATCGTAAAGCAAATCGGCATGATCGTCATAGGAGATATCATCAAACCCGACCAGCCCCGCCACAATAGGAGCCTCCAATTGCGACACCGCCATGTCTCCGCAGTCAAGCGCCAGCACGTCAAGCTCGCCGGTTCTCAGGCGCTGAATCCATAAATCATCGGAAACCGCCGGATATTTCAATGTTTCCAGATCCAACACAAACGGCTTAAAACCGGATTTCACCGCTCCTTTGGGAACCACCAGAATTCTCGGGATATTGATCGTCTGGCGGGTCACCAGTTCCACGGTTTTGGCCACCACATCGGCAAGATCCGGTTTTTTTACAAAAATTTCCAGGTCCATCTGTTCCGGGCGCTGTTGCTCCCTCACAGCATTGACAATGGCCGCCTGAATGTCCGGATTTTTCAAATGATGAAGCGTGGGCAGGAGTTGCGGCTGGTTTTCCAGTTTGCGGATTTCTTCCCAGGCCATCTGCGCCGCTTGCCGTTCCTCCGGATTGGTGAACACCGACCCTTCCATATTTCCGGCAACCGCAGTGCTGCCGGAAATATGCGGCGGCTGGAATCCCAATTGGGTCGCCAGATTGGATTGGGACACGATGGTGACGGTTTTTCGTTCCAGGGCTGCGGGGTCCAGGACAACCGCCTGCAACTGAATGGCGGAATCCGGACGGCTGGCCTCGTCGATGATTTCCTGAAACTTGTCATGGGCCACGATATTGAGCCGGTCAACGGCCATGACCCCGGTTCGCCTGCCGTATGGGAGGCGCAGGCCTCGTCCGATGGACTGCTCGATCAGGATGCGGGCATTGGCCGCCCGCAGCGGAACAATGGTGTAAAGGTTTTTGACGTCCCAGCCTTCTTTCAGCATATTGACATGAATGACAATTTCGGTCGGCTCATCGGCAGCCTCCACCTTGAGGAGCCGCTCGATCATCTCCTCCTCGTCCTTGCCGGTTCTGCTGGAATCCACCTGGATCACTTTGTCCCGGTAGCGGCCTTCAAAAAAACCGCCGGAACCGATCATCTCCAGCAAGCCGCTTGCATGGGTGGTGTCCCTGGCGATGACCAGCACGAATGGTTTCACAATGGGGTTGCCGGTTTCCCGTGCGTAGGTTTCCAGTTCCACCTTCACGCTCTCATGCAGGCGGATGCCGTCTTCGAGTTTCATGCGTTCAATCTCAATCGGCGACATGCCGGCCGGTTTAAAGTCCTTGCGGGTCACCACGGCCGGTTCCTTGACAAACCCATCAATCATGGCCCTGTTCAGGGGATAGTCGTAAATCACGTTCTTAAACGCCACCGGGCCTTTGTTTGTTTCAACAAACGGGGTGGCGGTCAGCTCCAGGCCCAGGATGGGATTAAGTTCGTTGATGGCCCGGACGCCCGCGCTGGCCCGGTAGCGATGGGATTCGTCCATGAGCAGCACCAGGTCCGGCAGCCCGGCCAGATACTCGAAATAGCTTTCGCCGATATATTCGGACAGGCGCTTGATGCGGGGGGATTTTCCGCCGCGCACTTCGGAATTGATTTTGGAGATATTAAAAATATTGATGTGGACGCCGCCGGTTTCCGCAAATCCCGGAAGCCGGAGCTGTCCACGGGTGGTTTCGCGCACGCCGACGCCGCTTTCGTAGGTGTCGCCGGTGATAATCGTCGGCGTATTGGCCGCGAATTCAGCGATTCCCCTGAACACGTATTTGGGGGTGTTGGGGGTGAAATCGGCGATCAGCTTATTATAAATGGTCAGGTTGGGGGCCATGACAAAAAAATTGCCGATGCCGTGGGCAAGATGCAGGTAGCTGATGAAAGCGCCCATGAGCCGGGTTTTCCCCACACCGGTGGCAAGGGCGAAGCAGAGCGACGAAAATTCGCGCTCGAAATCCGTGACCGATGGGAACTCGCTTTGAATCGCCGCAAGCCGGGCGGCCGTATCGATCTCCATGTCGGCCGGGGAGATTTCCATGAGCCGGTCGAGAATTTCCAGGGACCGGCGCTGGGGAGGCCGCAGGGAAAGACGGCCGGAAATGGCGTTAACGTGTCGGTTCATCATTTGTTTTCCTGGTGCACGCGAAGGCGCGAAGCCGCGAATTGGTGATGGTTGTTGACAATGCGCTTGATGCCTTCCTTAAAAGTGGAAGCGCCAAAATTCATGAGAAGCCCCAGGGGAAGATGCAGCAGCCGGAGATAGGTCAACACTTGTTTGGAATGCACGGGCGACAGGTTCTCCACGGACTTTAATTCAACAAGGAGCTTCCCTTCGACCAGCAGATCGGCCCGGAACCCTTCATCAAACCGTAAGCTTGCATAGCAAATGGGAACGGGTTTTTGCCTTTCGACAGCCAGCCCTCTCTGCTCAATCATCTTGGATAATACAACCTCATACACAGATTCCAGCAAACCCGGCCCCAAATCCGTGTGCAGCTTGTACCCGCAATCCACTACCTCATGGGCGATTTCTTCAATTTCCATTGTTTTGTCTCACGCGAAGCCGCGAAGGGTTTAATTTAATGAAAAAGCGGCACACTCACTTGCGCAGCAAGAACCTATTTTCCTTATTTGTCCTACTTTTTTATAAACCCCTTTTTAAAGCTTTTTTCGCGACTTCGCGCCTTCGCGTGAGCCTAAAACAATTCCATCTGCTCCGGTTCGCGTGGAGCCTGGGGCAGATTTTCCACCCGGAGGCTGTAATCATCATGCCCCCACTCGCACCGGGCAAGCACCTGTCGCGGTATCTTTTTGACGGTTAAATTTGAAAACTGATCGGCCCTGGCCCGGAAAGCCGTGCACAAAACCAGAAGCGAGCGTTCCGGCCCCACTTCATCGGAAAGCTGCTGGAGTTGTTCGTGGGAAAGGTTGGCGGTGGTGATGTATATGAAATCCCGTTCCGTGGAATGGCCGTGCAGCCAGTAGACGGAATCGCTGGGCGCATAGGTGAAACCCTCCAGTTTGCACAGGGCCTCGGCCAGCATGGACGCATTATAGGTTTTGTTGATTACCCAGTTGCCCCACTTGTCTTTTTCCAGCAGGGACGGGGCCAGCCGGTAGTAGCGGAAGCCGCCGCCGCCTTTCCAGTTGACGGCTTTGGTGACGCCGCCGGAGTCCTCGCCGTCAATGACTTTTTGGAGGCGCGGGATGATGTGGGTGTGACAGTGTTCCCCCAGCTCCACCATGATCCAGCGCCGCCCCATCTTGTGGGCCACTGCGCCGGTGGTGCCGGACCCGGCGAAGGAATCGAGTACGAGGTCGCCGGGGGAGGTGGCAATATGGAGAATGCGAGAAAGTAGTCGTTCCGGTTTCGGCGTACCGAACAGATCGCTTCCATAGAGGGTCCGGATCTCTTTTTTAGCTTCGTCGTTGTGTCCTGCGTCCTTGTGTTCCCACCAAGTTGTCGCGGGAACACTTATAGAAACCTCCGTTAAAAAGCGCTTTAAACGAGGAACGTTATTTCCATCTGCGCCGAACCAGACCCGATTATCTTCGACTAATTCTGCAAATTTTTCTTTTGTGAAACGCCAACTCGTACCATTCGGTGGCATGTGGACTCTGCCAGATGGGCCAATAATCGGATAGATCGCATAATCACGCGCTTCATTTCTGAGTAAATCTCCTGATGTCCAAGGGCCACGGTGATCATTGTCCGGATTTTTGTATCTCGCATCTTGCTCTGCCGTTCGTGGCAGTCTATTAAGGAGGAGGCGTTCCTTATCTTTGGCAACAAGCAACACGTAGTCATGTGATTCTGAAAGAAATTTTGAGTCGCTTTTTGACCCATATTTCTTTTGCCAAGCGATGGAGTTTACAAAATTCTTTCTTCCAAACACCTCATCACACAACACTTTCAGATAATGCGCCTCGTTGTCGTCGATGGTGATCCACAAAGACCCATCATCAGAAAGCAGCCGCCGGAGGATCTCCAGCCGGTCCCGCATCAGCCCCAGCCAGATGGAATGCTCCACCCCATCGTCATAATGGGTGAATGCGCTGCCGGTGTTGTATGGCGGATCGATGAACACGCATTTCACCTTTCCCGAATACTCCGCTTCCAACGCCTTTAACGCCAGCAGATTATCGCCGAAAATCAGCCGGTTATCGAAAATATCCGTGTCCGAAATCCGGTGTGGGGCATGATACGACTTTTCCGGGTCTTCCAGCAGAATCCGGGGTTCCAGCTTCGGCCGGTTTTCCTTGCCGATCCAGGTGAGTTCGAGTTTTTGTTTTTTTATCACTGTTTATCTTCCAGAACCGGGAACCATAAATGGGCGATAATTTTCACGCGGAGTCATGAAAAAGTTTTTTATGACCCTTCGCGGCTTCGCGCCTTCGCGTGATATCAAAATAACTTTATCTGTTCCGGCTCAGTCGGGGTTGATGTATCGGTAACTTGTTGGTTTATAGGCTTTTTTATCGCACGCGAAGGCGCGAAGCCGCGAAGGGTTTAAATTTATGAAAATGTGGCCCCCTCAATTGTTTCACCAGCGGAGCAAGAATCTGTTTCCCTTATTCCTCCTGCTTTTCTTTTTAAGCCCCTTTAAAGCGTCTTTTTTCGCGCCTTCGCGGCTTCGCGTGAGAAAAAAAGCAATCCCGGAAAAGCGTATTTTCAAGGTAACGAACTTATTTTGTTTCCGTTTCCGGAAAGAATGTAGCCTGTTAATGCGCATGGGTCAAGCAGATTGGACGCATCCCAGTTTCAACCGGCTGTCAACCCGCTTTAAGCTCTTTTGGCAGATGAACCTGAATCCGGTTGCGCCGGACAAATTCGGTGTACCCATATACTTCCTTCCCCATAAATGCCATGTCCACCGCCTGGACCGGGCAGTTGTTCACGCAC
Organism: Desulfosalsimonadaceae bacterium; assembly: GCA_049297455.1. GTDB lineage: Bacteria > Desulfobacterota > Desulfobacteria > Desulfobacterales > Desulfosalsimonadaceae > SURF-3. Next base: position 18,424 of record JBAQUK010000166.1, on the reverse strand, counting down.
CCCAGGCAGGCAATGCACCGGTTGGTGTCCACAGAATGTTTTGACAGATCAATGGCGTCCACCGGGCATTTTTTGGCGCAGGTGCCGCAGTCAATGCATTTTTCGGCATCGATGGTATGGCGGCTGATGAAGAGCTTGGTGGACCAGATGGAAGGGGTGTTTTTGATCAGGTCCCTGAAATCCACCTCTTTATCAATTTCAAAACCTTTTCCCTCATGGACCCGGTTTAAAATGCGTGACGCAAAATCCCGCATTTTTTCAAAAGAATCCTCGTTGGGCAGATGCCTGTATTTTAATACCTGATTAACGTTTCCGGATGACCAGGTGATGGCGAATGTGGGCATATTGCCGAAGGTTTCCATTCCCGCAGGTGCGCCGCCTTTGTCTGCGAGGAGTTCCAGCAGGGTGCACGCGGTATTGTGCTGATTCCCGCCCGTGCCCCCGAAAGTGACGTAAGCAGCGCACGGAATCCCCTCAATACCGGGCAGGGCGCGCAGCCATTTTTTAAAATTGGCCGGAACGTCGTAATAATAGACCGGTGATCCGGCAATGATCAGGTCAAAACTTGCAACAGATGCCGGGTCCATGTCCCGGTATTCAGCGGACGTCACCTCCAGACCATTTTTTTTCAGGGTTTTGGCGATCAGGCGGCCGGCCCTTTCGGTGTTCCCGGTCTGGCTGTACCAGAACACAACCGCTTTTTTCGGTTTTTTCGGATTCATTTTTGCAATTGCCGCAGTTGCCCCTGTTTTACAGGATAATACCATCGGCATGGAAAGTGCCATTAAGGTGAACGCGCTTTTTTTTAAAAACAATCGTCTGTCTTCCACGGTGTTTGTCCTTTATTTTACGGTTAAACGGCTGCGGCCCAGGACGCCACGTAGCCGGTCTGTTCCGGGAGGTGTCCGATATCCGGCTCTTCAAAACGCCATTTTCCGGCAAGGCCCAGGCCGGCAGCCGTCATTTCAAAATGGCACATGGCGATTCCCATATCCACACGCTGGAGATCGGCCATGCCGAACAGGATGCGGTTTCGGGTCTGATATCTTTTTGTGCGCTGCAAATAAAAATGGAATGTATTTTTGTCCGCGTGTTTAACAATCCGCCACGGCTGCTGGTTGGAGGCGGACGGCCCGAGTCTCACCATTTCCAAAGGCGTGTTCCATTCCCCCGACTCCCCCGGGGATAATGGCTGATCAAACGTGTTTTTAAAGAAAAGCGTTTGCCATGGTTTTCTCTTATCTGCACCCGCCCCCCATCGCATGGTCTTTTCCAAAAGGCTTTTTTGTGGCGCAATATGGCCGGTTGCGGCAACCGCAGGAATGGATTCGTCCGATCGGAGACCGATTTTATCGGCAAATGTGCTTTTGGTGAATGTCCCCCCCAACCAACAGGTTCCAAGCCCCATGCGGGTGGCAAACAGAATGTTCTTTTCCATGGCATACCCGAAATCTTCCAGGTTGTTCGGGCCGTCTTTGACGGCGCCGATAATAAACCCGGCGACGTTCTTGATAACCCCGTAACTGCCCAGGTCTTTTAAGTCGTTTTGGTCTTCCGCCGTCCCGGTAATCAGCCTGAATCGTGAGCTTGCGCCAAACGGGCCGGTCTTATTTTCAGACAAAAATGTCTTTAAAGACGCCTCTTGGTCTTTGTCGATGGGGGTTTGACTGTATGTCCGGCATGAATTGCGTTTTTTGATGGTTTCCGTAACCCGTGTTTGATTTGCCATACATCCTCCGCTTTTGGTAAAAAATTAAAGTTTTATTATTTAATAATTTAACAACTATCGAATTGTTAAAGCAAAAAAAATTATTTAACGCTTTCGGATAACGCCTCAATCACCTCCTGAATCACTTGTTTATTGATGGTTGCGGCCAGAAACTTGCCCCGGCGTTCGGTAATGATCAAATCCGCGTTGGACAGTTCCTTTAAATGATGGGAAACAGTCGGGGCGCAGATATTCAGGGCTCCCACAATGTCGGAGATAAAACACTCAGCCCCTGTGTCGAAATTGGCCTCGTTTTGGCGGGCGATCTGCAGGTACAGTTCCAGCCGGGTCTGATTGGAAAGCGCTTTTAATATTTTTGCCAGTTGGGATGGGTTCATTTTTTTGTTTGCAGGCTCTGAATTTACATTTTTATAATTTTACAATTCGATAAGTTTCAAATTGATTATATGAAAAGAATAATCCTTGTCAACTTTTTTATTATTTACAGGTTGGGGCGGATGTCGGTATGGTTGTTCGGGTTTTTCAATTCCGGTTCAACATTAAACAGGAGGCTTTGGATGGACAAGGTTGAGGTGAAATTCGGCGAATGGATCGAGCGCGGATTTAATTTATACAAACAAAATTTCGTACTTCTGTTTCTGGTGGCGCTTATCGGCGGCATTCTCAGCGCCGCTTCCTTGTTAATCCTTTCGGGACCCATGATGGCGGGCACCATCATGATTTGCCTGAAACTTTATGACGGCGAAACGCCGCGCCCGGAAATCGGCACCCTGTTCCGGGGGTTTGACGTTTTTCTCCAAAGCGTATTGTTCCTGCTGGTCTGGGGGATCGGATTATTTGTGGTTCAGGGTGTGCTGCTCGTGGTTCCGTGCATCGGCCAGCTCGCCGGCCTCTGCCTGGCGGTGGCGGCCTGGACGTTTTTAATGTTCGGCATGTTTTTGATTGCGGACCGCAAAATGGATTTCTGGCCCGCGTCGGTGGAGAGCTTTAACGTGGTCAAAACCAATTTCTGGCCGTTTCTGGGCCTTTCACTCATTGCGAGCATCATCGGCAGCCTCGGCGCAATCCTTTGCGGCATCGGCCTGGCCCTGACCCTCCCGGTCTATTATTGCACCATGACCGTGGCCTACCGGGAAGTGTTCAGCGGACAGTCCGCCCCGTTCACCCCTATTTTATCTAAAACATCCGACGCAGACTAACCGATGAAAACCAACCGGCCGCCAGCGATGCGTTCCTTCATAACATACCGGCGGCCGGTCTCTTTCTGGGATGTTCTGGGTCCGCATCTTCCGTTTTTCCTGATCAGCGGCCTGCCGCTGCTGGTCGCCTACACGATTGAACTGAAAAATCTGCCGCTGATCCCCTGCCTGTTCCTTGAATTTTCCGGTTTCCCCTGCCCGTTTTGCGGATACACCCGCTCGTTCCAGGCAATGGCAAACGGTGATTTCATGGTTGCTTTCACAAATTGCCCGATGGCCTGCGTTCTCTATATCGCCTGTGTTTTCATGTTCATCTGGAACGCTGGGGCGATTCTTTCGGGAATGCGGCTTGAGACCGGAAAGCTGCTGCGGATCGCCTTTAAACCCCCGGCCTGGTTTTTTCTTTTCTGCCTGATACTGATAAATTGGGGTTACCGGCTGGTATGCGGGTTGAAATAAGGCGCTGAGCCATCACGCCTGAAGCAGTAAATAATCATCAGCAGAAACATGAGTCCCACCGACAGGCTGAAAATTTCCGTAATTACCGACCGGTGGAAAAAAGCCGCCAGCCCAAGCCCGGCGCATGCAATCCCGGACAGGCCGACGGCTTTTGAAAACCTCCCGCCTCTCAAAAACCAGGGCGCAAGCACCAGAAAGATGGCTGCAAGGCCGCCCCATTTCATCCAGGTAAACCGATTTAAACCGTTCAACAATGTCTCCATGTCACCGGACGTCATGCCGTGTTTCAGATATGACGTGATTCCCATCAACTGGATGTTTTCAAAGGCGTCGCCGGCAAGAACAACCAGAGACAGGACCGCTCCGGTGTAAAAATATTTTTTGCCGGAAATTTTTACGCATGTCAGGGAAAACAGCGCCAGAAAAACGCTGTATAATCCCATGTAAATATAATCCAGCCGGTTTCCCAGATCAAAGGCCGCAAGCATGGCCTCGTTGACGGATTCAGCGCCGTCCGCCTGGATAAACATGCCAAAGACTTCCGCCCGGGTCTGAATAAACTCAAACGCAATGATGGGGGTGAAAAAGCCCTCCAGCATATTGGGTGCAGTGGACGGAAACACCGCCAGCAACCCGATGGACATGACGACCACCAGCAAGCCTATAACTCCGGTTTTCAGAAATGGTTTGGATGGTTTCATGTCAATCCTTTCAATCCTTTTGTAAAGCGATGTTTAGATCACTGGCTTTCCAAGAGCGCATGTTTTTAAAGGGAACAGGTCGGCAATGGGATCAAAATCACGATCATCATGAAGCAGGGTGAAGCCCTCGGCAATGCAGAATGTGGCAATAATCACATCGATGGTTTTCCGCACGGTAATGCCGCTTTTTCGAAGTTTCCGATAATGCTCGGCGCTTTGAACGGCAATGTCATAACCGCCCATTTGCCGAAAAGGAAGCCCATCAAGAAACGCTTTTGCTGTTTCAAAATCCTTATCGGATTTAAATCCCTGAAGAACTTCCGTCAGAATCAAATCTCCCATGGTAACAGGAAAATCGGACAGGCATTGATCCAGCAAATCCGTTTGCCATGAGGCTTTGCCGTTAAAATAATCGATCCACACCGATGAGTCCACCAGAATCACTGATCCAGCCTCATTTTTTCAAGATCGCCTTCCCATTTTAATTTTCCGCGAAGATTTTTCAGTTGTTCCTGTTTTTTCATCTGGATCAACAGCTTAAGGCCGGTTTCAACAACCGCTTTTTTGGTTTTAAGCTGGGTCAGTGACATGGCTTCATTCATCAGGTCTTCGCTTATGACAATATTGGTTCGCATAGGGATGTCCTCATTTAATGTGTATGATACCTATCATCATGTACACATTAATTTTTTCGTCAAGATAAAAAATAATAGTTGACAGCCGAGTCACTTTTCCTTAATCATAAAGTCGACGGTCGACGGTCGACTTTATAAACAGCGTTAGCACCTCACCACATCGTTTCATATTCTCTCCGCTTCCAGCGCTAACCATTTTAAAAATCGTTTTCATTTTTTCGGCGTTTCATTGCGTTTCTTATATAAATGATAAAAACCGCTTCAACAGTGTTCAGCGAAATTATCCGCACCAGTACGGGCGGAACACAACAAGAAGCAATTAAAGGAGGGGCGTTTCATGAAAGGACTCAAAACAGATTTTGATGCCATTGTGATTGGCAGTGGACCCGGCGGTGCAACAGTTGCCAAGGACTTAACATTAAAAGGAAAAAAGGTTCTCATCCTGGAATGGGGCGATAATGATCCGAAAAAGGGATCTTTTTTCAAGACTATCAACCGGGCGTTTATTCCCGGCAAAAGCGTCGTCATGACAAAAGAGGCGCTTCCCGTCGTCCGGGCCATTACCACCGGCGGCAGTTCAATGATTTTCTGCGGCACGGCGTTTGCCCCCCCCATTGACATGTTCAAAAGATACGGTGTGGATATCTCGGTGGAAGCGGAAGAAATGAAGGCTGATGTCCCCATGTCCCCGCTGCCGGATGAGCTCATGAATGCGGGCCCGCGGGCCTTTCTGGAAAGCGCCGGAGACCTGGGATACGATGTCCATAAACTCAACAAATTCATCTATCCCTCAAAATGCAAGACCAAATGCCAGCTTTGCATGTACGGCTGTCCTTACGGCGCCAAATGGGACGCCCGGCATTTTGTAAATCAGGCCCTTGAAAACGGCGCTAGGCTCATCAACTATGCAAAAGTTGAAAAGGTTCTTATCGAAAACAAAAAAGCCGTGGGTGTTGAATACAAACACAACAAGGAAATTTTCCGGGCATACGCGCCCAATATCATCGTTGCCGCCGGCGGCATCGGCTCCCCCCTTATTCTCCGCCAGAGCGGTATCAGAAGCGCCGGATACGACTTCTTCTTTGACCCGCTGCTTTTTGTGTACGGAAAAATCAAGGGGCTCGGAAACGGCAAAGCCGTACCCATGAGCGCGGGCGTTCATTTTGAAGAGGACGGCATCGTGATGACCGACTTTCATCTGCCCCATATGATGAAAATCGCCTTTGACCTTGAAATACTTAAGCTCAAACAGGCCTTTTCCTATGGGGACGTCCTTCCCATCATGATTAAGGTAAGGGATGAGCTTGGCGGATCGGTTTCGAACAACGGCTGGGTAAACAAGCCCCTGACAAAAGCCGACAAGCAGAAACTGGACAAAGGGGCCGAACACGCCAAACGTGTCCTGACCAATGCCGGTGCCACGGATATATACAGAAGCTATAAAGTCGCCGCCCACCCGGGAGGAACCGTCAAAATCGGCGAACTCGTGGACACCAACCTGAAGACGAAATTTGACAACCTCTATGTCTGCGACTGCTCCGTCATACCCCAGGAATGGGGACTGCCCCCGACGACCTCAATTATTGCTCTGGGAAAACGGCTGGCCAAACACCTGCTGGCTGCCGACCAGGTCGGCAAAAAGCAAGATCCTGTGGTGGCTGCCATCATCCCGGCGTCCATGGAGGAATCCGTGGAAACCCCCATGACGGCAGCGACAAACTGATAAACGAAAGGAACGTGTCATGAAAAGACTCCATTCAAGATCAGGCCTGCCCCTCGGCATTCAGAAAATATCAGACATCGATCTTGCAGGTGAAGCCGGGGAGAATACGGCGCTCAGTAAGATCCTCCGGACCCGTGAAATCCGGCAAACCCTTGGGAGCATTCTCCCGGACATTCTGAATGTTTTCGCGCGCGACAGCCGTGTCGGGAAATTCATCATGAAACTGGTGGGTAAATATCTCAACAAACTCCTTACCCGGCCCCAGGATATTTTTGAAGAAAATGAACTGCAGCTTCTTTTTAAAGATGAGCAATTCATCCGGAATCTCGGCAGACCGCTCCCGGAGATTATTAACGGGCTTTTTGATGTGGTCGCCACCCTGATGACAACCATTGAGGAATTGCCGGCGGATGAGAAAACAAAAACCTTTGGTGAAGTGATTGCCAAACTCTCCACCGGCCAGACCGGAGAGATCGTCACACGGGCATGCAGAATCATCAATGACCTTCACAAATCGGATCCGGAATTTTTCACCAAATCCATGGAACCCGGACTGAAAAAATGGGTGGAATCCATCGATTTCGGTGAAATCAGGGAAATGTTCGACAATTCATCCCAGGACGGACAGGCGTTTATCCGGATGGCCAACAATGTCCTGTGGCAGTACCCAGCCAAAATGGTGCTGCTTCTCTCCCTGCTGCCTTCTCTGGTGAATGTGCTGACCGACACGGTTGATGTTTCCGTGGGAAAATTAAACGAACTCCCGCCGGACATGCTGACCGATGTGGTTCTTTCATTTGCCCGGGAAATCGACAGCCGCTCTGTTGCTGGTGTGCTGAACCAGTTGACTGAAATCGTCAGAAAAATCCATACCGGCTCCGCTCTGATAGGCGAACCCGGCGCGCCCCAGTTGCCTAAAGTGCTGTCACATATGATAGACGAGATCATCCATCAGACCGATCCCATCACGTTATGGAAAGCAAAAATCGCCCTGGCGGAAACCAAGGCCACCATCGGTCAGGCGATCGAAGCATCGGTAAACAGTAAGCCGAATTTTAAGCATTTAAGCATGATCATGGGCCCTGAACTCACCAATATCCGCCTCAGATCCTTAAATCAGCGGATAGTCGCCTGGGAATCCGTCGATGGCAAGGAAATGGCAAAGTCTTTTGCCCAGCATCTGGCGGCCTATGATGTTCAGGAACTTGCCGAAGTTCTAAACAACACCCTTCGAATCATCAATCGACTGGGGGATGAAAAACCGGCCGTCTTTACCGAATTCGCCGGCGAGATGGTAAATGCCATTGATGCTTATGAGCTGGCTGAAACCGCCAAACGGTTTTTCAACGGGGTGAGCAAAGAACTCCGGCCGGTGGCAAGGGCGGTTGTACCAAACCTGGTCACATGGATTTGCGACGTAATAAAGCCGGCGGATGACGAATATGAAGACGATGCGACACAAGCCAGAAATGCGCTCCGTTCATTATTTGCAGCAGAGGAGGTATAACCGATGAAAGTTTTTCATGATGCCGCAACCCAAGTGGAATGCGAGTCAATCACCAACTGGAAAAAAGAAGGCAAACCTGTGGTCGGATATACCTGTTCTTACACGCCTGCTGAAATATTCTATGCTGCGGATATTCTGCCGGTCCGGTTAAGGGGGATTGAAACCGAAGGCATGGAAGTGGGGGACACTTATTTCGGACCGTTTATATGCAGCTTTCCCAAATGTATTTTACAGCTTGCCGGCACGGGGAAATTTTCTTTCCTGGACGGCGCCATTATCACTCCGGGATGCGACGGCATGAGGCGCCTGGATGAATGCTGGCGAAAGGCCGGCGAAGATTTTGAGGGTATTGTGCCGGACTATTTTTATTATTTTGATGTGCCCCACAAATCGGAAAACCACGGCCTGGCATGGTATATTGAAGAGATTAAGGAACTTATAAAGAGCCTGGAAGCCCACTTCAAGGTCAGCATTACGGGTGAAAAGCTTACAAAGGCCATCAAGGAATTCAATAAAGGCCGCCGGCTCTTAAGTGAAATCGAAAACCTGCGATTCACGGAAGATGTCATGGTTTCCGGAACCGATGTGTTTGCCGCAACCGTTGCCGGAACCGTTATGCCACGGGATGAATACACCGCAGAGCTGAAAAAATGGGTCACGACCCTTAAAAAACGCAAGACCCCTTTAAGCAACGGAAAACACCGGGTGATGCTGGTGGGCAGCGTGAGTGATGAAATCGATTTGTTCAAATTGATCGAGGATACGGACAAGGCGATTATTGTGGGTGAAAACTTGTGTTTCGGCATCCGTTATGAGGGAAACGAGATTAAGGAAGACGGCGATCCCATTGCGGCCCTGGCCGCCCATTATCTGGGGTCATCGGTTTGCCCCCGGATGTACGGCAAATATAAGGAGCGGCTCGCCCTGCTCAAAGACAGAATCGCCCGCTCAAAGGCCTCCGGCGTGATCATGCAGAACATCCGGTTCTGCGACCTGCATGGCGCGGAAAACGCGCTTTTTGAAAGGGACCTGGAAGCCATGGGCATTCCCTGCCTCCGGGTTGAACGCGAATACGGGCCGCATATTGATGCCGGACGCATGAAACTGAGAATCAACGCATTTCTTGAACGGATTGACTCAAGCAAAAAACCGGCGATGAAGACAAAAGCGCCTGAAGCAATGACTGTGAATGCATAACTAAAAATATAAGGATTGACAATGAAACACGGTAAAATAACCACATCAATGGCACATTTCTGCAAAGATACCTGCCCGGTCTGCACAAAAGGAAGAGAAAAAGGCGAAGGTATTTTATTCAATATGATTAAATTGGAAGAGAACCTCTGTCCGGCCTGCCGGTCTTACAAAAAAGTATATGGAAAGCCGGCACATGAAAAATTAAAAGAATAATTTTTTATTAAAATGAACAATGAAATTATGCAGATTTAAATAAAACAATGTTGAGCAAGGTCAGAGGGAGGAAGACGGATAAGTCGTACTTCCCAAACCTAAAAATAGCCCGATAACGCAGCTCGGCATTGTTTTAGAAAATCTGCAAGGAGCAAAAAATATGAGACCCGAGATACAGGAATACAACTATGACTGGATGATGGGGAGCACGCTCAAAGCTGCGGCGGCGGTTCCCCTTGGCACGAAAAAAGAAACCGAGCTCACCTATCGGTATATTCCCTATTATAAAAATGTCGCCAAGGCATTTATCGATGCCGGTGATCCCGGTGTCGAAACGCTTGCGATGCTGGCCCAATATTATGACAACATCCTGACCGCACACGCCCGTGGGAAAAAGATTTGCGCCACAACATTCTGCAATTCGCCGGTCATCCTCTATGCCATGGATATTGTGCCGGTAACGTTTGAAATATTAACGGCCATCGGCGCCATGGTCTGGAAAAGAGGCATGTTCGACTATATGGACTTTTGCTGTGAAGTCGGCATGCCGGAAACCTCCTGCTCCTCCCAGCGGGGGGCTCTGGGCGCGGTCTTGGGGGGGCTTTCTGAAAAAATCGATATGATCATCTGCGATACGCCGGGGGTTTGCGACACCAATGCCAATGCTTTTGCCTTTGCATCCGAATATATGGACAAGCCCTTCTTTCAGTTAAATTACCCCAGCAGCATTGGGGACGGCCGCAGCCAGCAGTATCATGTGGATGATTATAAGGAGATGATACGTTTTGCGGAGCAGCACTCCGGCAGGAAACTCGATTATGACCGGCTGGCCGAAGTGCTCAAAGAGGTCGACAAACAGGATGCCATGATCATGGACCTCGAAGACATGCTCATGCTGAAACCCACCCCGGTGCCGCCCATGTTCAACCTGGCGCTCTATGCCGGCCGGTTCTGTTTTTCAGGCCACCCGCAGTACACCAAACTGCTGGAATCCATGGTGAAATCCGCAAAAAAAAATGTCGCAGCCGGTATTTCAGGCATGAAAAACGGGGGGGAAAAGCTGCGCGTGTTCATGTGTTACATTGATCATTACACACTGGACGTAAATTTTTACAAATACCTGGAAGATCGCGGCATCGCCCACGTCGGCTCCATCCTGACCCGGAATTTCAGGGACAACAACAAATATGTCGAAGAACTGCCGGGCTCCGGTTACGGCATCGACACCTCGTCGCCGGAGGCCATGCTGGACACCATTGCCCAGATGAACGCCCGGCTGCCCATGGTCCGCTCCATCCGGGGGCCGTATGACAGAAAGGGCATGTGGCTGGAAGAATCCCTGGCTTGTGCAAAAATGTACGATGCGGACTGCATGATATACAACGGCACGCCGGGCTGCCGGAATACCTGGGGCATGGTGAAGCCGTTTGCCAGGGACGTTGAAAAGCACGGCTATCCCACGCACATTATGTATGACGATGCGTTCGACGACCGGGTGGAGTCCTGGGAGGCAACCCGGGAGCGTCTGGATGAATTTTTTAAAATAAGGGGGTTGTTATGAATATCGTTGCAGGGTGCGATGTGGGTTCCCTCACCTCAAAAGCCGTTGTCATGAAAAACGGAAGGATTATCGGCAGCCATATCATCAAATCCAAACCCCGGCCCCACGATTCGGCGAATGCCGCAATGGAAGGTGCGCTTCTCTCTGCCGGTGTGTCAAAAGAAGAAATCCGGTATTGTATCGGCACCGGTTACGGCCGGGAAAAGATCGAGTTTGTCAATGAAGTGGTGTCGGAAATCAAATGCCACGGAAAAGGGGCGCGTTGGATGCTGCCATCCGCTGAAACCGTCATCGATATCGGCGGCCAGGACTGCAAAACCATGAAACTCGACAAGGATGGCAATGTCGGCCGTTTTTCCGCCAACGACAAATGCGCGTCCGGTACCGGCCGTTTTCTGGAAGTCATGGCGAAAGTCCTGGGGGTGAGCATGGATGAACTGGGAAAACTGTCCGCCAAAGCAAAAGAGCCCATCACCCTGGCTTCCACCTGCACGGTCTGGGCCCAGGCGGATGTCATCAAATACATCAATTCCGGGGTGCCCATTGAGGATATCGGGGCGGGCATCAACACCGCCATGGCCAGCCGGGTGGCGATCCTCGTGAACGCGGTCAAGCCGGAAGGCGATATTTTCATGACCGGCGGAGTGGCGAAAAACATCGGGGTACTGGAAACCCTTGAAAAACTCATAGGCCGTCGTATCAAGCGGGCCCGGAAAGCCGATCCCCAGATCGCCGGGGCCATCGGGGCCGCGCTGCTGTCCATGGAAAAAGTGAATGGGAGGGAAAAGCTATGATCGTAGCAGGATGCGATATTGGCTCTTTGACGGCCAAGGCGGTTATTATGGAAAATGGCGTCATGCTGTCCCATGCCGTGATACGGGCCAAAACCAGGCCCGCGGAATCCGCGGAACGGGTGATGCAAAAGGCGATAGAGCGGGCAACGGAAAAGATCGGGGCAGTCCTCACGCAAAAAGACATCGGCTATGTGGTCGGCACCGGTTACGGCAGGGAGCAGATCCCCTTTGTGGACCAGGTGGAATCCGAAATTTCCTGCCATGCCAAAGGCGCGTGGCAGGTCATGCCCTCCGTCCGGATGATCATCGATATCGGCGGCCAGGATGCCAAGGCCACCCGGCTGGATGATAACGGAAATGTGGCCCGGTATATATATAATGATAAGTGCGCGTCCGGGACCGGCCGGTTTCTGGAGGTCATGGCGGAAGCCCTGGAAGTGCCCCTTGAAGAACTGGGAGGTCTGGCCGCCCAATCCACGGAAAAACTGACCATTTCCAGCCAGTGCGTCATTTTCGCCGAAACCGAGGTGGTATCGCTTGTCAATGAAGGGTTTAAGACCGCGGATATTTTAAATGCCCTTCATCACTCCCTGGCCAAGCGGGTGGCGTCTCTGGCCAGAAGCATTGATGTGAAAACCGATGTGGTGATGACCGGCGGCGTGGCGAAAAACGCGGGGGTATTCAACGCCCTTTCGGAGGCGCTGGGCCTCCCGTTAAAAGCCCTGAACGGCGTTGACCCCCAAATCATGGGCGCTCTGGGCGCGGCCCTTTACGCGGACGAAAAGGTCCGGGAAATGAAAAAGGCGGGATAAGGAGTCCGACAATGAAACAACTGAAACACCGGGTAAAAGACGGAATGGGCATTTTTGCCGAATCGCACAAGGTATACAAAAAACTGCAGAAGCATCTTGATAAACAGCCGGTAGGGTTTCCGGCAACTGCATCCGGCGTGGAACGCCGACTCTTGCGCGACGCGTTTACCGTTGATGAGGCGGCCGTGGCCATTGAAATGAGCTATAAATTCCAGTCGTTTGACCAGATTTTCGGAAAAATGAACAACAAGGCGATATCTAAAGAGCGCCTTCAGTTCATGCTGGACAATATGGAAAGTCATGGGGCGATTTTTGTAAAAATTGTGGATGGCCAAAAACAGTACGCCCTCCACCCTTTTGCGGTGGGCATATTTGAGATGAAAGTGTCCACCATGACCGCCAGCTATTATATGGATTTCAGAAAATACTTGTACCAGTCTTTCGGCATGGCGTTTCTGTCCACTCCCCTTCCCCAGATGCGCGTCATCCCGATTCAAAAAAGCGTTACCCAGGACCTGAACATCGCGACCTATGATGAAATAAGGGAACTGGTGCTTCAAAACAACGGTCATATTGCTCTGGCCGAATGCGTTTGCCGAAAAGGCCGTGACTCCATCGGACGGCAATGCAAGGCGACTGACAGAAGGGAAGTCTGCATTGGTTTCGGCGATTTTGCCGACATGTATACGCGCAATGGCTTCGGACGTCCCATTGAAACAATAGAGGCCCTGGAAATCCTTGCACAGAATGAAAAAGAGGGCCTGGTGCTGATGCCGTCCAACACCCGGGAAGCGCAGTTTGTGTGCAGTTGCTGTAGCTGCTGCTGCGCCTGCCTGGAAGGGGTGAGCCTTCTCGCCAAACCTTCGGAATTTGTGAAAAACAATTACCACGCGGTGCTGAATGCGGAAAAATGCACGGGATGCGGGAAATGCGCCAAAAAATGCAAAACAGCAGCCATTGGGTTAAAACCGGAAAAAGCCGGGAAAAAAATCCATGCAACCGGGATTGATACAAACCGGTGCATCGGGTGCGGTGTGTGCGTGGCTTCCTGCAAATCCGGCGCATTGACAATGACGAAAAAAGAAACCCATACCACGCCCCCCAAAGACCTGGACACCCTGTATGAGGAAATCATGAAGGGGAAAAAAGGGACAATGAGAAGGACGTTGCATATCGGGCGGAAAGTCCTCGGATTTTAACCGGTTAAAAAAGAACAGGCATTATGGGACTTTTTGACAAACAATACAAAGACATAACCGCGTTTCTGGACAGCCGGCGCACCATGGGGCTTGTGTCCGAATCGATCCACACTGGCCAGACGAATTGGCCGTCTGAAAAAAACCGGAACCTGGTGCTGGGCCAGGATACGGCGGTGGAACTCGGCAACCCCAAAGACGCGTCCACGTCTTTTCTGCTGTGGGTGAATGAACCGGAAAAAATCAAGAACGGACGGATTACCCTTGTGGGCCCGGACCTGCCGCAACTTTCCGGCAGGCAGGTTTCTTTCGGCAAAATCGTGATGGTGGGCGCATCGGATTTTGATGCGGACAACAGCTATGACCGGTACCGGGAGCTGGAGCTGCTGCGCTACAACCTCCACCTGAAAGGCTATATGATGCGCGGCGTTTCCCAGCAGCTGCGGGAGTGGAGCCGGGTGAGCCTGGAAGCCGTCAAAAGCGGCTTTTCCTTCAAACATCTGGGCGGGGCGTTAATGGATGAGTTTTTGCAAATCGGCTATGTCCGGTCCGTGGAAACGGTTTTTATCACCGCCGGCCGGGAGGATGTGCTGGAAACAAAAGCCATTGCTGACGAAATTTTTAAACTCATCAGCGCCATGAACAAAATGGCGGAGGAACTGTCGTTTGACTGCGATACCTGCGATTATAACGATGTTTGCGGGGATGTGGAGGAACTCCGGTCCATGCGGAAATCGTTAAAAGGCAGGACGGCGGCGGCCCATGCGTGAATCACATAACAAAAAGACTTCGGTGATTGCCCTGTGCGGCAAAGGCGGCGTAGGCAAGACATCCCTTTCCGCCGCCATCGTCAAAATCTTGTCTTCCGATCCGGACCACAAGGTGCTGGCCATCGACGCGGACCCGGCCGTGGGATTATCGACCGCGCTGGGCATCACGGTCAGCAAAACCGTTGACGACATCCGAAACGAACTGATCCGGCGGGTCCAGACAGGACAAACCACGGACAAGGCGGAAATGCTTTCCATGCTGGATTATGAAATGTTTTCAGCCCTGAAAGAACAGAAAAACATCGCGTTCCTTGCCATCGGAAGGCCTGAAAAGGAAGGCTGCTACTGCCAGGTGAACCATATTTTAAAAGACCTGATCGCGGGAATAAGCGATAATTTTGATTTTGTCGTCATCGACGGCGAGGCCGGGATTGAACAGGTGAACCGCCGGGTCATGGAAAAAGTCACCCACTTGATCCTGGTTTCGGACGCTTCCCTCAAGGGAATCAATGTGGTCCGGACCATTAAGGAAGTGTCCGATTCCGCTATTGATTATGAAAAAGCAGGAATGATTCTAAATCGCTTGAGAAGTACGGAAGAGCGGGAAAACCTCAATATTCCGCCGGAACTGAATTGTCTGGGATGGATTCCCGAAGATGATACCATCCGGTCTTTTGACATGGCGGGAAGAAGCATTCTCGAAATTGACGATTCTCCTGCATTTGCAGCGGTGAAAAACTGTTTGAACGAAATCGGTCTGTAACCGGTAATCTACTGCCAAAGAGCATAGATTTTCATCTTGAAAAGCCATTTGGATAGCGGCTGGTAGGTCGGGATTCTTTCCCGACAATTTGGGATGACGCCGGCATAATGCGGTAAATGGAATGGACAATGTCGGGTAAGAAACCCGACCTACCGAAACAGGGAGATATAAATGAATCGATTCCAGGACCTTCTGGAAAATCCACAGAACGATCTGGTGGAGCAGGCGGTGGCGGGCGGGCGTATCCCCATCGGGTATTCCTGCTCATTTGTGCCGGAAGCCTTTCTCATGGCGGACAAACTGCTTCCGGTGCGCCTGCATGCGCCCGGCGTGGCGGGCACTGAAATCGCGGACATCTATCTGTCCAATTTTATCTGCACCTATTGCCGCAGCCTTCTTGAGTTCGCTTTTGACGACCGGTTCGACCTGATACAGGGCTGGGTGTTCGTGCCTTCCTGCGTCCACATGCAGCGGCTTTTTGATAACCTGGAATATCTCAAGAAGCTCACGTTCAGCCATGTCCTCGACGTGCCCCGGAAGGTGACCGAGGCCACACTTGCCTGGCAGGCCGGGGAACTCCGGACCCTCGCCGCCAAACTCACAGCCCATTTCGGCGTGGACATGTCTGATGACGCCTTAAACAAAGCCATTGCCGAATGGAATAATTTTGCCGAAGCAATTCAGTCCATTGGCGATTTGCGGAAAAAACCCGTCCCGATCATTACCGGGACCGAGTTCCACAGAATGATCATGGCGGCCCTGGTCTCTCCCAAGGACCTGATTCTTCCGAAAATTCTGGATTTTAAAAAGGAACTCGAACACCGGGAAAACGCCGGAAAATTTCGCGCACGGCTGATGGTGACGGGGTCCCACCTTCACGACCCGGAATTTCTCCGGGTCATCGAGTCTCAGGGTGGGCTGGTGGTGGCGGACCTGTTCTGCACCGGTTCCATCCCCGGATTTGCGCCCATACAGCCAAACAGCGATCCCATCCGGGCCCTGGCCGAACATTCCTTTAAAAAGACACTCTGCCCGAGGATGATGGAAGACTTTGACCGGCGGTTCACAACCATCATTGACACGGTTCGGGAATATAAAGTTGACGGCGTGGTCATTGAGATCATCAAATTTTGCGACCTCTGGGGTGTGGATTCCATGCCCATGGTGAACGCACTTCGAAAAGAAGGCATCCCGGTGCTCAAACTGGAACGGGAATACAGTCTGGGCGGAGAAGGCCAGTTGCGGACACGGGTGCAGGCGTTTATCGAAAGCATGGGCAAATAAATGGGACGATTTCGTAAAAAGTCCATTTTCTGCGTTGCGCTATATCCTTCGTCATTGCGGCGTACGAACAGTACGCCTCATTCCTCAGGATTCGCGCGCCTTGAAACTGGCGCTTTTTACGAAATCGTCTGAAAACAATCTTTTTTCGAGTCCATAAAATCTGACATAAGGATCGAAACACAAGTGAAAAAGACATTTGCAACAGCAAAACATGTTGTCATGAGACTGCCGGAGCTGACGACGGATTTTCTGAAAAACTCCATCGTCGGATATTATTTTGAGGCAAAAAGCTTCGAGGACGCATTCATCTATACCAAATACTGGGCACTGATCTGGGCCAGTATCCTCAAATTCATCGGCAAGCTTCTTTTTAAACGCGGTCCCATCGTTCTCATTCGGGAGCTTTTTTTCCGGTATCCCTGGATACTGAAGTTCCTCAGCGCGACCAAACTGATGCGGCGGCTTACCCATGGGCGGAAGGGGGCGTATCTCGAATCCACGGCCCTGGTGATTTATACCATCGCCGTGCTGCTGGTGGAGAAACTGGAAGAGGTCTTTTACCAGCCGGAGCGTCTGCTCATTAATGAAGACCTGGTCCCGCCCGAGATCGCCATGGCGATGGGACTGAACGTCTGGCTGGTGGAGGGAATGGGGATTCTGCTTCCGTTTCTTGATCCCGAAGCATGCCTGGAATTCATCGACGAGGCGGAAAACGCAGGCATGAACCCGGACGCGTGCAGTTTTGTCAAATCCGCGGTCGGCATGGTCATCAAAAACCAGCAGCCCAAAGGGGTTGCCATGGTCAGTTCCAATATGCCCTGCGATGCGGGCATGACATCCTATACTTATATCCAGAAAAAGACCGGCGTGCCTACCTACCGTGTCGACGTGCCCTATCATTTTTACAACGAACGTGCGGAGAATCTGTTTATCGAGGATCTCAGGGGCATGATCGCGTTTCTTGAAAAGCATACACCCGGCCGCATGGACTGGGCAAGGCTCAAGGAGATCTGCGAGAAGCGCAACTACATGATGGAGCTGGAACTGGAGTTGTGGGACATGATGCGGGTCAGTCCCGCCCCTCTTGCATCAGAGGCCATCTGGCTGAGCCACCTGTGGCATTTTCACCTATTCCCCGGACATAAAGTAGCGATCCGGCTGTATGAGCGTCTGGTGGAACTGGCGCAAAAAAATATAGCCGCAAAAATCCCGGCCGTGGAAAACGAAAAATACCGGGCCGTTCTCTGGAATCCCCCATTTCCACAATTCCCTGACATCTTCAACAAGATGGAACGTGCTCACGGCATCACGCTCATTATGGACAGCATGTCCTACAACCACCACGATCCCATTGATACATCCACACCCGAAACCATGCTCATGGGGCTTTCCAAGATCATTATGCAGGGCCCCATGGTCCGTCACACCCGGGGGCCGGCCGAGAACTATCTAGAAGATATTTTCCGGTGTTACAAACAGTTTAATCTCGACATGGTCTGGGTCGCCAACCATGTGGGATGTAAGGGCGGGCAGGCGATGAACGGGATACTTCGGGAAAAATGCCGCGAAATGAAAATTCCCCTGTTAGTCTTAGATTATGATCTGATTGATCCCCGCATCGTTTCACATGAGGGCATGATCAGACAGGTGGATGATTTTATGGAAACCGTCATGAAAAACAAGCGGCCCGCTCCCTCGCCGTCAGGCTAATCCCTGATTACGGGGGTTTTTAAAGGGAACTGAAGTTTCCCGGTTTTCAGTGATGGCCCGCAAATCGGGGGCATGATTAAATTTTATATAAAAACAAGCGGTTAAATAAAATTTTTGAAAACTGTAACTATCTGATTTAATTTAAAATATTTGAACCAAATTTTTGCTGGA
>JBAQUK010000165.1:0-18775 GCA_049297455.1 Desulfosalsimonadaceae bacterium | reverse complement strand
CAACCACATTTTGGAAAAACGCAAGCAGGAGCCGAGTTCATTAGAACTACTACTCCAATGCATAAATTTTTAAAGTGTTGAAATGTCAGTTGAAAAATATAGGAAAATTCTTAGCCTGACGGCTATGGGATAGGCCCCCACCCTGGAAGGGGTGTCGGGTATCCGGACGGATTTCAGCAGCTCGATGCATTTCAGAATCCCTGCCTTTTTGTTCATGCCCTTGTGGACCATGAGGGGTTCCATCACCTGATATCCGATGGTCAGCACCGGGTTGAGGGCGGTCATGGGCTCCTGGAAGATCATGGCTATCCGGTTACCCCGGATGCTGCAAATCTCATCCCGGCTCATCTTCAGAATGTCCCGGCCTTCAAAAAGAATCTCGCCGCTTACAATCCTGCCTGCGGGGCCGGGTATGAGGCGGAGCAGGGATAAGGCGCTCACGGTCTTTCCGCAGCCGCTTTCGCCCACAATGCCCAAGGTCTCTCCTTCATCGAGTTCATAGGAGACATCATCCACGGCCTTGACAGTGCCCTGGCCGTTAAAGAAACAGGTGGTGAGGTTCCTGACCGCAAGCAGCATGGACATCACCCCATCATTCCGGAGCTGCCGCGAAGGCGCGGGTCAAGGGCGTCCCGGAGGCCGTCTCCCAGGAAGTTGAAGGCAAGGACCGTCAGGGTGATCATGAGTCCCGGCGCCAGGGAAAAGAGCGGCACGATTTCAAGATAAGAGTAGCCGATCCTCAGCTCGTTGCCCCAGCTCGGCGTGGGCTGCTGGACGCCCAGGCCCAGGAAGGACACCGCGCTTTCCAGCATGATGTTGCCGCCCAGGGCGATGGTGGCGGTGACGATGATGGGGGCCATGACATTGGGCAGCAGGTGTCTGAACATGATCCGGAAACCCGACGCACCCAGGGCCCGGGCCGCCTCCACATAGGGCAGTTCGCGCACCAGCATGACCTGGCCCCTCACGATGCGGGCAAACCAGGTCCATGACAGTACGGTGATGGATATGATGACGCTGTGCATGCCGGGCCCCAGGGCGGAAACCATGACAAGAATCAGGACAAGGGCGGGGATGCACATGAAGGTGTCGGTGATGCGCATCACCATCATATCGATGACCCCGCCCTTGTACCCGGAAACCAGGCCGATGAACACGCCGATAATGGCGGAGAAGAAGGTGGAGACGGCCGCCATCATCAAGGTTGCCCTGGCTCCGAAGATGACCCGGGAAAGCAGATCCCGGCCCACATCGTCGGTGCCCAGAAGGTGCTGCTTGGAAGGGCCTTGCAGAACCTGGTAGAGATCCTGATCGTCGGGATTGCAGGGGGCAAGAAAAGGGGCGAAGACAGCCACGGTCATCATGAACACCAGGATGACGGACCCTGCCAGGACAACCTTGTGCCGAATGAAGGCCTTTACGATACCGTTGGAGCCGGAAGCGGCCGCCGGAACCGGGTTGCCGATTTGGATCGGAGCCTTTACCGGTTTCATTGCATCACCCTTACCCTGGGATCGATGACCCCGTAAATCAGGTCCACCATCAGGTTCACCGCCAGGATATTGATGGCCACCATGATCAGGGTTGCCTGGATCACGGGAAAATCGTTGGAAAAGATCGCGTTCACGCCCATGCGGCCCAGCCCCGGTATGGCGAACATGTATTCCACGATAAAGGAGCCTGCCACCACATACCCCCAGGCAAGACCGGCGATGGTGACCACCGGAATCATGGCGGGCTTTAACGCATGACGCATAATCACCATTCTTTCCGAAAGCCCCTTGGCATGGGCTGTCCGGATGTAGTCGTGGCCAAGGACTTCCAGCAGGCTTGAGCGCACATACCTGCCCAGAAGCCCCGCGCCCTGAGTGCCCATGATGAAGGTGGGCATGGCGATGGACAGGAGGTTCCCCCGTATGCTCTCGGAAAACGGCACATAGCCGGACGGTGGGAAGATGTGCATCATCACGGCAAACAGGTAGATCATGATGATCCCCTCCCAGAATACCGGGATGGAAACGCCGATGATGGCCCCGGTGGTCAGGGTTACATCGAGCCATGAATTCCGCCGAAGCGCCGATATGATGCCGAAGGGAATGCCGATGAGGCACGACCAGAAGACCGAACCCAGAAACAGCTCCAGAGTAATGGGCAGGCGGTGCATGAACATGGGCAGCACCTGCTCTCCCGTGGCAATGGATGTGCCCCAGTCGCCGCTCATGAACCCCCTGATCCAGATGAAGTACTGAACATGCAGGGGCTTGTCCAGGCCGAACTGGGCTTTGAAATCTTCCATGACATCATCAGGGACAACCCCCATTCCCGTAGACATTAACGCGCTCTGGACCGGGTCTCCGGGCAAGGCCCTGCCCAAAACAAATATCAGGATGGAAACCAGAAACAGGATCATCAGGGAATAACTGATTCTTTGAATGATGTATTGTTTCATGACGGTTGGTTCCGATTCATAAATTTTTCAGAGTCCGCCCATGGGTTGGCTTGCCAGAAAATAATCATCGGCATGGCTGAGCAATTCTTTGGCTTTTATCTTGACCGCCGCGTTGACAAATGCTTCTTCCGGCAGGAGGTCGTCGGGCGCGGATAAAATCTGGTTCAAGGTGTCGACAAAGAGCTTTTTGTCTTTTATTTCAACTGCATAATACCTCGCATACAGATATTGCCACAGCAGGTATCTGGATTCGGATATCTCAAAGGCCTCATTAAAATGAAAATCCGCCTGCTCCGGTTGGCCCCCCAGCATCTGGGGCCTTGAAACATACCACGCCCCCAGAACCGCATGGATGCCCCCGTAGTTGAATGTATCATCCAGTTCAAGGGTCCGGTCGATCATGGCCTCAACCTTTGGCAAGTCATTCAGCGCATTCGGGTTATCGGCGTGGGCAAGCCGTATCCACTGCAACCAGGCGTTTGTCGCAAAAAACAAGGGGGCAATATCCCGTTTATGGATGGTTTTAAGGGACTTGGTAAACACTTGAATGTCGTCTTGCGCCAGCCCCTGGGCAAATGTTTTGGTGGTACACAGACTCCTTAACGCATATTCTTTTGCTATATGATAGAGCCCTTTCGCGCGATCCTTGTCCGTATCCTCCACAAAAAGGAAGGCATACCCCATATAGCTCTCGGCGGCGCTTGTCAGGAGATACCGGTTTTCCGGTGAAACTTCGATAAACCCATCCATCTGAAGCAGCAATGCCGGCATGGCATCCCGGACCATCTCCACGTCCGGATTGCCGGTCGAGGCCATGCGTGTTTTTTCCATCAGGGGTTTCATGCCGTCCACCGTCATCTTCGTCCAGGTAGATGCGCAGCCTCCGGTAAAAACCATCAGAAATATAAGGGCTGTCGCGCAAGAAAATGAAAATACCTTACGTGTGGTCGCCATGTGTTCACCGTCCCCTTTCCCGTCCCCACCCCGGATATCCAATTATTAAAAAATCATCATTGCTGTTTTTATTACATAAATCTGTAATAAAAACAAATTTTTGTTAATCCTCGTAAGGCCAGACCATCCGGCAATCACTATAATCGTACCCAATGCCGAATCCCGCGCTTGTGGTGGTTTCGGGTCCTCTGAAGGCTATCCCGAAACCGATGAGACCTTCATTGAACCCAAATCCGATCCGGATTCCGCAGGTCTCGCTTCCCAAACCGACGCCGATACCGAAGTTGTTATCGCACCCGGTTATGGAATTAAATGTCCGGACACCAAAGCCGACGACAAAGTCTCCCATCTGGAGTCCCAGCCCCCCTTTCGTGCAGTCACAATCAATTTCCGAATCCTTTGCAAATGCTGAAGTCCCAAAGCCGATAAAAACAATAACCAACAATACGGGAATGAGTTTTTTCATGGTGAAACCCTCCTGGCAGATTTTGATAGTTAATAAAAAATCTGATATCATTACATAAACTCCGTCGCCTTGATGGCCAGCGCTTCATTCACACCGTCTTCGATCATGCCGGCCCGGGCGTCCCGGAATATCTTTTCAATGGGGTATTCTTTTGCCAGGCCGTATCCGCCGAATATCTGCATGGCGTCGCTGGCGACCCGGGTCGCGGTTTCCGTGGAAAAACATTTGGCCGCCACCGCATGGACCACCGACGGGTTCATGGGGTTGGCGAGGTTGTACATGGCCATTCTTCTGGCATTTGCCCTGGCCGCCTCCACCTGTGTCAGCATCTGCATTAATTTTAAGCGGATGTTTTTGTGCTCAAATATCGCCACGCCGCCCTGGATCCTTTTTCTGGCATACTGATAGGCTTCATCATAAGCGGCTTTTGCCAGACCCGCAAACACCACGGCCATGCCGCCGTTAACAGTTGCCAGCCCCTGACCGGCGGTGGCTTTTAAAAAGTCCGGATTCGGAATCACCATGTATTTTTTGGGAATCCGTGCGTCCTGGAAAACAATCGATCCCTGATTTAACGGGCGCTGCCCCATTTTATCCAGGGGCTTTCCCTTTGAAATCCCCGGCAGGTCGAGGGGGATAATGGCCAGCCCCTGGCCGTCCATCCCCCTTTCCGGAAAAAGCCCCACATGAAGGACCGCGTGGGTGGCGATGGTGCCGTTGGATACCCATGCGGATTTCTCTCCGTTGACAATGTATTCGTCCCCTTTCAGCACGGCAGTCACCGAAGGCCCGCATTTGGGCTTATTGCCGCCAAGACTCCAGTCCGTGCCGTGGTCCGGTTCCGTGATCGCCCAACAGCCGATGAGGCGTCCCTCCTTGTCTTCACAAAAATCCCTGGCCAGTTGCTGCATTTCCGGCATCGGGAACCGGGCGGCCTCATTAAAGGGCAGGCTGGCAACCCCCATGCTGATGGTCAACCCGGCATCCGCATATCCCAACTGCTCCGTAATCCGGATGGCCGCCATGGGATCCAGGTTGTCGGCCATGCCCCCCAGGGATTTCGGGATCTGAAGCACATGCAGGTCCATTTCGCGAAAGCGTTTAAACACATTCCAAAGCACCGAGTCTTTCCGGATGACATCTTCGGGATCAGCCAGCCGGTCCAGCTCAATCCCTGCCGGCCGCATCACTTCCATGCTGAACTTTTCAACTTCCCTCAGCATGGCCTTTGTCTCTTTGCTGATATTTAAATCTATGTCACGGCAAGTCATTTTTTGTTCCTCAAACGATGGATGATGGGGTTTTGATGAAAATTCGGGCAAAAAACGGCCTGATTTTGACAGGTCCGGCCCGGCAGGCACTATTTCATGTCCCATTTTAAAAAGGCGAAGGGTGCAAATTCCATAAAACCGACTTCCGCAACCGCCCGGCCGCCCAGCATGGAATTGTCTCCCTTGGTATAAATGGCCCCCAGCATCTTCACCACCGTCACCTCAGACCAGGGGTCATAATCCGAAGGGTTGAAAATGATCTCCGCTTCACCGAATTCCATGACTTTGGGTTTGAGCAGGGTTTCCTGCCGGATCAGCCGGGGGTCATAATCCAGAGCGCCACCTTCTGGAGCGGGGAAATACTTGAAATTATATGAAACGGCTTTCATGGACCCGTCGTCGTCCATCCCGGCATTGACGATCAGATCCTGGGCCTCCGGGGTATTGAATTTTCCGGTCAGGTTCGCCCTGACTTCCATAAACCGGATGCCCCTCCGCTCGGTCCAGCCTTCAACAACGGCGCCTTGTTTTTGGAAGCGAATGTCCGCCATTTTTTTAGGAAATCCGAATACTTCGCGGCCGCCCGCCATGGCGATGTCATTGGTCACCGGCATGGCCAGGCAATAATTTCCTTCTTCCCCATTGAACTCGGCCCGGATAAACAGCGCGCTCTCTTTGTAAACCACATCAAAATTGGTGGCCGGATAATTTGCCACAAACGCCATAGCAATGGGGTGAGCCGCCGGTTTCAGGGGCGGCGGCAGCAGTTTTGCGATAATTTCCGGTTTGGTCTCCCAGAATACCGCGAGTACCTCCGCATCATAAAAATCTGCGGTTGCCCTGGTGTTGGCCATAATTTCCTCAAATGATTTCACAAATCCCATGACGCCCTCCCTGGCCGGAATTTCCGGCGTTAAAAAAAGTTTAGCCGACTCATGTTTTTTCACCGGGTTCAATAAAACCGGGTAATAACCGACAACTGATTGTTCTTTATATGGATAACTTTTAAAAACAACTGTTATATAACAAACGTTTTTATTGAATGTCAATAAGATTTCAACAAAAAGCGCGGCAGCAGCCGCAGGACTGATGATCAATATCAAAGCGGCAATTGTTATTGAGAGAAATTGCTTTTGTGGTTTTCGTTCGGGCTTTATTCGGTGAGTTCCGCTTCCGGAATCTCCAGCAACGGGGCGAGATCCGGGAGCATCATTTTCAGGACCTGGACCGGCAGCCCGCTGGAAAATGAATAATCTCCGGCGCTTGGTCCTGCAACATAAGCGGTGATGGCGCCGAAAAACCGGTCGCCGATGAAAAAAACAAAGGTTGCGGTCCGGTTGACCACCCGGGAGCTGATCAGGACACCGCCGTGGCCGAAGGTTTTGTACCGGTGATCCCCGGTCCCTGTTTTTCCGCCGATCCGGGCGACGCGTCCGTCCTTTAGTTCAACCCCGTCCTTTAACCGCCGGGCCGTCCCTTCCGCCACCACATTCAGCATGGCGTTCTTTACGGTTTGCGCCACTTCTTCCGCCAGAACCCGTTCTCCGGCGGGTTCCACTTGTTCCAGCCGGGTTTCATAAGGCGTATTCACGCCGAAATGAAGCGACCGGATACGCACCATGGGGTTCCGGATGCCGTTGTTTAAAATAATACCTGACAATTCGGCCAGGGCGCCGGGGCGGTCCGCGGAACTCCCGATGGCTGTGGCATAAGACGGAATCAGGAAATCAAACGGGTATCCGAGGCGTTTCCAGGCCCGGTGAATATCCTGAAAAGCCTCCAGCTCAATAATGGTTCGTATCCGCTGGACTTGCTTTCGGATGCTCCGGGTTTTAAAAAGCCACCGGTAGACTTCCTGACGCACTTCCTGACTGTCTGCGATGATCTGCTGGATGCCCGTCCCCGGATTTTCCTGGATGTACCGGACAATCCACAGCTCTAAAGGATGCACCGTCGAGATATAGCCGATATCCGCCAGGGTGAATTTCCCGGGGGCATAATCGCCGTAAAGCTTGTAAATAAACGACTCGATCAATTTGGAGCCCGGCAGTCGCGCCTTTAAAAAATCCGCAAACGCATCCACCTCCGCATCCGGGGTCAAATACCTGAAAACAGCGGCCAGGTGCGGGGGCGTGGGCTGGATTCCGTCAAACAATAATTTTGCGGCTTCCTTCGGCGTTTTCTGGTCGTATTTTTCATAAAACCGCCGGATAAAAAATTTCCCTTCCTTGTCGGCAAACGCCGAAAGCAGCCGTTTTTTTTCCGATTCTTCGATTTTTTCAAGGTTCCGGGGTGTTGTGCCGTATCTCTGGAAAATGTGGTAATAGACGATGTCGCGCATCATCCGGATGAACACCAGGTTGACGGAGGCTTTGAACGCATCCCGCACCGACATGACCCTGTTGTTGTCTTCCTTGTTGAAATTGGCAAACGTATGCAATCCCCCTCCGGTGAAGAACCGTTCCCACGGACCGGCCGAATACCGCCGTTCCATTGCGGCCGCAAGCATCAACTGGAGATCCCGGTCCGGATTCCCCTTTAAATAAGCGATCCCCCACTGGGTCAGGGGATCCAGCGGTTTTTGGGCGGCAAGTGCTTTAATCTCCGAATCGCTCATCCCGGCATAGGCGTCGTGAAGCGCTTTGATAATTTCCAGATAATGCGTCAGGGTGCGCAATTTGGCGGAAGAGCCCAGATCCAGTTTGGTCTGCTCGTCGATATTTAACGGGCCGTTATAGTTATTGGTTTGAACCCGCAACAGGTTGCCTGCGGGAGTTTTTTCGTAAAGGCTGAAACTGTAAATCACTTTCATGGGATCGCCGTTTTCCAGCAGATGGGGCCCCACCAGTCCCGCTTCTTTAACCACGGCCGGATCCCGGAGATTCATCAGCATGTCCGTGGCTTTTTTCTGGAGATCCAGATCGATGGTGGTTTTGACATTCAGGTCGAGCCGGTCCAGATCATAGAACCGATTGATGCCGAGATTGGCGAGCAGCCGGGAACGGACCAGGTTGGCGGCTTTTTGCCGGGAAGTGTCGCTCGGGTATGAAATTTTGGCCTGTTTGAAAAACGGCGGCATTGCCGCCAGCGCGGCGTCCCGGATGCCGGGGGAAAACAGCCCGTCTTTCGCCATGACGCGCAGGTAACTGTCGGTCAGGGTCTCGAGATCCTTGCGGCTGGACAGAAGGTAGGCGCTTGGTCGCCGTTGGGCCAGAAAGATGCTGAGGGCCGCTTTGAGTGCCGAGCCGGTCTGTTCGCGGGTTTCAAAATCCCGGGCATTGCTATCCATCTCCCGCAGCAACCGGTTGACCGTCTCAAAATCCATCCCATACCATGCCCACAGGCCGTCCCCCATCCCGATGACTTCCCCGTAACCGGGCGCTGCGGCCAGGGGGATGGAATTGATGTAATCCAGAACAATCCGGCACCGGGCATCACTGGTCCGCTCTCCGTTCCGATACGCCCTCAGGGAAGCCGTCACAATCTGCCGCAATTTCTCGGGGGCACTGGTGGTCCGGCCTTCGGGGGAATGCCGGAATTTTTCGATCTGGGTCGCCAGCGTGCTGCCCCCGGCCACGTCATGGGTGTCATCGACAAGATGGATGGCCATGTCCATGATGGCTTTTGCCTGGCGTTTCCATTCGACGGCGGGGTTCCGGTAGGGCGCAGACGCGTCAAACAGGTACCGGTTCTCGATATACAGGAGCATGCGGGTCAGAATCGGCGGGATTGCTTCAAATCCGGGATACACCCGCTGGGGGAAAGCGGTGCGCATGATTTCCCGGTCTCTGCGGTCATAAATGGCCATGCCCGCGCGGGATTTTTCCGGATAGACCGGAAAAATCCCGAGGTCGTTGTATTTCAGCAACTCCTCCGACCAGCGGGCCTGGGCCGTGACCGCAAACCCGCTCGCCGCCATTTTCTCGATCCATTCGGGGATCCGGACATACCCTAGCCGCAGGTCATACGGGCCGTATAGCGGAAACCGGATGGCGGAACTTTTGCCGTTTTCCACCTGATACGTCAAATTTTTGGCCATCCGCGAAAAAATCCGGGCCTGGATGCGGGAGGTCTGAAGTTCCCGCACTATCGCCGCCACGCCCACGCCCGTCAGAACCAGAACGAACAACCATGCGGCAATCCTGGTTTTGCGTCTGTATTTACCTGAATTCGAAGGTTTTTTCATTTTGTCTGCCCTGCGTGCCGGTATGTGTTGCGGATTTTTTTTCAACATGACCAATATATACTGAAAACAATTGTTATGCACTTCAAATCCCATGACATCATTTAGCTTTCAACATTCATGGCGTCCCCCCGGCAGCCCGTTTTGGTTTCTCCTCCGGAATTATCCGATATTTTTTTTGCCGGGGCTCCCTTTTTGTTGATTTGTGGTTTTTCCTCGCGTATGAATCCAAGGTTTTTAAAAACCCGGAGCAAAACGCCCATTCCCAAAAAAGGATCCGACAATATGGATGATGAAACAATCATAGAGGTTAGTGATTATTATGCGCAAGACACCTTTAACCGCATCAAGGCCCTTGCCGATACTCTGGAAACGCCGTTTCTGGTGGTGGATACCGCCATCATCGCCCGCAAATACGATGAGATATGCACCTGTTTTCCTTATGCCGGCGTTTATTATGCCGTGAAGGCCAATCCCGCGCCGGAGGTGATTACCCTGCTGCGGGACAAAGGCGCCAATTTTGATATCGCATCCACATTTGAGCTTGAAAAAGTGCTGGCCCTGGGCGTTACAAGTGATCGCGTCAGCTTCGGCAACACCATTAAAAAAAGCAAGGATATCCGAACTTTTTATGAAAAAGGGGTCCGCATGTTCGCCACGGATTCCGAAGCCGATCTGCGGAATATTGCAAAAGAAGCGCCGGGCTCACGGATTTATGTCCGCATCCTGACCGAAGGCACGCGCACCGCAGATTGGCCCCTGTCCCGGAAATTCGGCTGCCAGAGCGACATGGCCATGGACTTGCTGGTGCTGGCGCGTAATCTGGGGTTGGAACCCTATGGCGTATCCTTTCATGTGGGATCACAACAGCGGGAAATCGGCGCCTGGGATGCCGCTCTTACCAAGGTGAAGGTCATCTTTGAACGCCTGCGTAAGGAAGACGGCATTGAACTCAAGATGATCAACATGGGCGGCGGGTTTCCGGCAAACTATATTCACAAAACCAGCGAGCTGGCAACCTATGCCAGGGAAATCACCCGCTTCATAAAGGAGGGTTTTGGCGATGGCCGCACCAGAATCATTCTGGAACCCGGACGCTCTCTCGTCGCCGACGCAGGGGTGCTGGTCAGTGAAATCGTTTTGATTTCGCACAAATCCAACACGGAACTGTATCGGTGGGTATTTACCGATGTGGGCAAATTCTCGGGATTGATGGAAACCCTCGACGAGGCGATTAAATTCCCCATTTATACTGAAAAAAAAGGGGAAACCGGTCAGGTGGTGATTGCCGGGCCCACCTGCGACAGCGCCGACATCATGTATGAAAAATTAAAATACAGCCTGCCGCTGAACCTGGCCATCGGTGATCGTATTTACTGGTTCACCACCGGCGCTTACACCGTTACGTACAGTTCGGTGGCGTTTAATGGATTTCCCCCGATAAGGGATTATTATATTTGATGATATTTTTGAAAAATCGGGTGGTTATCGGACCGCAGGCGGGTTTTTACGCCGTGTTTTAAAAATACACTGACAAGCTGCCGACGACCTCCCGGGCCGGGGCCCGCCCCTGGAAAACATAAATATCCTCCACCCAGTTGAAATGGTTGTCAAAAATGTTTTTCACCTGCAAGGATGCAAGCCCATGTTTTTCGGGATATTCAAATGAAACAATGGCATCGGTGAGCCAGATGTCTTCATTTTTCCGGATATTTTCGTCAAAATCATCATAACGATAGGACTGAGCCATTCCCGCCGAAAAGCCGCCGGGATGCACATAGTTCAGCCCCAGACTGGCAAGGTGGTCTTTACGGTCCTTGTCCGGCAGGAATTCATCACGGATCTCCTGAAACCGGTAGCCGCCGGTCATGGCAAGGCCGGGGGCCAGAATGCGGTTGCAGGCGAATTCCGTTCCCTTGAGCCGGCCTTTGTCCGTGTCCGTCACGGGCCCGCTTTCGGATATCAGCTTGCTTTTGTTCTCCCGGTCCAGGTAAAAAATGCCGGCGGTAAAAAAAGCGTTCTTCCATTCATGCTCCCACACCAGGTCCGCTTCTTTTGCCAGGGACCCTTCGCCCGTGTTCCGAAAAATCGGAATACCCGCGATTTCCGTGGGATCAATCCGGTTTGCGGTAAACGGCAGGAGATACTGAAACCCGGCTATCCGCAGGGTGTCGGACGGGCCTGCCTCAAAAATCAGCCCCAGGCGGGGATTGAGTTTGTTGATATCCCATTCCGTTCCGGCGGCAGCGTTGGAATTGGTCATTTGATCATAATAAAGCGCGCCCTCCATCACCCATTTGGGGTGCAACTGCCAGATATCCGCCAGATAAAAACTGGTCAGGCGGTGGTCCGGGTCATGGCTGGAACTGCCGGGAAAAAAATCCAGTTCTTCTCCCTCATAGTAATAATAATCTTCGGTTTCGATCCGGGTGTCTTTGTGACCCGCATAGTGAAGCGCACCGGTGATCCACTGGTGGCGGCCTTTTCGGAAAAGCTGCTGGGCCTGATACTGGGCATAGGGCCGCTGATATTCCGTCAGGCTGAAGGCATGCAGGGTCACCCCATCCAGTCCGAAAATATTTTCGGTCCGGTCATAATCAAACACGCTGCCGTCATCCCGGTTCCAGGTAAAAAAGAAAAGAAAATCCGATTCCGGAGAAAAATGATGGTGATACCCCACCTCAACCTTATCGGTGTCCGTCCCTGATTTGGCCACCGGATTGGGTTCCTGATCATATTCGTTTCGACCGGTCATCTCATCTTTTTGTTTGCCTTCCAGCATCCGGTAACTGAAAGTGAGGTGGTCAATGGTTGTCGGATCATATTTCACCACTGCGGCGGTACCGTTTCCCCGTTCATTGTGGGTATCCCGCCATCCCTCCGTGGTGTTGTAATAATTATCGGCCAGAAACGCCAGGCGGTAATCCGGCACGCCGCCATAGGCGCTGACGAAATACCCCCTGGTATCATGATTTCCGGCGGAACCCGTGATGCTCCCATTCACGGCAGGACCGTCAAAAAAAGACGTATAGTCGTTAAATGAAGAAAATGTATTGAAATTGGCAGGTTGCAGTATCCTTCCCAGAAGCAGCTCCGTGCCCCCGGCAATGGTGCGGTTCCCGGAATTTAAGAGCGCGGAGCCGTAAAACAGATGCCCGGCGAAATTGGTGTAGTCCTTTTTAATGGAACGAAGGGCCTTGCTCTGGGCCCATGAGGAAAGTCCCAGTTGTTGGTACAGAAGAAACAGGTTGACATTTTTCACCGCCAAATCCTGGTCCAGCAGAAATCGGGACCGGTACACCCCCCGGTTGTCATTTAATGCAATGGCCTGGTGCAGGGACGCCACCGCTTCCACCGGACGGTTCATATCCCGGTAAATAATCCCCTCGTAAAGGTACGGCGTGGGATCCCGTGGGTCCAGGTCTTTGGCGAATGCCAGCATGTCCAGGGCTTCGTCAAACCGCTTGAGTTCATAAAGCATTTTGGCCCAGTAGCTTAAAAACAAGGACCTGCGGGGTTCCAAAAGAACGGCGGCGGACATTTCCGCCATTGCCGGCGCGGGCCTTCCTTTTCGCATGTGGCAAAGGGCAAGGCCCAGATGGGGCTCGCCCAGGCGGGAATCCAGGCTTACGGCTTTTTCAAAGGCGGCAATGGCCTTGTCCGTTTTTTGAGCGGCGAGCAGCATAAACCCTTCAAGGTTTGCCGCTTCTGCGGATTCCGGGGCCATGTGTTTTGCCTGTGCAAGGGACTGCCGGGCGTCATCCATATAATCCATGCCGAATTGCAGCCGGGCAAGTTGAATCAGGGCCGTTAATTGACGGCTGTCATGGTCAGGGGTAAGGGCAAGCGCGTCCTTTGCGGCGCGCGCCGCTTCCGGCAAATCAAACACCGCCTGGCGGGCATAGCTCAACAGAATATACCCGTGCGGATCCTTCGGGGCCAGGACCGTGCTTTTTCGGGATGCGGCCAAGGCTTCATCTTTTTTCCCCATCAGCAGGGCGGACAGGGACAGAAGCTGAAATGCGGATGCATTTTCCGGATATTTTTTTGTAATTTCAGCAAGTTTCGTGTAGGTTTCGGATATTTTTCCGGACCCCAGTTCCTCTTTCAGGGACGCCAGTTCTTCCCCTTCCGGTCCGGATATCGGATATGAAGGGAGAAGCAGCCCTTCCGGAATCGTCAGGGTCCACTGCACCGCATCCTGGGGCGAAACCAGCATTACCGCCTGAAGCGGCCGTCCGCGTGCCGCGCTCACCTGCTGCCCGGCGGTCACCGGGATGCGCCCGGCGGTATTTGCGGCCATAACTTTTCCCCGCAGCACGGTCAGCATGCTTAAGGTGTTGCCGTCACTCATGAGGTTCAATTCCGTCCCGCGAACACCCACCACCACTGTCGACGTTTCAATATCGATCATCATGTGCCGGTTTTTGTTTCTCAGCCACATTTCGCCCCTGAGCAGCCGGTATAAAGAGGATGCGGTCCGGGCCGCCGCCTTCACGAACGGCTTTTTCCCATACCACCCGGCGGTCTGCGCCACCTGCCCCAGCACGAAGGCCGTGTTGCTGTTCAGTTGTATCAGGGATTCATCGGCACACAAGACAAACAGCCGGCCGTTTGCGCCGGTGTGCAAGGTGTCTCCCGGATTCAGGGCCATGCCGTTGACGGCAGTCATCCTCGCCCCGGTTTGAGTCGACAGCACCCATGCCTCGCCCCTGGCGTCGATGATCCCGCCGGCATCGCCGTTCCCTGCGATGGCATTACCGGATATCAGCAACAAGCACACCATGAGAATGACAAAGACAAAAAAGGAAAAAGATGTTCCCACGGCATGAAACCGCAACGGGGTGTTCTTAAGACGACCGTTCATGGGCTGCCCCCTTTCTGTAAGGCGGGATCAGGAAAACCCGCTGTTACACAAAAAAACAGTCTTTTCTTTGATTCACTATCATAAAATGATACAAATAAACAGATTATAGGTGATGCCGGCCACGTTAAGACTGAAAAACAGCGTTATCTCCCGCTGGTGAAAAACTGGGGTATGCGAAAGCCTGAAAACGGTTATCCCCTGAATTGTTCTGATGAAAATTTGGGAAACGGTCAAATAAAACCCTTGTGAATACGGATATACTGTGTAAGAAATATATATAAATATCAGGATGCTTGATGGGCAGTCGATGTTGTAAAGGAGAATAGTTTTGGATCGTTATCTCGAAAATAGCGAGTACATCGATTGGAAGCATCCTTCTATAGTGAACAAGGCCTCTGAGCTTGCTGAATGTTGCACTCGTGATGAAGAAGTGGCCAAACGTTGTTTTGAGTTCGTCCGGGATTCTATTCAACACAGTTGGGATTACAAATTAAATCCGGTAACTTGTAAGGCAACAGAAGTATTGCTTCAGGGTACGGGCTACTGCTATGCGAAGAGTCATTTGCTGGCAGCGCTATTGCGGGCCAACGCTATTCCGGCGGGCCTCTGCTATCAACGGTTGAAAGTTGAGACTGGAGGATCACGCTATTGTCTTCACGGCCTGAATGCTGTGTATTTAAAGCGATATGGCTGGTATCGTATTGATTCCAGGGGCAACAAGCCTGGCGTTACTGCTGAATTTTGTCCTCCAGTGGAGAAGCTTGCATTTGCAATTGTTAACGCTGGAGAAAGCAATCTCCCCGGAGTCTGGCCGGAGCCACTGCCATCGGTGATAAAGGCCCTGTCTGAAAACGCAACCATAGAGCAGGTCTATGAAAATTTGCCGGATGTCGAGTGATCGTGCCGGCCTGTCATTTCAGCGCCATTTAACCCGGAGTTTTCTCACCGGCCTTATAAGATCGCAAAAATATGAACTCTGGTTGTAAAGTCGTAAAGGAATTAGGGAAGCATGGTCTTCGGGGGTTTTATTTTTCTTACGGTCAATATAAGGATCTGGTTAAGATAACAGACCTTTCTGAAGTTAAGAAAAAAATAGAAGACTGGGGATATCCCCAAATTGGAGATGCAAAAACCGAGGAAGAAGTTGTTGCAGCCCTTAGAAATTCCTCAGTTATTACAAAGACTGAAAAAGGGTGCCTTGTGGCTATGTTTCTTGAACCGTTCTTTTGGCTGATTTTGCTTTTGTTTAGCGGGTGTTAACTATCCATAATATCATATAAAAACAGTTACTGATGTTGACAGGAAGGATGGTTTGTCGGTCCTGTTCCCGGCAACGCCCATAACCCCCAAAAAAGGATTGCCCTTATGGTCTATCTGGTCTCAGGCGGTATCGGCTGGCTTATCGGCGTGATCGCCCATCGGATTCCCGACGCGTTCTATGGTTTGGTTCTGGGGCTTCTGGTGGCCGAAATCTATATGCTGCGCAAGCGCCTCACCCGGATGGAGGGGCGCGTAAGCCGCACGGTTCCGAAGGCGGAACAAGCCATGGCCGAAGCTCCTGCCCGGAGCGACATCCCCGTTCGTCCTGTCCCACAGCCGTTGACCATCCCCCGGCCTGTCCCGGAAACCGTGATGGCGGATAGCGACGACATGGAACTCCCCTTTGACGAGCTTGCCGTTACCGAAACCGCTCCCTCTTTTGCCGCCGAATCAGTGGTCGCGCCCGCTAAAAGCGCAGAAACCGGAGCGGATGCATTTTCGTCACTTCCCGGCATGTTGGCCGCATCCCTGAAGAAGTTTTTCACCACCGGCAACGTGGTCACCAAGATCGGCGTGATTGTCCTCTTTTTCGGTTTCTCATTTCTGCTCAAATATGCGGCCCAACGCAATTTGATTCCCATCGAGTTCCGGCTGATCGGGGTCTTTCTCGGGGGCCTTGGCTTGCTCGGCGCGGGCTGGCGGCTGAGGGACCGGGAGATGATGTACGGCCTGCTCCTGCAGGGCTGCGGCGTCGGCGTGCTGTATCTCACCGTCTATGCGGCGGCTCGGTTCTATCATCTGCTGCCCTACGGCTTCGCCTTTGCCGCCATGTTCTGCCTGGTGGCGCTCTCCGGGATGCCGTGCTTCAGGACGCGAAATACCTCGCCATATCCGGCATTGTGGGCGGGTTTTTGGCCCCGGTGCTGATGTCCACCGGCAGCGGCAGTCATGTGGCGCTCTTTTCCTATTACGCCCTGCTCAATCTCGGCATTGTCGGAATTGCCTGGCGCAAATCATGGCGGGAACTGAACCTGATCGGGTTTGTCTTCACTTTTGTCATCGCCTCCTTATGGGGCGGCAAATATTACCAGCCGCGCTATTTCTCCACCACCGAGCCGTTCCTCATCCTGTTTTTTCTTTTTTATGTTGTTATTTCGGTATTCTATGCATTGCGCCAGCCCCTGAATCTCAAGGGCTATGTGGACGGAACCCTGGTTTTCGGCGTGCCCCTGGCGGCGTTCGGATTGCAGTACGGCCTGGTCCGCAATTTCGAGTATGGCCTGGCCATCAGCGCCCTCTGTCTCGGGCTTTTTTACATCCTGCTCGCCACCATCCTCTGGCGCCGCATTGCCGGATTGCGCGCAGTGGTCGAGTCTTTTCTGGCATTCGGCGTCGTCTTCGGCAGTCTGGCCATCCCCCTGGCCCTGGACGGCCGCTGGACATCTGCTGCCTGGGCACTTGAGGGTGGGGCCATCCTCTGGATCGGGGCCCGGCAGAACCGGCTCCTTCCCCGCATCTTCGGGATTCTCCTCCAGGCGGGTTCCGGCGTCTCCTTTCTGCTGGCCACGCATTTGCCTTTCCGTCAGATTCCGCTGGCAAACAGCTTTTTTGTGGGCTGCCTGCTCATCAGTCTGGCCGGTCTCTTCTCCAGTTGGTACCTGACCAAAAAATCCGAAATCCTGCGTCCGTGGGAGCGCCATGCCGCCATTCCCCTCATGGTCTGGGGGATCGCCTGGTGGTTCGGGGCGGCTTTTCTGGAGATCGACCGCTTTGTCGGCTGGCAGGACCGGGTTACGGCGGTGCTCATTCATGCGGCGGTCAGCTTTCTGGTTATGGATATCATCAGCCGCCGTCTTGCCTGGAAACAGTTTGTCTATCCATCCCTTCTTCTATTGCCGGTGATAGGGCTTGCCAGCCTCAACCATCTGGGCCGGGCAGGGGACCTGCATCTTTTCGCCCGTCTGGGGTTCATGGCCTGGGGCATCAGTTTTTGCGTCCAATATCGCTTGCTGTTCAACTGTGAAACCATCTGGCCGGAAAAACTGGTGCCCCTCTGGCACCAGTTCACCCTGTGGCTTCTGGTCTTTGTGCTTGCCAGGGAGAGCGCTTACTTTGTCGATCTCCTCCTGCAGGGAGGCGGCTGGACCTGGCGATACTGCGTCCGGGGGGTGGTGCCGGGCGCCATGGTGATGTTCATCTTAAGCAAAGGAGACCGTCTCACCTGGCCGGTCCGCCGGTTTCATGACGCCTATTTCGGGGTGGGGGCCGGGCTTCCGGTATTGTATCTGTTTGCCTGGGCGGTCCTGGTCAATCTCCATCACGGAAATCCCGCGCCACTAAAGTTCGTACCGCTGATCAATCCGATGGAACTCACTCAGATCTATCTTCTTTTTATCGTCATGCTGTGGATCGTCCGCCAAAAGGAATGGCTCCGCCGGTTCGACTTCCAGCCGGATCGCCCGGTTCTGAATATCATGGTTTATTTGGCCGGGTTTCTTCTCTTAAACGCCACGGTCGCCCGGACCATCCATTTTTATGCCCATGTGCCGTACACCGGCACGGGCCTTTACCAATCGGTGCTCTTTCAGGCCGCCATTTCCATGCTATGGGGGATCACCGCCCTGATAACGACCCTGGGCGCCACCCGGAAAGGCAGCCGTTTGGTCTGGATTATCGGGGCCTCTATCCTGTCCCTGGTAGTCATCAAGCTTTTTCTCGTTGACCTGGCGGGCACCGGCACGGTTGCCCGGATCATATCCTTTCTCGGCGTGGGTTCCCTCATGCTGCTCATCGGCTATTTTTCGCCCCTTCCCCCCGCCCGTAACCAGGAGGTTTCATGAGAAATTTTATGCTTGTGCTTCTTGTCTTTGCAGCCGTCCTGTTTTTGTCGCCGTCCGTAACGGGTGCGGGGGAAACAGCGGCGCTTCAGCCCGCTGATTTTGCCTATGGTATGCCCATTTCTCTCCCTGGGAACGGGGCCGTCTACCGCTTTTCCATCCCACGGGAGGTCTATGGAACGGTTGCCCGGAGCGATCTGAATGATATCCGGATCTTCAACAATGCGAATGCCGTGGTGCCCCATGCCCTGCGCCTTTCGGAAAATAAGGGCGGGACTACCGAAGTTGCAAACCCGCTGCCCTTTTTCCCCTTGTACACGGATAAAACCAAAGGGGGGAAAGACGGCCTTTCGGTGCGGATCGAACGAATAAGGATAGATCGTGAGAGCGAAGCGAACCACGATCTTATCCGGTGGTTGAACAAGCCCGGTGTCGATTGAATTTGTGTCTGTATATAAGAAAATATCTTTTTTTGAGCAGGTGGCAGG